>CALZHQ010000003.1 GCA_945787295.1 uncultured Desulfuromonadales bacterium
TGCGTGCGCGGCGGAATGTAGTTACAGAAGGGTTCTTCGGCCATATAATCGCCATGTACCGCATCAGCCCGCGCGCGGCAACCGCCACAGACATTAATAAATTCGCACTCGCCACATTTGCCACCGTACTTTTTGAAATCGCGCAGATCATTAAAGACCTTGGAGTTATACCAGAGATCCTTGAACGGGATCTGTTTGACGTTCCCGACCGAAGAGTGGAAATAGGAGCAGGGCTTGAGATTGCCGAAACAGTCGATCAGGCAGATGGTCTGGGCGGCGATACAGCCTTTGCCACCACCGGTGGAAAACGTCAGGCTGCGCCGCTTAAAGTCGACCTTTTCGGCCTTGGCCATCTGCGGCACAATCCGGTAGTAGTGGGGCGCACAGGTCGGCCGCATCAGAATATCGTCTTCGTTCTTTTCCTGCTCGTAGTGCCAGGAAAGAATCTCTTCGTAATCTTCCTTGGAGACCAGCTCATTCATGATCTCTTCACCACGACCGGTCGGAACAATCATGAACATATACCAGGCGGTGGCCCCGATACTCTTGGCCAATTTAAAACAATCACCGATATCGTGTTGATTCCGCTTGGTAAATGAGGAGTTGACGAGAAACTTAATGCCATTTCGCTTGAGGGTTTCGGCACCACGGATGGTGCCTTCGAAAGCACCGGGGCTACTGCGAAAATCATCGTGGATGTCAGCTGTGGAACCATCAAGGGAAAGGGAAACCATCTTGATATCGGCCTCTTTCATCTTGACGCAGACTTCGTCGGTGATCAGGGTCCCATTGGTCGCCATGCACATCCGCAGGCCCTTACTGGTTCCATATTGGGCAATCTCAAAGATATCCGGCCGCATCAGCGGCTCGCCGCCGGAGAGCACCATCACCGGCTGACTGACCTCGCAGATGTCATCGATAAGTTTGAAAGCTTCTTCAGTGGTAAAATCCCCTTCGGCGGCCTGCATGTCGGAAGAACAACGACAGTGCACGCAGTTGAGATTGCAGCGCTGGGTGCTTTCCCAGGCCAGCCACTTAGGGATATATTTTTCCTGTTCGGAACTCATGCTTACTCCTTGAAAACCGATTTGCGCAAAAGTCGTCCGCTCATCTGAATGACAAGAGACAAAAACTTATGCAATCCAGTCAAGATACTACAGATGAGTGGTTAAACTCAAGAATTGGGATGTTGCCGCGAATCGCTTCGGTTTCAGTTGTTATCGACCGCCAGCCACATCCGTTCACCCTCAACCGACACGGAGAAAGATTGCGGGGAAGCACTTTTCAGCAATTCCCAGAGATAATCCTGAATGCTGCCATCGGCAGTAAAAAGCCGGACTGTCTGCAGTAATTCAAATATCCGCGACCGCAGAATCTGGTCACTACCGACCAGGTCGATCAGCAGCAGCGGGCCATTCGCCACTCCTTCCTCATTGAGTGGATCAGGGGCAACAATGATGACGCCTTCCAAAGCCGAAGGGACCCCAACTTTACGCAGCATGGCGGCAGCAAGATCGCGGTTGTACTTGGCGACAGACATGACTTCACCGGCTGCCAACGGCCGGGTCGGAATGACAAACAGGGTGCCCCGCTCTTTCAGCTCGTCCTGGCTGGAGAAAAAGTGCAACTGCTGCAGGATGCCGTCCAGGTCTTCCTGTTTCATCTGCGGTGTCACCAGGTAGGCATACTGATCGTAAGCGGGTCTTTCCAGACCGAAATCGAGGAGCGGCTCCCAGGGGGTTTCCGTGGGCGGCGACTCTTTCAGCTTCTGTTCCTCCATCTGGACCAGTAACTGTTTGAGCTTTTTCAATTTTTCCTGCAACAGCTGAACCCGCTCTTCTTTTTCACCGGCAAATGTCGCTGGCGTCATTGCTGCCTGACAAACGGCAAGGGTCAACAGACAGCAGATCAGGGGGATAATTTTCCGAAACATCCAGCTTCTCCTCTGGGGTCATTGGCGAACATCAAAGTCCGAGGATTATACAGAAAAATGCCCTGCAGATGGGGCTTTTAATCTTCTCTCTGGCAAAGAATTGAAGCCACCGGAACAGAGCAATAAAAAAACCGTGAGACAAGAGGCGTTTCACGGTTTTCAATCATTCGACTAACAGGCTACTTTCAGCAGGCAGCCCGCTCAGCCACAGGAAAAAGTTCCTCGAAAACCTCTTTAACGGTGCTGATTCGATCCGCTTTATAAGCATTAGTGCCACAGAAAATCAGGCCGGTCTGCATATCCCCCTGCTGCGCGCGGTCAAGGGCATGGACAATACAGAAACGCTCCTGGCTGGTTTTGTAGGCACATTTCTTCAAGCAACCGGAGGGACAACGGATATCGAGATCAACATCCCGCTGGCGAACCTGATCGATATTCGCCGTCAGGGCCCGCCCCGGCAACCCGGCAGGGCTCATGATCAGACCGATATCCTCTTCGGTACAGTTGAGATAGGCCTGTTTAAAGGATTCATCAGCATCACACTCTTCAGTGACCACAAAACGGCTCCCCATCTGCACGCCATCAGCACCTTGCGCCAGAGCGTGTTGCAAATCCTGCCGATCCCAGACGCCGCCAGCGGCAATAACCGGGATATCCAGGTTCCACTTTTCTTTGAGCAGATTTTTCACACCCCGCACCGTCGCGTACTGATCGTACTGACCGGTGCCGATCACTTCCGGCTTTTCACCGAGATGGCCGCCGGCGGTATCGGGATCTTCAACCACGATCGCGTCGGGCAAACGCTGGTAGCTTTTATGCCACTTGCGACAAATCAGTTCCGCCGCCTTGACCGAAGAAACGATCGGCACCAGCGCCACATCTGGATAATCGGCGGTCAAATCTGGCAGATTCATCGGCAACCCGGCGCCGCTGACGATCAGCTTGGCACCCCCTTCACAGGACGCTCGCACCACATCGTCATAATTGCTGACCGCGACCATGGCGTTGACACCGACAACCCCGTCCGGAGCAATTTCATAAGCCTTGCGAAGTTCATCGATCAGCGCTTGACGGTCAGCGGCAAAGAAGTTTTTACCGTTATAATGTTCACTGTTAAGCGCCAATCCAGCTGCGGCTATGAGTCCGATGCCGCCACAGAGGGCAACATTCCCGGCCAACCGGGAACCGGAAACCCGAACCCCCATACCACCCTGGATGACGGGAAAAGTAACGCTGTGTCGACCGATTGTTAAACCTTCCACCATTAATCTACTCCTGTCCTGTTGAGGTACCCCAGTCTAACAGCGAGTTTGTTTACGAAATGTAATATTTGTGTAAAAACTCACTTGTTCCGATCGGTTGCAGATGCTATTAGGATGAAGTATGAAACTGTTCCGCCGCATCTTCCATCCACTGATTACCTTTATCGGCATCCAGTTGCTCTGGATCTTTTTGTTGGTCTCCTGGATCTACTGGTTTCTCGGCCGCCACCAGCAGCTCAAAGATTTAGCCGACCGTTACCAGGCAGAATGGCTGCCCGACACCACGGACTGGTTTATCCTCGCCGAGGGGATCGTCCTGTTGGTCGCAATCCTGCTCGGTACCTATGTCATATTCATTTTCTGGCGGCGACAGGCCTCACTCAACCGCGCCCAGCGTCATTTTATCAACCAGGTCACCCACGAACTGAAATCGCCACTCGCCTCGATCCAGTTGCACCTCGAAACCATCGAAATGCGCAAGCCCGAAGGGGACCAGTTGCAGAGTTTTGTTAAATTGATGCAGGAGGATACCGACCGCCTCGGCGGCCTGATCAGCAACCTGCTCACCGCCGGCAAGCTGGAGCACAAAGAGAGCAGCCTCAATCGACAGTACGCGGATCTCTCTCAGGCGGTCGAAAAGTACCTGCAGAAAAACCAGAAGATCATCAGCGGCAGCGGCAAGTTGGAGTGGCGGATCGAACCGGGATTGATGGCCAATTTTGATGCCGAAGTGATCGACACCGTGCTGCGCAACCTGCTCGAAAACGCCATCTTTTACGCAGATGGGCCGCCTGCCGTACGCATCACCCTGTTTCGTGACGGCAACCTGGCACATTTAAGTTTTGCCGACCAGGGCCGTGGCATCGACCCCAAGCACAGTAAAAAAGTCTTCAAAATGTTCTACCGCATCCGCCGTGGCGACGGGCCAGTGCGCGGCAGCGGACTTGGCCTGTTTATCGTCCGCAACGCGATTCACCAGCATGGCGGTAAAGTCTGGTTGCAAAGTGCCGGATCCGGCTTCGGAACCACCTTTCACCTGACCATTCCGCTGGCAAAAAAAAGGCAGCCCGATGAGTGAACAAACACCGATCCTGCTGGTCGAAGATGAACCACATATCGCCCAGGGGCTGGTCTACAACCTGCAAGAAGAGGGTTACCAGGTCGATCATGTTGCAAGTGGCGAAGCAGCTCTAGAACACCTGCAGTCGCACGACTGCGCACTGATCATTCTCGATCTGATGCTTCCCGGCATCGATGGACTGGAAGTTTGCCGCCAGATCCGCAGGCAAGGCAGCCAGGTTGCAATCCTGATGCTCACCGCCCGGGGCGAGGAAGCGGACCGGGTTGCCGGGCTGTCAGAAGGGGCTGACGATTACCTGGCCAAACCGTTCAACCTCAAAGAGTTCCTGTTGCGGGTGGCAGGTTTGCTGCGGCGCAGCAACTGGAATCATCCTGCGGGGATAGATAACCTGATCAGCTTCGGCAGCAACCGGATCGACTTGGGCAGCCACCTGGCCGACACGGCCAACGGTCAACTGCAATTGACTGAACTGGAGATCAAGATGCTGCAATTATTTATCAACAACGAAGGAAAATTGATCACCCGCGGAGAACTGCTGGAATCGGTCTGGGGCATGCAACCGGACACCGAAACCAGAACCCTCGACAATTTCATCGTTCGCTTGCGGAAATATTTCGAGATCGACCCGGCCAAACCGCGCCATTTTCTCACTGTCAGGGGCCGGGGTTATCGCTTCAGCAGCGACGGCAAAAGCGAATGAGCAGAAAAAATTTTACGATTATTTGATGAACAAATAGGCACCTACCTGAAAACCTGCTAATAATTAACTAGCGAATATTTCTGCAATCAATCAACTGGCTCTTCTCTGGAGATCGCATGGGTCGGCACCTCAACGACACCCCTTTCATGCAACGATTTGCGCGCATATTCTTTCCCGCCAAGAAACTGCGCCGCTCCAGCAATAAACTCGGTCCCTTTATCGGCGTTTTCACCCCGACCATGCTGACCATCCTCGGCGTCATCATGTACCTTCGTTTCGGCTGGGTGGTCGGCCAGGTTGGCATCTGGAAAACCCTGCTGATTGTCAGTATGGCTAACGCCATCACCCTGGTCACCTCACTCTGCCTGTCGGCGGTCGCGACCAATTCACGGGTTGGAGTCGGTGGTGCCTACTTTATGATATCTCGCAGCCTGGGCCTGGAGATCGGTGGAGCCATCGGCCTGCCGCTGTTTCTCTCCCAAGCCCTTTCCGTCACCCTTTATGCTTTCGGCCTTGCTGAATCGCTACGCCTGGTCTGGCCCGCGGCGCCGCTGATCCCCTGCACTTTGGTTATCATCATTCTGGTCGCGGCCCTGGCCTTCCGCGGAGCCAGCGCGGCACTCCGCAGCCAGGTCCCGATTATGGCTCTGATCGGCGTGTCATTGTTAGCTCTCATTCTGGGGGCAATATTCGGTGACACGGTCACCAGCGCCAGCGATCCGTTGCCGTTACCGCAGGTCGGCTTCTGGGCCGTATTCGCCATCTTCTTTCCGGCCGTGACCGGGATCATGGCAGGACTGAGCCTCTCCGGTGACCTGGAAGAACCGCGCATGGCCATACCGCGTGGCACCCTGTATGCGGTTCTGGCTGGCTTTGCCATCTACCTGCTGATCCCATTTTTTCTGATTCTGGGTGCAGAACCCGCAGCACTGCGTGACGAACCCTTAATCTGGACCAAGATCGCCCTTTTCGGCCCCTGGCTGATCCTGCCCGGCCTCTGGGGAGCAATCTTTTCTTCAGCGGTCGGCTCGATGCTTGGCGCCCCACGCACTCTGCAGGCCTTAGCTCTCGACCACCTGGCTCCGCGCCTGTTGGCTGGCGGTAAAAACCGGGACAGCTCGGAACCGGTGTTCGGTCTGTTGGTGACCCTGCTGCTGGCTCTCGGCGCGGTTTTTCTTGGCGGCCTGAACTCGGTGGCCACCGTGGTCACTATGTTTTTCCTCAGCGTCTACGGCATCATCAATCTGGTTGCGGCCCTGGAAAAGCTGTCCGGAAACCCATCCTGGCGCCCGCGGGTCGATGTTCCCTGGTGGCTCAGCCTGCTCGCTGCCCTGGCCTGCTTTGCGGTGATGATGCTGATCCATCTTCCGGCCAGCCTGATCGCCATCAGCATCGAACTTCTGCTCTGGCTGTGGCTGAAAAAACGGCTGCGCTTCAAAGCCCGCGGCGATATCCGCCGCGACATCTACCAGGCCCTGGTACGCTGGTCGTTGCTGAAACTGGCCGAGAAACCGATGACCGCCCGTAACTGGCGGCCGCATGTCCTGGTTTTTGTCGGCGATATCGAAAAACGGCTCGATCTGGTCCGTTATGCCGCCTGGTTCAGCGAAGAGCGGGGGGTGGTTACGGTCAGTGAGCTGCTCCAGGGCGACCTGCTGGAGATCGAGCTGGATCTGCGGCAACGCCAGCAGCATATCCAACAGGTCCTGCGCCGCGAAGGGATCCCCGCTTTCGGTGAAGTCAACGTGGTCCAGAATATCGAGCGGGGAATCGTAGCCGTCGCTCAGGCCAACGGGGTCACCGGGATTGAGTGCAACACGGTCATTCTCGGCTGGCCGGACGATCTGGAACGGATGACCGCCTTTATGAAGATCATCCGCCGGCTTCAACATCTCAATCAGTCGCTGTTGATCGGTCGGGTTAAACCTTTGTCACCGCTTGAAGAAGGCCAGAGGCGCCGGGTCGACATCTGGTGGGGTGGTCTGCAACGCAACGGTGACCTGATGCTGCTGCTCGCCTACCTGCTCAGCTGTAATCCGGAGTGGCGCGACAGCAGGATCCGCATCCTCAGTGTAGCCTCCAATGAACTGATGGCCGAGACAACAGCGAATTTCCTCAACAAGCTGATTCCGGAAATTCGCATCGATGCCGAGGTTCTGGTGGTTATCAAAGCGGAAGGGGAAAGCGTCAAAGAGATGATCCTGGAGCAGAGCGCCGATGCCGATCTGGTGCTGCTCGGACTGGCGACTCCCGAAGAGGGGAAAGAAAAGGATTACGCCCAACGCCTTTATCAACTGGCAGAGGGATTACCGGCCTGCGTGTTCATCCATAATGGCAGCCTTTTCATCGGTGAGTTGGTCACCCCGGATGACGAGCAGTAAGCAATTCCCTGAAAAGACCGAAACAGAAAAACCGGCTGCGGGGAGGCACCGCAGCCGGTTTTTTCTATACCACGAAAGGAGTATGAAAATGAGCTCGACCCGCCTGCCACAACAGGCCTTGCTTGAAAACCACTATATTGATAACCGTTTTCAATTGCAAGAGAAAAATGACCAATTCGGTAATATTTTTTTGTACGGCAAGGGAACTGCTTTATTTTCAATAGGTTAACTCGAAACCCCTTAGCGGAGAACCGGACGTTCCAGCGTTCCAGCGATCCGCAGCAGGTAGCTACCGTCAGTAGTCGGCTTCACCCCGCTGAGATTGAGCAAATCGCGCAGACTTTCCGGAGATGACTGGGTGGGATGTAAACGGATATTCAGGTTGATCCGGGTCTGTTCCGGAGTGTCGGCAACCAGCAGGGTTCCGCCTCCACTCATCTCGATGGTCCCTTCAGTCAACAAAACCTTTTCGAGACTGAGTCTGCGCTGATTGAATTTTCCCTCCAACTGAATGAACCCTAAAGATAAACGCTCCGGCAGGCCGAGACGTTCCAGGCCGAGCAGATAACACTCGCGCAGGCGCAGACTGAAATCTCCTTGGCCATTCAGGCCCGCTGCGGTATCCGCAAGCGTGACAGTTCCGTCCACTTGGCCCTGGAACCGATAAGGCAAATGAGGCTGTTGCAGACCGAGAAGCTCTACATTTTCCAGCTCTAGCAGCAAATATCCACTCCGCTCAGCCTCAGCCTCAGCCTCGACTAGGCCACCGCTAAAACCGGCCTGCAGATCGACAGCCGTCGTCCCCGACAAAAGCCGGGTCCAGCCCGGAGTCAATTGCAGATCTTCAAAGTTGAGTGGGGTCAGTTCACTCCGGCCGGAATCGACGGAGAGATCCATTTCCAAACCGAGGGGGAAGAGCATCTCCGCTTCGCTCCCCTCCATTTTCAGGCCGGTCTGCTGTATCAGCTCCTGCACCAGGTAACGTTGTACCATCTGCGCTGGAAAGAAGAACCAGAAAGAGAACAACCCACTGACCAGAAACAGGAACAGGCAGAAAAGAAACAATCTGCGGTTACCAGCCATAAACTGCTGTCCGGGACGAATAAGTTCTAACAGACTCATGGCTTCTCCAAAGACATCAGAACCATATTAACGTCGAGCTCCGAACGGCTTTCGAAACGCGGCTTGACGCGCAACGACTTCACCTGTACACCACCGCTACGGTATTCCACCGCGTGCAGCAACTTAACCAGCTGGCCAAGCGACAATTTTTCCAGCCGGATCTCCACCAGTTGCTGACGAAACTCGCCTTGGGTGGTTGCCGGTTGCGGCCGCATTGCCAGCAGCTGTTCGCGAACTCCGGTCTGCTCGGCCAAACTTTCTACCTGCGAAAAGAGCGGTTTATTGCCGGTACGACGTTGGTCGGCACTGGCCATCTGCTGCCGCAAGCGGGTGATCTGTTCGCTCATCCGCATCACCTTGGTCAGGTTGCGTTGATTGGCAGCAATCCGGCGATCCAGGTTAGCCATGGTTGAAAAGTAGGGGCTGATCAGGGCATACCAGATAAACACGAGGCCCAGGACTGCCAGGCCACCGATCACAATCCACTTTTCGCGGGGGGTCAGTCGATTAATCATTGTTCCCCTCCCCCGAATAGTTGCAGCTGCAGTTCAAAATCGACCTGACTGTTGTCGGCAGCGAGTTTGGCATCGGCAATTTCGACCTGCTCGAACAGGCGATTGTTACCGAGCTGTTCGGCAATCTGGTTAACGGCATCAAAAGAATCTGTATTCCCGACCAGGCGGACAATATCGTTACTGAAATTGAATTCCTGCAGATCGACACGGATCTTCGGATCGATGATTTGTGACAGGCTCTGCAGAACCGTCGCCGCGCCCTGGCCGCCAAGCCCGAACAGCTGCACCTGTTTCTGCAATTCGTTGAGATGACTCTCCATCTGCAACGAAACATCAACAACAGTTGTACCCGGCGGCATCGTCTGGCGGAAAATTTGTGACATTTGCTGTTTGAGCTGAGCGTGTTCGCGGGTTTTCTGCAGATAGCCAAGATGCATGCTGAAGGCCCCCCCAACCAACACCACCAGCAGCAACAGGGCCGCCACGATCAGTTTGCTGCGAAATATTTCCAATTGCCCACGGGCGGCAAATTCCCCGCGTCGAAAATTAATCTGATCCCCTTTTTTACTTGAGCGCAGTTCCGCAAGCGCTAACAGCGCAGCCGGGGCCATCCCACATTGAAGGTCCGGACCGAAAACCTCTTCTGCTGGCGGCAAAATGGTGCGCCCGGATTGTTGCAGCTCAGTTAGCAACCCTTCGGTCACGCCGGCGCCGATGACCCAAAGCGGCAGATCCTCGCAGCCAACGGCATTCTCCAACTGGCTGACCTGGTTGGCGATAAAGTCGAGGACTTCCTCTTCGGCCAACTCACTGGTGCCCGGTAGCAACCGATAATCCCAGACCATTCCATCGTAAATCAGCGCCACCACCACTTCGAGGCGTCGACAATAGATCAAAACCCCTTCTTGATCACCTAGAACCGGCAACAGCGCAAAGGGGAAATAATCGATCCTGCGGGGATGTTGTTCCGGATTGGGAAAATGCAGCAGCATATCGTCAACTTCAAGACGATTGACAACCAGGGCATCGACTTCATAATCGTTTTCCCGCGCCCGCGGCGAAGTAAAAGCGATCAGCTGCTCTTCCAGCGGAACCGGTAGCTGCGACGACAACTCCAACGGCAAAGCGGCTTTGATCTTGCTCTTTTCGCGAAACGGAAACCGCAAACGGCGAAACAGCCCAACCCGGCAGGGGAGCGCGGTCACCAGTCGATCACCGAGGCCCAGCTCCCCCCCGAGCATTTCGCGAATCGCTTCGGCCGTCTCCTCCGGGCTGGTATAATTGCGACTGTCGAGGACAACTTCGATCCTGCCAGCGGTCACGGTCAGTGCTGCCAACCGAACCTCTGTCCCCTCCATATCGATACCGACGTAACGTTTAGACATGAACTATTCCACTTTCAGACTGAGCAGCTGATTGCCCTGTTTCCGTACCGTCGCCGTTGCCAACCTGGAACCTTGATAGACCCGACCCCGGCTGACCAATTGATAGAGATTTCCTTTGACGCTGATCGAGTCAAGTCGCCAGGCGGCGGACCAACGATCCCCGACCCCCTCCGCCAGCGCCAGGTCATTCAGCTGTCGATAGGGCGATTGCTGGCGGTGATCGATCAGCGCCGCTATGTCCTGGCGATCAAAAACAATCTCGATATTCCCCTCTGCATCCGAAAACTGCCAGGCGTAAAGCACCTCTGCCGGAGCGGTATTGACATTGATCTGCTGCTCACCGCTGACCCGCAGGTAGGGTTGCAGCATCTGGACAATATTGCTGTCAAAACCACGGAGCAGGTGCAGTTCATCAACGGTATCGAGCTTGGCCCCCTTGCGATTGTAAGGCGGCTGCTGTTCGTTGTAATAACCATCATCCGGAGTCACCTGGGTACGGTCAGCGTTGAACCAATGCACCAACGCGTCAGCCAGTTGTTCCCCCTGCACCCGATCGACGTCCAGCACCTCTTCACACAGAGCAACGAAACGATGATAGCCTGCCAAGGGATTGCCACGATTGTCCGCAACCCCGTTGAGATTGAAGCGGCCGCTCAAATCGCTGATCGTCAAGCTGACGTCACCTTCACCAGCCGGTATATTGCCCATCGGGTCACCCCAGAACTCCGACGGATGATCAAACGCATTCTTATCTTCCTGCAGGATCATCCGCGCTGCCTCGATTCCACCCCGCGCCAGGTAATAAGAACGGGTCCGGTCACGAAAGGTTTCGGTGGCACGCAGATCAACCAGTGTCGAAAAAGAGAACTCCGCAAGCAGAGCACTGAGCAGAGCGATCACCACCAGCACCAATAACAAGGCCATCCCATCCTGGTTACGCAGGCACTTCATCAACTTTTCCCCGGCAGCACAAAGCTGCTGCGAAAGGGGATGTTCCGGCCAGAAACTTCCAGCTCCAGAGTGATTTCCAGCATCTCTGGCAGGCTATGACTGAGCCATTTATCCTGCCAGGAGCCTTTTTGATAATAACGGATCTGAAAACTTTTCAGGCCCTCAACAAAGGGAAGGGCTTCAGACGGTGCCAGATCCGCTAACAACACCTGTTCGCTACGGTAAATGGTGGCAAGCTCTTCTTCCTGCCGCAGCTCATAGCGAACTCTCGAAATCCCCCCTTTTTGCTGCAGCAGCGGCGAAACCAGCTCGGTGTTGAACTCAAGCGCTGCTTCACCTTCAAAGGTCTTGTCCGACATCAGAACCGGCTGCTTGTTGACCGGAGTCAGACGCAGGCTCCTCAATTCACCACCGATGCGATCAAAAAATATCCGCACCTGATGATAGGCCTCGCCCTCCTGCTCAAGCTGATTCTTGGCATTACTGACCGAACTGAAGGTGCCATAAATAGTCGTCAGCAGCAATGACCCGATCAGGATCGCCAGCAACACTTCGATCAGGGTGAAACCGCGGCAATCCTTTCTCATTGCCCGGTCTCCTGTGGCACAAAGGAAACCAGTTCAACCATTTCGTTCTGCTCGGCCGCACCCCAGAGCACCGTCACCGTCACCTGCTTAACCTTGGTGATCAGAGTGTCCTGATAACTGATTTCCCAGCGAAACTCCTCGAAAGGCGCTTCGAAAACATCTTCCTGCGGTTCCCAACCCAGGTTTGAGGCTGGTCGCAGCTCCTGCTCACTCATCAGTTGCTGTGCCAGTAAGGTCGCCCGGGTCAGCTTCTGCACCCGATCCTGCACCAGAATTGTCCGGTTCGACAAGCCGAGCAGGGTGACCAGGGCGATGGCAACAATCGCCAGCGCAATCATCACCTCGAGCAGGGAAAACCCTTTATCGCAGTGCCTGAGGTTCTTCATTAATCTTCGTCGATCCGGTCAAGGGCGAAAATGCCAGCCGGGTAATTCTTCCAGATTCTGAACTCAGAGAGACTTGCGTCTGCTCCATCCAGCCGAGCGGAAAAATCCGCACTGAAATCTGGCCGCTGCGAAAACTCCCCTTCCCTTCAATATCGACCTGCTGCAGATTCAGCGGCGAAACGGACGCCTCTTTGCCGAAGGACTCCTTTTCAACCCGCCCATTCGTGTCAACGAGACGAAACGCGGTCAGCCGGTTGCGATCTAGATCGAAGGTCAACAGATGCTCATCACGGGTTAATGTCGCTTCGTTGTAGAGCTGTTTCACCACCCCCGCAATCCGCCGCAAGCTGCGCCGTTCGGCACTGTCGCCCCGATCCATCATCAACGGCAGGCTGAGTAGACTGACCATCGCCAGCAGGCTGACCACCAGGATCAGTTCGATCAGGGTAAAACCGGCCTGTTTATTCGAGGTTCCAGTTGGAGACATCGGCATTTTCACCCTCTCCTCCCGATTCACCGTCAGGCCCGTAAGAGAACAGATCGAAATCACCATGCGCTCCCGGGGATAGATAACGGTACTCATACCCCCATGGATCGAGAGGGATTTTCTTGATATAGCCACCAGCCTTGTAGCGGTTGGGGATGCGGCCACTGGTCGGCTTCTCGACCAACGCCTTTAAGCCCTGCTCGGTCGAAGGATAAAAACCGTTCTCCAGTTTGAACATGCTTAAGGCTTCTTCAAAGCTGCGGATCTGGGTGGCCGCCGATGTGCGTCGGGCTTTTTCCGGTTCGTCGAGCAAACGCGGCACCACAATCGCTGCCAAAATCCCCAGAATGACCACCACCACCATAATCTCGATCAGCGTAAAACCGCGCTGGCCCATTTTTAGAATATGCTTCATAATTTCTTCTCCATTTAACCCATCCCCTGGCTGGCCTGAAATATCGGTAACAGCACGGCGAGGACAATAAACCCGACCACTGAACCCATCACCAGGATCATCAGCGGCTCGAGCAATGCCATCAGCCCATTGAGGCGGGTCTGCACTTGATGTTCGAAAATTTCCGCAACCTTGATCAACATCCCCTCAAGTTCACCGCTGCGTTCACCGACCGCCGCCATCTGCGGCAACATCCCGGGGAAGACCCCTGCTTCACGTAACGGCTCGGCCAAACCGGCCCCCTCGGTGACCTTTTCCCGTACCACTTCCAGAGCCTGCTGCAGATAACGGTTTCCAAGCAGGCCCTGCACGATTTCCAGCGCCGTCAGTAACGGCACCCCGCTGCGCAACAAAGTCGCCGTGGTGCGGGCAAAACGTGCCGTCGCATTCTGCAGGCTCAGCGTCCCGAGCAGCGGCAACCGGAACCTGATTTCATCAAACCAGAGTCGCCCTTTGCTGGTCAATGCGTAGCGTCGCCCGAGCCAGAGCAGCAGGACCAGCAACGCCAGCAGCAGCCACCAGTAATCGGCCAAAAAACCACTGATCGACATCAGCAAAAGGGTCGGCAGAGGCAATGCCTGGTCCAGATCCTCGAGCATGCGCGTGATCTTCGGCACCACGAAGGTCATCAGAAACAACAGCACGCCGCTGCCGACCAGAAACATCAACAGCGGATAGGTCAAGGCGGCGCGAAACTGGGCACTGAACCGGGCCTGTTCATCCATATATTCGGCCAGTTGCAGCAAAACCTTATCGAGAGTACCGCTCGCTTCGCCAACCTGGACCATGTTGGTGTAAAGCGGCGGGAAAATCGGCGCCTGGGCCTGTAAAGCCAGGTGCAGGGCACTCCCTTGCAGGATATCATCCCGCACCCGGCTCAAAACCGGGCCGAGTGCTCCCTGTTGCTGACCCGCCACCGTGGCCAAAGCCTCATCGAGCGGCATCCCGGCAGTCAGCATGGTGGACAACTGTCGGGTGGCAACACCCAGCGTGACTGCGTCGATCCGCTTGAAAAAGGATTGCTTGCCAACCTCCCGCGTTCGGCCGGCAACCGACAGCTTGGTCGGGAACAGGCCCTGATCGCGAAGTTTACGGCTTGCCGCCTTCTGCCCGATAGCTTCTACAACTCCGCGCTGGTGCCGCCCCTGTCCATCAAGGGCGCTGTATTCGTAAAGCGCCACCGGCTAGACCTCCTCCTGGGTAACCCGCAACACTTCTTCAACCGTGGTCTGGCCCGCCAGCACTTTCGCCAACCCGGCTGCACGCAACGGCCGCATGCCCAGTTTCAGCGCTTGTTGACGAATCGTTGCCGCATCGGCATTTCCGGTCACCAGTTGCCGGATGGGATCGGTCACTTCGAGCAGTTCGTACAGACCGGTCCGTCCCAGATAGCCGACCTTCATACAGTGACTGCAACCGCGGCCCCGATAATAAGTCGCTCCATCTGGCAGTTTGCTCCCCTCGGCAAGTTCCTCCAGTAATTTTTCATCCGGCTGATAACTGACGCGACAATGGGGGCAGATGGTCCGCACCAACCGCTGGGCCAGCACCCCGACCAGCGCCGAAGCAGCCAGAAAAGGCTCAACCCCCATCTCCACCAGGCGGGCCAGCGCGCCGGCTGAATCGTTGGTGTGCAACGTGGAAAACACCAGGTGCCCGGTCAAAGCCGCCTGCACAGCAATCTTTGCCGTTTCACCATCACGAATCTCACCGACCATGATCACATCCGGATCCTGGCGCAAGATCGAACGCAGGCCCTGGGCAAAGGTCAGATCGATCTTCGGATTGACCTGAATCTGACCGACTCCAGGCAATTGGTATTCAATCGGATCTTCAACAGTGATGATGTTCTGTTCCTTGGAATTGATTTCACTCAGAGCGGAATAGAGGGTTGTGGTTTTACCGGCACCGGTCGGTCCGGTAACCAGAAAGATCCCGTGACTTTTGTGAATCATCTTGTCGATCAGCGGCAACGCCAGGGAATCAATTCCGATATCCTCGAGGGTCAACATTTCCGTGCTCTTGTCGAGCAGCCGCAACACCACCCGCTCGCCAAAAGCAGTCGGCAGGGTGGAAACCCGGACATCGGCCTGACGACCGGCGATCCGCACCGTAAACCGGCCATCCTGCGGCAAACGCTTTTCGGCGATATCGAGATTGGCCATGATTTTTATACGTGAGACGATATTCGGCAACGCCCTGACCGGGGGCCGCTGAACCTCGTAGAGAATCCCGTCGACCCGGTAGCGAACCACCATCTCGGTTTCAAACGGTTCGATATGAATATCGCTGGCCCGCTGCCGGTACGCCTGGGTCACCAGGCCGTTGACAAAACGGATAATCGGCGCTTCATCACTGGTATCTAGCAGATCCTCCATCTGCACCGGCGCATTCATATCGACATCCCCGTTAGAGATATCGGACATGCTGTTGTCACCGCCACCAGAGAGGGTCTCGTAACCTTGGTTGATCGCCTGTAGCAGTTTTTCGGGGGAAGCCAGACAGGGGATGATTCGACAGCCGGTTAACACCGACAGATCGTTGAGGATGCGATTATTGTTAGGGTCGGCGACCGCCAGACGGATATTCTGCCCTTCAATCTCCAGCGGTACGGCGAGATTCTCTTTGGCGTAGGCGATCGGCACCGTGGTCAGCAGGTGCAGAGCACTCGACCTCACTGCCGGCTCTGCGACATATTCCATGCCGCTCTGCGTCGCCAGGGCTTCGGCCAGGACAGATTCGCTGGCAATCCCCTTCTCGCGGATGATCTCTCCGAGCCTGAGATGATTACTCTCCTGCTCACGCAGTGCCTGGCGAACCACTTCCTCGGAAACACCCTTGTCCTGCACCAGGATATCGCCGAGCTGACGCCAGCGCATCGGTCTCATGGCTTATTCCCCGCCAACTTTCAGCGCTGCCTTTTCGGCAGGATCAGTGAACTGCTGTTCGGCTTCAAATAAGTCTGCTCCATTCTCCTCATTGAACAAATGGAAATTAGCCCGGTTTTCATTGGTAATCCGCTCCAGGTCTTCACTGTTACGGATCACTTTAGGCGTTATAAATATCAGCAGACTGGTTTTAACCTCATTGCTTGAAGAGCTGCGGAACAAGTGGCCAAGGATCGGAATATCACCGAGCAATGGAACCTTAGTCTTAATCTCCGTGCGGTCGGTCTGGAACAGACCACCGAGCACCACCGTTTTGCCATCACGAGCAACAATCGAGTTTTTAAGCAGCCGTTTTTTAAAGGTTGGCCCAACCTCATCGACAGTGCCAACAGACTGACTTGACGGAACGACATCACTGATTTCCTGATAGACTTTCAAACGGACCAAATCCCCTTCAGTGACTTGCGGGGTAAAGCGAAGAGTCAGAGCAACATCCTGCCGTTCAACCGAATTGATCGGATTACCGTCATTGTCCTTCGACTTAGAGGTGATAATAGGCACATTGGAGCCAACCACAATCTCCGCTTCTTCGTTATCGGAGGTCAATAAGCGAGGAGCGGAGAGAACGTTGACATCAGTATCATTCTCCGACAATTGGATCAGCGCCGACAGCGCCGGTATGGTTACAGTTTCTCCATTCACAACGGTGGTAATAGGATTAAACAACCCGCCCAGCAGGATTCCCTGTACCGCCTGTGTCAGCACACTCGGAATACTTGAGTCATTTGGGACAAATTGCCCGATCCCTCCTTCTCCTTGATTACTTGCGCCAAAAACCACACTATCAGAGCCTAAATCGACCGCACCTTGTAACGAAGCACCAAGTTCCAACACTGCATCCATAGTCAGTTCGAGGATAAGGACCTCGACAAAAACTTGTTTGCGCTTGATATCAAGCTGAGCGATCAGCTCCTTGACGCCGTCGTAATCCTCCGCGGTGGCATTAACGATTAACGCATTGGTCGGCTTGTCGGCGGTAATGCTGACATCACCGAATAGCTTACTGTCAACCGCCTTCTGCCCAGCCGCCGCCTTACCGGCACCGGAAAGAATCCGATTGAGGGTTTCAGAAAGCCCTTCCGCCTCGGCATGCTCCAGATAGTAAACATGCACACCGGCACGCGTCAGATCGGCCCGTTCGTCAAGCTGGGCAACAATTTCCTTGGCTTGAACGATGAACTTCGGATCGCCGAGCAGCATCAGCTTGTTGGTTCGAGCATAAGGGATAACCTGACCGGACGCTATTTTACTAAAGGTCCCAGCGGCAGCCTTGCCTCGTGGAGAAGTCGAAACCGGGCCACTCCCTTCAAGAATCTGCAGAACCACTGCTGCAGTCTCTTCGGCGTCGGAGAAATAGAGCTGCACGATCTCCATTTCATCCCCGTCCCAGGAGTGGTCGAGCGAACTGAGAATCTTGACCAGCCGCTTGATGTTGGCGGCGCTGTCGGTGATCACCACTCGGTTGGTAGCCGCATGGGCAACCACATGGCTGGTTTTCGGCATCAGCGGTCGCAAAATGGTGTCGACCACAACCGTGGCATCGAGGTTTTTCAGTTCGATGATGCGGGTGATAAACTGCTCGCCAAGCCCGCGTCCATCACTGATCGGCAGGTTGGCCTCTTTGGCGCTGCGGATCGGGACAATTTTGTTGACCTTGCCAGAGGGGATGATGGTAAAGCCTTTGACATTGAGGACGGTATTAAACAACCTGTAGGCCTCATCGATGGTGACCGGCCGCGGCGACACGATACTCACCTTGCCGCGCACCCCTTCATCATATACAAAGTTTTTACCGGTCAGTTCACTGATCGTGCTGATCATGTCAACCAGCTCGACATTCTGGAAATCGAGGGTAATTTCCACTGCCTGTGCCGGATCATCTGCCAAAACAACACTCGGCAGCAGCAGCAAAGCAGACAACAGAAATATTATGCCGCGTCGGATCACCACGCTAAACTCCTATTCAAAACGATACTCAAAGGTTTCTCTTTTACCGTTACGGACCAGGCCGAGGGAAATATTGTTCGCCTCACGCACCTGCTGGAAAATCTGCAAGGCTTTTTCCGGACTGTTCAGTGCCACCTGATTGATCTCGACCACCAGGTCACCGACCCGCAGCCCGATCTTTTCCAGCAACGACCCCCTATCCAATTCCACCAGTCTGAACCCGATGGTTTGACCATTCTGTTGCTGAGGAATCATCCGCGCTGTCTGTAAAAGACTGTTCAGGTTGGCGCGGGCATTATCAGCCGCAGCCTTGGATACCTGCCAGCGGTTTTCTCCCAGGTCAAGGACATCTGCTGAGCTGACATTTGGCCTCGCCTGGCGGAGCTGTTTGGCCTGGGTTCCGTTGCGCGTTTTCAGCAGCAGTTCTCGCCGAACACCACGCTCGCTGATAACCGCCATCTGCCGGGTAATCTCTATCAGCTCGACTCCCGGTGCCAGCTTATCCTGCAAACGGAAAACGCCCGCCTTGCGGCCAACCTGGATTAATGCCAAAGACTCTTCACCGGCGACTACCGTCCCGATCAGGACCATTTCTCCCCGCGGCTGAGCCGGGCTGGAAGCCGTGGCAACAGCTTGCTGCCGACTCAAATCAATCTGCTCTGCCGCCTGACCAACGGCCTGTGAATCGAACAGGTTGCGATCGAGAATCGTTTGGAAATCGGCTTCGCGCAACTGTCGCTCGACCGGCCGGGCGGCCAAAGGCTCCAGCCGTAAAACCTGGTCGCGAGTCAACAGGAGATCGACAACCTGGCCAGACAGACTGCCCGCAATGACACCACCACACACCGCCAGGACCATCAGCGAGTAATTAAGTATTTTTTGAAGCTCTATCTGCACGGCAACCGATTAAACCTGTCCTCTCCGAACAGTCAAACTATCAATAAATGTTTTCCCCAAGTGGCAGCAGCATACCGATCAGCCACTAGAGCCACTCCATCCAGTCCGTTTCTGGATGACGTATAATTATACCCAATTTAGCAGAAATTGATACTCTTTAACATAATTCCGGGATTTTCTGCTCCGTCGCTTAAAATCTGAGCTAGCCTCCCAAAGCAACCTGGCGTAACTCTTCCAACTCAAAGTCCTGGAGAAGCTTACCGAAGCGGCACTTTCGGTCGCAGGCAACAAACCAGTCGATGAGCCGCGCGACCGCCTCCACAGCCTGTTGATCATCCGGGATATGCTCGAGCA
Source organism: uncultured Desulfuromonadales bacterium (assembly GCA_945787295.1). Next base: position 19,391 of record CALZHQ010000003.1, read on the forward strand.
AGCGTTGACTGAGCCGCGGCTGACTGCCACCGTTTCCACCCACCATCAGATGCCAGCCGCGCGGTGTGCCGATCAGGCCGATATCCTTGATGCAGGTTTCCCCGCAATCATTCGGACAGCCGGAAACGCCCAGTTTCATCTTCCACGGCAACGGTCGCCCATGAAAACGCTTATCCAGCTCCAGACCGACGGCAATCGAATCACGCAAGCCGCGCTTGCAGCAATCGGTGCCGGGACAGATTTTCACGCTGCGGACACAAAGCCCGGTGGTGTAACCGATCGGCGTGCCGAGATCCTGCCAGGCAGCATCGATATCGGCTTCATCCAGGCCGATCAGCGCCAGTCGCTGGGCGCTGGTCAATTTAATCTTTGCCGCTTGGTACTTGTCGGCAACATCGGCAATCCTGCGCAACTGCCCACTGGTAATCAACCCCGCCGGGGTATGGGGGACGAGCGCATAAGTCTGTCGGTCCCGCTGGACAATGGCGCCTTTTTCCTTGATATCTTTCTTATCTGTCATTTCGCTCTTTCCTTTTTACTTTTTTCTCTGTACAGAGCTTGAAAAAACCAACATGCCTCCGTAATGCCCTAACAAGGTCACACAGCCGAGCATCACCAGAACCAGCAGAACAAATAACCAGGCTGGCCAGCCTCCTGTTGTCAGTAACGTTGGAGCCTGCCAGCGCCAGACTAAAGCAACCAGGCCGAGAACGGTCAGCGCTGTAGCCAAAAGGATCTTTCTCTTGAAAATCGGCGCCGCCTGGCCAGAATAATGTTTCTTCCAGTCGTAGATTCCGCTGGCAAAAGTCGGCGGCACCGTCACTACTGCAACCAGCAGCAGGGAGAAGCTGGTGCTTTCAAAGGAGCTTTCTCCGAACAGGAGAAAGAGGAATAGGAACAGGACCGTGGTCGGCAGTAAGGCATTGGGGAAATGCGCCATAACCGCGTGCGGCACAAAGCCATCGAGCATCTCCTGTAGTAAGCTGCCCTGTTGCTCCGGCACCTCGACAACTTCCTCTGCCGCGACTTCATTTGCAGCTGCGTCATTGACCAGTTCAAACTGGCTGGCATCCGCATGGCATATCGGGCAGGTCGCGGGCGGACTATCCCCTGTATGCAGGTAGCCACAAACCACACACCGCCAGATCTTTTCCATATTTATCCTCCCGAGGAATAAGCGGTTTGAATCCCCGTCCGATTCCTCTATAATCGCACACTGTATTTTCAATCTAATTCAAAGATTTAAGTTTGTCATTGTAACAATCTGGAGATTAATTCCAATCGATTATTTTCCCAAAGGAGAGAGCGATGAAAGCAGTCCTGATGGATGAGTTCGGTGCCGCCGAAGTGATGAAAGTCGGCGAAGTCGAGACTCCACAGCCGAAAGCCAACGAAGTTTTGATCAAAGTGGTTGCCACCAGCATCAACCGACCCGACCTGGTCCAGCGGATGGGCAACTACCCCCCCCCGCCAGGAGATTCAGAAATCCTCGGCTTGGAGGTTGCCGGCACCATCGCTGAACTCGGCAGCAACGTAAAGGACTGGAGGGTTGGCGACCGGGTCATGGCCCTGGTCGGCGGCGGCGGCTACGCAGAATACGCCGTGGCTTACGACAACCACCTGATGCCGATTCCCGACAGCATGAGTTTCGAAGAGGCCGCCTGTGTCAATGAAAGCTACATCACGGCGTTTCTGAATGTTTTCCTGATCGGTGGCCTGCAAGATGGCCAGACCGCCATCCTGCATGGCGGCGGCGGTGGGGTAAATACGGCAGCAATCCAGCTGGCCAAAGCCTTGACGCCGAATGCCAAACTGATCGTCACCGCTCACCCGAGCAAAATGGACCGGGTCAAGGAACTGGGCGTTGACCTGGTGATCGACTTCACCAAAACTCCCGACTTCACCGACAACATCAAACAGTTCACCAACAAGAAAGGGGTCGATGTGATTCTCGACCATGTGGGCGCCAAGTACCTGAAGCCGAATATGGCCAGCCTCGGCTATACCGGCAAGCTGGTGATCATCGGCATTATCAGCGGCATCAAGGCCGAGTTGAATCTGGCCCTGATGATGGTCAAACGGCAGCAGATTATCGGCTCGGTTCTGCGCAGCCGTCCGGTCGCGGAAAAAGGCGATATCATCGCCGAATTCACGCGCCAGGCACTCCCGAAATTTGCCGATCGCACCATCGTCCCGATCATAGAAAAAGTTTTCCCGCTTGAGGAGGTTGTCGAATCCCACCGGATGATGGAAGCAGATAAGCATTTCGGAAAAATCGTGCTGAAAATTACTGAAGCCTGATATTAATCGCTTCAGCCAGCCCAAAAAGCTCGTGCCATTCGGCACGGGCTTTTTTTCTCAATATAAAGCGCTCTGCCGTTCAATAACTTCACAAGTTCAAAAGAACAAAAAACTTACAATAATTTCAAACGACCATCTCTGCAGGTATCGATCAACATATATCGTGAAATGCGAATATTGCACCAGTTGGCAAAAAGTGCGAGGATACGATTCATGCAATTGTTGATCATTGTTCCCAGACAACCTCGCGCGACCGGCAACCACATTACCGCCGAGCGCTTCGCAGAGAAGCTGCCTGCGCACGGCTGGCACTGTAGCGTCATCGAAACCGATACGGATTCCCCCGCTGAAATCCGTATCGCGCTGAAAAAACACCGCCCAACGGCTGTATTGCTGGTGCACGCTTACCGCACCGGTCAACCCTGGCTACTGGCGCAAGCGGCGGTAGAATTGCCATTTGCCGTCCTGATGACCGGCACCGACTACAATCACGACATGAAAAATCCGCAACGGGCCGAAGTCATCGAACAGATCCAGAGCCGGGCCGCCGCTATCATTCTGCAAAATCAATTATATTATCAGCACCTCTGCCAGCAGCCATCACCACTGGTCAAGAAATATAAACTCCTCCCCCCAGGCATACGCCTTGGCAGCGAGCCATCTCCACTTCGCGCCAAATTGCAGCTCGAGGCCGACACGCCACTCTTCTTGCTGCCAGCCGGCATTCGGTCGGTCAAGGGCAACCTGGAGTTGCTGCTGATGTGTGACCGGGTCGTCGAAGCCCAAGCGAATTTCACCCTGGCATTCTGCGGGCCAACCCTGGACGATGAATACACGGCCAGTTTTTTCACGGCTCTAGAAAAACGCGCTTGGGCGCACTACCTGGGAGAGGTACCTAAGCCGGCAATCGCGGACACCATGCGCCAGGCAGACGTGATTCTCAACAATTCCCGCTCTGAAGGAGTCTCCAACGCCTTGGTCGAAGCGGTCTCGCTCGGCCGACCGATTCTGGCCAACGATATCCTCGGCAATCGCGCCGTGGTGCAGCATGGCAAGAATGGCCTGCTCTATTGCGGGCTGGAACAATTTGTCAAACAGGCCCTTCAACTGAGCAGAGACATAAAGCTCCGATCCCAGCTGTGCAATCCGAACCCCACTGATTATTCCCCCGAACGGGAAGCAAGCGCCTTGGCGACGATCCTGAATCAACTCGGAAAAATTGCCACAGCAACACAGGAACTGACAAGTGACGATATGTAATGCAAACCTGATCCTGATCGGCATGCCGGGCGCAGGAAAAAGTACCGTCGGAGTCATTCTCGCCAAACGGCTCGGCTACCACTTCATCGATACCGATCTGGTTATTCAGGCCCAGGAAAAGTGCCGGTTGCAGGAGATTATCGATCAACAGGGACTGGATAAATTTCGGCAAATTGAAGAGCAGGTGTTACTCGGTCTCTATACCGAGCGCTGTGTCATTGCCACCGGAGGTTCGGTGGTTTACAGCCAGCAGGGGATTGAAGCGATCGGCCGGACCGGCAGCCTGATCTACCTTCAGGTGCCGCTCGACGAGTTGGAGCAACGGATTGCCGATATGGGAGAACGGGGCCTGGTGATGGCCAAAGGACAGAGCTTTGCACAGCTCTACAACGAACGTACTCCCCTCTACGAAAAGTACGCTGACCAGGTGATTTCCTGCTCCGGGTTAAATGCCGAGCAGGTCGCTGCACAGATAGAAGCGGTCGTCGAACCAGCTTCGACTTAACCAACCGACTGAATATAGCGGGTCAGCTGCTTGATCAAGAATTCCTTTTCCGATATCGATGATTTTACCAGGTCACCGATCGAAACGATGCCGGCCAGCTTGTTACCATCCATCACCGGAAGATGCCGGCAGCGTTTTTCAGTCACCAACGCCATACATTCATCAACCGAATCCTCCGGGCGCACGTAACAAACCATGCTCGTCATATACTCTCTGACCGGGGCATCGAGAGGCACAGAACCGCTATCGACAACCTTCCGCGCATAATCACGTTCAGAAAAAATTCCGGCCAAATTCGTAGCGCTGTCGAGCACAATAATAGCACCAATGTTAGCTTCAGCCATCTTCCGTAGAGCATCTAAAACCGTCTGCGACTCTTCTACAGTCACGATTTCTGCGCCCTTTTCCTGCAAAATTTCCTTCACCGTAATCATGACAAACCTCCCAAACACACCAGTAAATATCTATAATAGCCTATAGTATACAACAGCACACACAAGTTGGGCAGCCAAGATTTCCACCGTAAATATTAAAACCTCTGCTGCAGAATGCAAAAATCAGCTATACTGCTAAAATTATGATTCTGCCCAAAAGCACCCGAGAAGGATGAAAGTTTATGAGTTCTGAGGAAATGGACCTGTTAACCAAGAAGGGGATTGAAGCCGCAGAAAAAGGCTATATCCACTCGGCCCAGGTTTTTCTGGGTCAGGTCGCCGAGCATCGAAACACCCCCGAATTGCATACCTACCTGGCCTACTGTCAAGCAAAAGGGCAAGGCCGGATGCATTCGGCCGCAAAGGTTTGCCGCGAATCGATCAAGCGGGAACCGAACAACTCTCTCCACTATCTGATCCTCGGCCGTATCCTGTTGATGGCTGGCGAAAAAGGCAAAGCGATCGACGCCTTCCGACAGGGTCTGAAAACCAGCCCCAATCAAAAAATCATCGATGAACTGAAACGACTCGGGTTGCGCAAGCCGGCGATCCTCAAAAACCTTAAACGCAACCACCCGATCAACCGCGTCCTCGGTCGGGTTTTCAGCACCATCGGCATTCGCTGAACTTCAGTTCAGTCGGGAGAACAATCGATCCAGTTGATTGGCAAATGCCTGCTTGTCTTTGGCGCTGAACGATGCGGGTCCACCCGTCTCGATACCGCTGCTGCGTAAATCATCCATGAAATTTCTTATCGACAGGCGCTCACGGATATTCTCGATGCTGAACAGCTCACCCCGCGGATCGAGGGCATGTCCCCCCTTCTCGATCACATCGGCAGCCAATGGGATATCTGCGGTAACCACCAGATCACCCGGTTCCAACAGACGAACAATTTCCTGATCTGCGACATCGGGTCCATCGGCAACCTGGATCCCCCGAATCCAACTTGAAGAAGGGAATGAAATGGCCTTATTGGCGACCAAGGTTAACAATATCTGCCGTCGTTCAGCCGCCCGGTAGAGTAATTCCTTGATCGCTCGCGGACACGCATCAGCATCAATCCAGATTTTCATTCAGCGCCCCTTTTTCTCCAGTTTTGAAATCCTCCCGCAACGCCTGAAGGTCCGTCCACAATGCCTTCGCAACGGGACCGATCGGTTCACCGAGGCGACGCACAGCACGGATCTCGAGCTCAAGCTGGCAAGGGTAATGATTGATCTGCAGGGGAACCAATTGTCCCTTGGCTAACTCTGCAGCAATCAGATGTTCCTGTAGCTTTCCCCAGCCCATGCGCGCCAAGATCAGTTCCTTTTTGGTCATGTGATCACCAACAATCCAGTGTCGGCCATCATCCAGAACACCGAAAGATTTCTGCAGTTGCGGTTTATGACTGCTATCCCGGACAACCACCTGGACATGCCGCTTCATCTCCTCAAGGGATAAATCACGCTCGCTAGAGCAGAAATCGGGAGCAGCCACGGCAAGCAAACGGGTTCGGGTCAATGGGAGCGATTCCAGGTCGGGCAAATCTTCAAACCAGGGGCTGATCGCCAGATCGACTTGGCTGTTCTGCAGTTTCTCTAAAGCACCCCAGATATTCTCGACCTGCAGATTGAACTCGGTCTGTGGATACTTCTTCTCACTTTCACGCAGAATCCGCAACAGAATCGGCATCGGGCAGCTGGCCTCTATCGCCAGGCTCAGCGCTGGTTCATTGCCTACGGAAAGGTGTTGGGCGAGGATCGACAATTCTTCGGCGTGACGTAGAATTGTCCGCGCCTTTTGGCATAACTGCTGCCCTTCGATCGTCAAAGTCGCGCGGTATTGTTTGCGATCAAGTAACGAAACACCCAGTTCTTCCTCCAGTTTGCGGATCGCGACACTGAGCGTCGGCTGGGTTCGGAACAGAGCCTCAGCGGCAGCCAGCACACTACCAGATTCCGCGATTTTCACCAGCATTTTTAACTGCTCAAGAGTCATTCACTCACCTCGAACATCATTATAGCTAATACCTATATAGATTATGCAAAATAAATATTTTTTATCTATACAAAAATCGAATAGATTAGTAAAAAAGTCAGATTTAACAACAAGCATTCACCCAGGAGGAAATTATCATGATCAAGCAACTCGTCGCCCTGTTCGTCGCCCTGTTCATAGCGGTTCCGGCAACTTTTGCCGTAACCTACGAACTCGACCCGGCCCATACCCAGATTCACTTTACCGTGCCCCACCTGATGGTCTTTAAAGTCCGGGGCAATTTCAATGATTTCAATGGCACCATCGACGCCGACAGCTCCGGGAAAACCTTGAGTTCCGCTTCGGCAGTCATCAAGACCGCTTCGATCGATACCCGCAACCAGAAACGAGATGATCACCTGCGCAGTCCCGACTTTTTTGAAGCTGACAAATACCCAGAAATCAGCTTCACCAGCAAAAAAGTCTCCGGCAGCGGTCCTGACATTACCCTGGTCGGCGACCTGACAATCAAGGGCGTGACCAAAGAAGTCACCTTGAAAGGCGGTTTTCTCGGCGCCGCGACCGACCCCTGGGGCAACCAGCGCGCCGGTTTTGAGGCCACAGGAAAAATCAATCGCAAGGAATTCGGCCTAACCTGGAACAAAGCCCTGGAGACCGGCGGCGTGGTGGTCGGTGACGAAGTGGAGATTGGCCTCGAAGTCGAAGCGATAATGCAGAAGTAAAAATAACTTTCGCTCTCCACAGTATCAAGGTGGTCGATAAGGATCCATATGCAAGGCTTGCGAAACCACAGGCATGAGGCGTAGCAGCGCTACGTCGATGGCCGAGGATTGAGCATAATCGCAGCAGATGGTTTCTTAGCGGCCGCCCTAGGTAGAAAGGAAGTGCCCCTGTGCTGATCAAAGGACGCTGGGCTGCCGATTGGCAACCGGTTCAGGGAAGCGACCGGGCGGGGCGGTTCCTTCGCCAACCCTCTTCAATCAGAAACTGGATAACCACTGACGGAAGTCCCGGACCGACCGGCGAAGGCGGCTTCAAAGCAGAACCGAACCGCTATCATCTCTACGTTGCCCTGATCTGCCCCTGGGCCTGCCGGACCCTGGCGGTGCGAGCATTGAACAAGCTGGAGGCGAGTATCAGTGTCTCGATCGTCTCCCCGGTCCTGAGTGCTCAAGGCTGGCAGTTCAAACACTTTTCGGGTGCCACCAGGGACCACTTATACAACTACCAGTATCTGCATCAGGTCTACACGCGCCATGATCCCGAGTATTCCGGTCGAGCAACGGTCCCGGTGCTCTGGGACAAACAGCAAAACCGTATGGTCAATAATGAATCGGCAGACATTCTGCGCATGCTCGGCCAGGCGTATGCCGGTAGCGGCGAGTTCGATCTGTACCCGCAGTCGCTGCAAACGGACATCGATAATCTCAATCACTGGCTTTACGAAAAGCTCAACAATGGCGTCTACCGGGCCGGTTTTGCGACAAGCCAGCAGGCCTACAACGAAGCCTACACCGATGTTTTTAGCAGTTTGGATCGCTTAGAAGATCGCTTACACAAAGGACCGTTTCTGTTCGGCGAGCAATTGACGGAAAGCGACATCCGCCTGTTCGTTACCCTGGTCCGCTTCGATATCGCCTACTACAGCCTGTTCAAATGCAACCGCCAGCGGATTGTCGATTACCCCAATCTCAGTCGTTACCTGGCCCGCCTTTACGCGTTCCCCGAGTTGCGCAAAACCGTCGATTTTGAACATATCAAGCGGGGTTATTATTCGATTAAAAAGCTGAATCCGACCGGGATTGTCCCGCAAGGGCCGGCGCTCGAACTGCTTGCAACAGCAAGCTAGCCGGTGCGGTGGGCCTTCAGTTGCTATTCTGCCGAAGCTAAAAAGTGAAGTCCCCTGCCAACCAGACGGACACCGGCCGCAACGATCCGCTCCTGCCAGGCAGGAGACGGCAGACAAAAGGCCTCCTTCAAGGTGCGTTTGCAAGGATGCTCAAGCGTCCCGCTGCCGTAATGCTGCCATTGATTTTCCTTACGCAGGGCCTGCAGCACCTCCCAAACCGGTTTGGTTCCGAACTCCTGAGTGATAAAATCGGTTGCGCAGGTGGAAAACAATTGTCGGTAAAGCTCCTGATGAGCTCCGAAGGTCTCGTAGCCAAGCACCTTTTCCTGATTTCCGTCGAGCAACAACGGCCGCGCCAGCAAACGACTTAAATCGTCGGTCGGGGTCGCGACCAAACCATTAAACAAAGACTCCTGCCCGGACCTTCCCAGCCCGGTATGCACATCAACAACCAGCAAGCGCTCCGGCTGCGGCAAGTGCTGTCGCAGCCACTCATGATAAGCGAGCACCTCCGGCTGTAAAGCAGAGCCGCCATAAAATAATCCGCGCGGAAAGGCATACTGGCCACAGGCGATTGCAGCCTTCAGGGGCCGATAACCATAACGAAGCAAAGCGTAAAAGGCCCTCAGACAAAACAGATCAACCTGGGGAGGGTAACCCGGGTTAAGGACCGGGTCGAGAGACTGGTAGGCTGCCGAAGTGCCATGCCGCAGCTGGCCCGGAAAGACAAAATTGCGGTTCAGATCAACATTTTCAGCGTTGGTTCGGCGCAGCCACCTCATCCCATAGGGATTGAGGATATGCAGCAGCACCAGAGCCGTCCCGGGCGGCCGTTCTGGAGACTCAGTGAGAAGTTGCAGCTGGATCGCCGAACCGGCAAAACCTTCGACCCCATGCAGGCCGCTGGTATGCAGCAGCACCCGCTGTGCCGACCGCTCTCCGAGCCAGGCGACATCAACCGTCAGCGACTCCCCTTGTGGCCGGTTGCCGGGAATCGACCACTGGCTGACCCAACAAGCTCCCTTCTTGGCCGCCCGGCGAAACTTTTCCCGTGCAGTCGGATAATCAACAGAAAAACAGTCCACAGCCACCTCGCAGAACGAGTCTACTTCCTTTGCCATCAACTCTAGCAAGTGAGCCTGACTATTTCGGATCAATACTGTTAAATTTTCACCTGTTTTTTGTTTTTCTTCAAATCTATGGTTAAATAGTCGCTCTTAAAGTTCAATATTCTCAGGGAGGATTTTATGAGCCAACGCTATATCATGACCGCCTTTGGCAAAGACCGGGTCGGCATCGTCGCCGATGTGACCCGACTGCTTTACGAAAATGACTGTAACCTTGAAGACACCACCATGTCGATGCTGGCCGATGAGTTCACCCTCAGCCTGCTGTTCTCCAGTCCGCAGAGCGATATCGAAGAGCAGCTGGCAAAAGAATGTCGCCGCCTGGAACTGGACAAAGGGATCTCAGCCTTTGTCCGGCCGCTGCAGGCGCAACAGCAAAAAGTGCAGAAGGGCTACAAAACCTGTACCCTGCATATCGAAGGCCTGGACCAGGCCGGCATTGTCTACAAGACCAGCCAGTTTCTCGCCGACAACAAACTCAACATCATCCAACTGACCTCGACAGCGAATGCCTCCCCGCAGAGCGGCGCCACCATTTACAGCATGGATATCCGCATCCAGGTTCCAGAAGAAGTATCACTCGACCAGGTGGAAGAGAATCTGAGCAGCGTTGCTGATGAATTGCATGTTGACGTGATGATGTCTCGCTAGGGCAGTGCGACAGGGCAAAATAAAGGGCTGAAAAACATTGTTGTCAGCCCTTTGTTGCGTAAAGAAGAGCGTATTCAGGACAACAACCGATACGGTCCGGTCGCATAACTTCTCAACTGCAGGCCTCCATCATGCTCCAGCAAGGCTTTGATCCGGTCACGATTGACCGGATGGGTGACCCGCGGCAATACCTGATCGGCCGGGCACCATTCAACTTCGGGGGTTTCCGGGCTTGGTGTTGGCTCGCCCGATGAATAATCTGCAGTAAAGCAGAAAATCACTGCCGCCGGGTCTGAGACTTTTGACCAGATGATCGCTGGCCTGGAATTGCAGATCGTCACGCCTGCCTCTTCCAGCACTTCGCGACTCAAGGCATAGACCAGAGCTTCCCGCTCCTCGACCCGCCCCTGTGGCAGTTCCCAGCCACGGATGTGATGGCGGACGAGAAGAATTTCACCAGCATCATTGCGGATCATACAACTGACCACGACCAGATGTTTTGGTTGTGACATGATCGTTCCAATAAGTGTTGTTATTTAGGGGACCTCAATGCTTCAACAGCAGCGCAACCGCCTCACTTAATTGTTCAATATTGGCCGGTTTTTTCAAGACATCTGCCCCGGCCGGAAGATCCTCCGCAGCCTCTGAGCGATCAGCGTAGCCGGTCATATACAGCAGTGGCAGGTCGGGGTCGATGTCACGCATCATTCGGCCGGCTGTCACACCATCGAGGTTCGGCATTACAATATCACTGATAACCAGAGCAACCGTTGGAGTCGCGCGAAAAGTATCAACCGCCTGCTGACCATCCGCCACTGGAATAACCCGGTAACCAAGCTGAACCAGAGCGTCCTTATGCGACTCGCGGACAAAGGCATCATCATCGGCAAGAATCAGTAATTCTCCGTGACCATAAGTGAGGACTGGTGGTGCGACAGGTTCGACAGCACTCCCCCCAGCCAATGAGCGTGGCAGGTAGAGTCGAATAATGGTCCCCTGCCCCGGGTAGCTGCTGATTTTAATAGCCCCGTCCTGCCGTTTTACAGCACCATAAACCATTGCCAAACCAAGGCCGGTGCCTTGATTCACCCCCTTGGTGGTAAAAAAAGGATCAAAGACCTTACTCTGCAACTCCGCAGGCACCCCGCAGCCGTTGTCGGTCACCGAGAGACAAACCAATTGCTTCTGTTTCAACGTTGGATGTTGCGCCAGAAACGCGTCATCCGCCTCAAATGCTTCCAGGGTTACTCCGATCGTCGGATTCTCACAACCTGCAAGGGCATCCCGGGCATTGGTCAGCAGATTAATCATAAGCTGTTGGAATTGAGGCAGGTCGGTCAGAACAGTCAGCTCGTCATCGATATCGCCCAGCTCGACGCGGATATTTTCCGGAATCAAGACGTTATACATCTTGCTGAAATCATCCATGAATTTATTTAATCGCAACGGCTCTATACTGACCTGGTCTTTGCGGGCAAAAACCAGTAGCTGAGCAATCATCCCGGCTGCGCCCTGGCACATCTGCTGCATCGTTTTGAGCCGGCCACTCTGTTCTTCATCTTCAACCTGCCGCAACAGCAGAAAGATATTGCCCATAATTCCTGCCAGCAGATTATTGAAATCATGAGCGATTCCGCCGACAAGAGTTCCCATCGCCTCCATCTTCTGGGCCTCGACAAACTGTTCTTCCAGCCGCCGCAGCTCACGCAGATCACGGTCGATACAGAAAATATTCGCCACCTTTCCCTGCTTATTTTTCGGCGCAACGATCGTCTGCAGGGTCGGAATGATTTCACCCCCGGCAACCTGCAACTGACTCTCGCCGATCCAGACGCCATCATGAATCGCTGCGGGAATCCGCTCTGTTTCACAGAGTTCTGCACTCTGAGCAGTCATCAGGTCGGTCAGTCGAGTATCCTTTAACGACGATCCATCGAGTTTAAAGACCTCTTTGGCGGCCCGGTTCAGATACTGAATCTGGCCATCCGGACTGGCCATGCAGACGACATCGGGAACATTTTCCAGCAATAGATCAAATTTCTTCTGCAGCTCTTCAATCTCAACCTGTCCCGTCAGATCCCTGACCTGGGATAAAAAATAATCTTTGTTCCCGAGCCGGACCCGACTCACACTGATCTCGACCGGAATCAGATGTCCATCCCTATGTCGATGAGTCGATCTGAATTTCTGGTAATTGGCGGAATCGAAACTCTCCAATAAGCCTTCAACCGCCTCCGGACTGAATTCGCTATCAACATCACTGACCTGCATCTGCAGCAGTTCGTCTTTGCTGTAGCCAAGCGCATCACAGGCGCGCTGGTTCACCTGCATAAAACGCCCCTGAGTATCGTGCAAGTAAAAGCCATCGAACGCCTGCTCAATGACCTTGCGGAAGCGCTCTTCACCGACCTCCAACGCCGCGCTCTGTTCCGATACTTTTAGCCCCAGGGCAGCGTTGGCCTCCTGATATACCTGGAACAACAGGCGATTGGAAACATTCATCAGCAGAACTTCAGTCACCCGGCAAAACAGCTCACGGCACTGCCCCAGCTTCTCATTGTCAGCGTCGGCTACCGCCAGCAGCAGGTAGCCAGCAGCAAAAATCTCCACGTTATAGGGGATCAGCAGAACTTCAGTAATATTCTGATATTCAGGTCCAAGCAGGGTTTGACAATCAGCCCCTGAAAGCAGAATCGTGCCATCTTCAGCCGCACTCCCAAGTGCCGACTGGTGCAGTAATAAACCGTTACTATTATGCTCAAACCGACTGTCGTAGGAATATTCAACCCGCCAACCATCCTGCTCTGCGCAACAGATGGCGACCAGATCGATCCCTTTAAGCAGGGCGATTTTTTCCAGAGCCGCGTCGAAGATTGCCTTGATATCGGTTTCTCTGCTCACCGTTTCGGAGATCTGCCCAAGCAGCAGAAAATCCTCAGCCCGCTCAACCGTCAGCGCGTTCTCCTGCTCCAGGACCTGAATACGGGCCTGTAGTTCCTGAATTGTCGAACTGCACTCAGCCATCTTGTTCCTCGAGAAAATCGATGATTTGAGCGGCGGCCCACTCAGGCTCATCTTCCATCAGATAATGAGAGGCCGTCGCGATCCGCCGTAATCGGCTGGCGGGAATATCTCTACTCAGTTTTTCGGAAATCGCCGCAGAGAGAAAAGGGTCCGCGTCGCCACGCAGGATCAGAACGGGTAGTGACAGCTGCTTAAGCCCCTCCTCCAGGCTTGTCAGATCCTGAGTATTTAAACATTTGGCAAAATGCAGAAAAGCCTTGCGGCCGAGGGGACTGGTAAACGGCTTCCAGAACAGGGTCATCAGCTCTTCGCTGAATCTATCCTTATGATAAAGGCCACGCAATACGAGCAGTTTGAATAGACGTTTATCGGTAATACTCATCAACAGATGCCGAACGATCGGGGTGCGCATCGCACTGATCGGTTGTACCGGCCAATAGTCATGTCCTACAGAGTTGATCAGGGTCAGGCTGCGTATCAGCTGCGGGTATTCGACCGCTACGATTTGTCCTATCCCTCCACCGAGGTCATGGCCGACATAGTGGGGTTTCTCCAGCTGCAGTTCAGTAATAAAAACCGCCATCCGGCGTGCGTGCTCCTTAAGCGAATAGGACTGACCGAGTGGCATGTCAGAATTGCCACAACCCAACAAATCGACGGTAATTACCCGGAAAGAGGTACTGAGAAGCGGGACAACCTGGCGCCAGATAAAAGAATAGGTTGTGATCCCATGAATCAGCAGCAGCGGATGACCCTGACCAGACGACTGATACGCGATCCGCGTCCCGTCTATCTGACAATATTGTGGCTCGATCATCAGGCTCCCCTTTTTAACGACAAGAGCACCATTCGACATAACCGTCAAAGTATAGCAGAAAAAAGATCAACCATTAGATAAGCGCAATGTCTCTGCCAGCGGATGCGGCAGGGCATCAACCCTCGATTTCATCAATTAAACGGCTGAGCTGGCTCGGATGATTTTTGCGCTGTTTCAGGGTGGACTTGCTCCACAGCTAATTTCGGCAACAGCACCCACAACCGACCGTCCTGCTTCATCCGACCGGCAATCGAGCCGGCATCCGGACCCATGCCCCAGAAAAAATCGGCACGAACCTGCCCCTTGATCGCCCCGCCGGTATCCTGGGCAACCATGAGCCGCTGCAATAGCTCATCACTGCCCGGATAAGTGGTGGCGAGAAATACCGGTGCCCCGAGGGGGATAGTGCGCGGGTCGACCGCCAGGCTGCGCTGGGCGGTTAAAGGAATTCCAAGAGCACCGGGTGGTGAGGTAAACTCTGCCGGCAACTCACGGAAAAAAACGTAGCTGGGGTTTTCTGCCAGCAACCGCTTCCCGGCCTCCGGATTTTCTTCGACCCAGCGCCGGATATTCTGCATCGACATCTGATCACGGGTCATGGCATTCCGCTCCAACAACAATTTACCGATGGAGCGATAACGATGACCATTCTGATTGGCATAATTGACCATTACCAGCTCACCGTCCGGCAGACGGATGCGACCGGAGCCCTGGATGTGAAGAAAAAAGAGATCGACCGGATCTTCAACCCAGAAAAGCTCATGCCCTGAAAGCAGGTTTTCGCCATTTTCTATTTCACCACGTTCAAAGTACGGCACCACGCGATTACCAACTACCCTGCCTCGCAAGCGGTAATTACTTAATTCTGGATAGATATCATCCAGATCGACAATCAGCAGATCATCCGGCTGAGCATAAAGTGGGTGCTGATATCTCTCTGTCGGCTCACGACTCCCCGGTATTTCCGGCCCGTAATAGCCGGTAATCATACCCTCCACGCTGCCATCTTCGTTACGGACCTGGAACGGCTGAAAAAAAGTCTCAAAAAAATCCCGCGCCTGCTGCGCGCCGGCCAACTCAAACTTTCCGGCCTCTTCGCAAACCCTCTGCCAGCGAATACGCCGAGCAAGCGCCTGGCAACTTTGTTGGAATACTTTGAAAGGGACGGATAAATCGTCCGCTTGCCAGCCTTCAACCTGCTGCCAGGAAACCGGCTGAAGCGGTTCAACCTTGTCGAGCGGTGGCTCTTCAATCGGTGGCGGTGGTAATTCCGACACTTCAACGGCGGGTGGCGTCTTTCCCGCACAGGCAGCCAAGAGCAATACCAGGAGTATCCCTAACAGGTGTTTTTTCATAAAAATCATCCCGACTGAGCAGATTTTATAACTTGCATGATTGTCGCAGATATAGAGAATCGAATCTAGAGCCTGCCGCTGAAATCCCGTCCCGAAAAATCGACTTAAAACATATCGATCGGGTCAACATCGATAAAAAGCCCGACCCCGGAAGAAACTTGCTTTTTCTCGCTTTCGACAATATTCAACATAGTCCGCAAAGAACCCCTGTCCGCCGTTTTAAGTAACAACTGATAACGACTCTTGCCGCGCAAACGGGACAAGGGGCAGGGACTCGGACCGAGGACCTCGACAGCATTTGCATTCGCCTGCAGGACCGCGGCCAGCTTTTCCGCCTGCTGCTTGACCTGTGACTGAACATTGCCGGTAAAAATCAGGTTCGCCAAATAACCGCAGGGCGGATAGCCGAGTTCCTGACGGAAAGGCAGCTCCTGCTGATAGAAATCGTGGTAATTCTGCTCAGCGGCGCAGGTCAGCGCATAGTGTTCCGGGTTGTACGTCTGAATAATAACTTTGCCACCGCCAGTTGCCCTGCCTGCCCGACCGGCAACCTGGGTGAGCAAAGTAAAGCTCCGTTCAGCGGCACGGAAGTCAGGCAGATTCAGCAAACTATCGGCACCGAGGACCCCAACCAGTGAAACCCCGGGGAAATCATGTCCCTTGGCAATCATCTGGGTGCCGATCAGGATATCGACCTCCCCGTTCATCATCTTATCGACCAGTCTTTGATGCGCGCCTTTTCGACTGGTGGTGTCGCGGTCCATACGGGCCACCCGGGCCCCGGGGAACAGTTCGGCGATCTCCTGTTCGAGGCGTTCAGTGCCTGCCCCTTCCGGCTCAATATTTAAACCCTGACACTCTGGGCAGCTTTCTTTTGGCGGTTCTGAATAATCGCAATAATGGCAGCGAACCAGACGTTCCCGCTGATGGAAAGTCAGGGTAATTTCACAGTTTGGGCAGTGAAAGCTCCTGCCGCAATCGGTACAAAGCAAGAACGGGGCAAAACCGCGGCGATTCAGCAAGAGCAAGGCCTGCTCGCGCCGTTCCAATGCCTCTTGCAACGCCTCGATCAAACGATTGGCGAGTGTTCCCTCTGTAACTTCTACACTTAAGTCGAGCAATTCAACCTTCGGCATTGCACCGCTGTGAGCACGCTGCGACAGAGACAAGTACTCTAGAGCGCCCTGCTCACTCCGATAGAAGCTGGCCAACGATGGAGTCGCACTGCCAAGCACAACAGAACAGCTTTGCTGTTGTCCCCGGACCAGGGCGAGGTCACGGGCGTTATAGCGAAAGCCTTCTCCCTGCTTGTAACTCGACTCATGCTCTTCATCGACGATGATTAAACCGGGGCGTTGCAAGGGGGCAAAGATCGCCGAACGGGCGCCGATCACTATCTGCGCCTGATTCCGATTGATCATTCGCCAGGCATCATAACGTTCGCCATCCGACAAGCCGCTGTGCAGCACCGCCAGTCTATGCCCATCAGACTCAAATCGAGCCCTGAAGCGCGCCACCAGTTGTGGGGTTAAGGCAATTTCCGGCACCAGCACCAGCGCTTGTCGCTGGTGCTGTAAACAATTCTCCACCGCCCGCAGATAGACTTCGGTCTTGCCACTGCCGGTGACACCATGCAGCAGAAAGGATTTAAACTGTGCAGATTCTATTGCTGCCGAAATTTCTGAAACTGATTTAAACTGGTCATCATTGAGGGTCAGGCATTTATCTTCTGGTAATTTCTCAAGCAGAAACGGATCACGTTGCCGCTCTTGCTCACCCTGCTCCAGAAAACCGAGTTCGACCAGCCGCTTTAATGCAGAATGAGGAGCGGAAACTTTTTCCCGCAACTGACCCAACCCGGCTTCGCCCAGCTGAATGATCTGCTCCAGCAGCTCACGCTGTTTGCCCCCACTCGGTTTTTCAGCGAAAACAAGTGGCCGGTAAACAGGTTCCGAAAGAATTTTTGTCGTTGTCCTGTCGCTGCCAAGCCCTGCAGGCAGAGCATTGCGGATCACCTGCCCCAAGGGATGACAATAGTAATCGGCCGCCCAGCGCAACAAACGGATCAATTCAGCGTTCAACAAAGGCTGCTCGTCGAGCAGCTCTTTGATCTCCTTCAAACCCTCTGTCGATCCTCTCCGTAAGGCCAGCAGAAACCCGACACTGGTACGCCGACCAAACGGCACCCGCACCCGCATCCCTACTTCGGCAGATTCCGTTAAGGCTTCTGGGATGCGGTACGAAAACAGCTGCTTTAGCGGTGCGTTTACAGCGATGTCAGCAATAACTTCGGACATAGATCCTCAAAGAAAACGTCAGGCCTTCTTTTTCGGTTTTATAACCAAAAAATAGGTTCTGATAAAAAGTCTCCATTTAGACACCAAGGCGCCAAGAGAAACAAAAGCCAGGAATCGGGGTTTACTTGGTGCTCTTGGTGGCTTGGTGGCAATAGCCTTTGATTTGGTTATAGGTACGTTCTTTTTACCATAGAGCAATATCTGCATGGAGAGTATTTAATCTCAAGCTTGACCGGCTGGAGCAGACAAAAAAATCCCCCTGCCGCAACAACAGGGGGATAGGTGCGTTTACACGATTATTCTGGCTACTCTTCAGTCAGAACCGCCCCGGCCACCTGCTCGGCAAAACGGCGGCAGGTATCCATATTCTCATTGGTTGGGGTAAAGCGGAAAGAGATCCCGTCGGCAACCAGTTTGTACTTGAGCCCGGCCAGGCGCTGCTCGACCATCTTGACCGCTTCGCCGCTCCAGCCGAAGGAACCGAACACCGCACCCAGCTTGGCCTTCGGCGTCACCGAGGAGATCAGTGACAGGGCATGCCAGACCTGCGGCGGCGCATCACGTTGAATGGTCGGGGTGCCGACCAGCAGCACATCGGCATGCTCGAGGGCATCACGATAGTCGTCATCGCGCATATCGCTTAAAGCAAAGGTCTCCACATCTACCCCCTGCGCAATCAGCTCGGTGGCGATCACATTGGCCATATTGCGCGTGTTGCCGTGTGAAGAAAGCACGGCCAGCAAAGCTTTCGGTCGACCGCTACTGGGCGGGGCCGCACACCAGCGCGCATAGGATTCGATGGCAAACTGGCCGGAAGAGCGACGGATCGGGCCATGCGATGGGCAGACCATCTTAATCGGCAGACCGTCTACCTTCTTCAGCGCGTCACGCACCTTATCCTTGAAGGGCCGCACGATGCAGTCGAAATAGAAATGAAAGTCAGTATAAAATTCGTTGATTTCGTCATCAAACAACTTGTCCGAACAGTAATGGGCGCCAAAGGCATCACAGGGGAAAAGCAGTTCATCTTCAACCAGATAGGTGAAAATGGTGTCCGGCCAATGCAGATACGGGGCCAGGATAAAACGCAATGTCTTTCCGCCCAGGTCGATCTGATCGCCATCTTCGACGACGACGGCATTGAATGGTTTATTGAGGAGTTGCTTAAGGAAGTTCTCCCCTGCCTTGCTGCAATAAACCTGCACATCCGGATTTTTCTCGATCACCTGGGCAATCGCCCCGGAATGGTCGGGCTCGGTATGGTTGACTACGACAATGTCAACTTTCTCCGGGGAGACGTGCTCTCCAACCTTGCCGAAAAACTCGTCGGCAAAAGGAGCCTTGACGGTATCGATCAAAGCCGTCTTCTCTGTCCCCTGGATCAAGTAAGAGTTGTAGGTCGTTCCGTTACGGGTTGGGAATAGGTCATCAAAGACTTTGAGGTCAGGATGTCGCACACCTACCCAGTGGACATTCTCAACGACCTGAATGCTGTTTTCCATCTGTTTAATCCTCCCTGAATTCAATCGTGACTTTTTCGGTAAAATATAGCCCGGACCTACTTTGTCAGGCAAGGGGTATTCGCACAGTATCGATTCAGTCATTGTAACCAAGATAGCTGAACAAGCCTTTGATCTCAGCCATCAGTTCGCTGAAACCATCCCCGGTCAAACTCTGGGCGCCATCACACAAAGCTTTGTCTGGATCAGGATGAACCTCGATCATCAAACCGTTCGCCCCGACGACCAGAGCCGCTTTGCTCATCGCCGCAACCAGGTTGCGTTTGCCTGTGGCATGGCTGGGATCGACAATAATCGGCAGATGGCTCATCTCGCCGATCAAAGGTATCACCGACAGATCAAGAGTATTGCGGGTTGCCTTTTCAAAGGTCCGGATGCCACGCTCACAGAGAACAACCTGGTTGTTCCCCTCGGCAACAATGTATTCCGCCGCAGCAAGAAACTCTTCGATCGTGGCGCTCATGCCCCGCTTCAGCAGGACCGGGTGACCGGTTTTCCCGACCTCTTTGAGCAGATCGAAATTCTGCATATTACGGGCGCCGATCTGTAACATGTCGGCATGCTGGCAAATAACGTCGAGTTGTTCGATGCGCATCACCTCAGTGACCACCGGCAAACCACTGGCCTGTCCCGCCTGCTGTAGATACTTTAAACCTTCAATACCCAGGCCCTGAAACGAGTGCGGCCCGGTGCGCGGTTTGAAAGCCCCGCCACGTAGCATTTTTGCCCCGGCCGCCTTCACCTGCTCGGCAGCCTGCATCATCTGCTCTTCAGTTTCGATCGAACAGGGTCCAGCGATAATCGCCGGAATTTCACCATCGCCAAACCTGACCCCTTTGACATCCACGATTGTAGACTCTGGATGAAAATCGCGTGACACCATTTTGTATGGTTTGCTGACGTGAATCGTTTCTCGAACGCCGGGCAACGTGCGGATACTTGAGTCATCAACATAGCCCTGATTTCCGAGCACGCCGATCGCAGTGCGTAAGCTACCGGGAATCGGTTCGGCTTTGAGTCCCATAGCTGCAACAGCAGCTATAACCTGATCGATCTGCTCCTGCGTGGCATGATGATGCATGACGATTAACATGTAGTCTGTCTCCTTTTAGCGTACCGATTGGCAATTCTGCCAAGATTACAACACAAACCCGCTAATCAGTGCTCAAACTCCGCGCTGCTTCAGATAGCCTTCAATCCGTTCCAGCGCCGTGATGATTTCAGCAAACGGGCGGGTATAGGAAAAGCGCAGATAGCCTTCAGCCCCCTCGCCGAAATCGATACCAGGAGTGACTGCGACACCTGTCTTTTCAAGGATATCAAGGGACAGTCTTTGCGAGTTGCCATCAATGTGCCTGGCATCAGCAAGAACGTAAAAAGCCCCTTTCGGCTCAAAATGCACCCCAAAGCCGAGCTCGCGCAAACGCTTGACCAGTTCCTTGCGCCGTTTGTCGTATACCTCACGCATGTCGGCCACATCATCCGCGCACTGCTGCAAGGCGGCGATGCCTCCACGCTGGACAAAATGATTTGCACAGATCAGGAAATTCTGATGCAAAACCTGCAAGGTCCGCACACAGGACAAGGGAGCGATCAGGTAACCCAACCGCCAGCCGGTCATCGCGTAAGCCTTGGAAAAGCCCCCGAGGACAAAAGCATCTTCGGTAAACTCGAGGATGCTACGTTCCTCCCCCTCGTAGGTCAAGCCATGATAAATCTCGTCTGAGACGATCGGAATCGGCAACCTAGACAAAGCCTCTAATTCGACACCGGAAAGGACCGAGCCGGCAGGATTTGAAGGCGAATTGATCAAGACACCGCGCGTCTTAGCGTTTATCAAAGTAAGGATCTGTTCGGCCTGCGGCTGAAAGCCATTCTCAGCTGACGTTTTCACCAGGACCGGCTTGCCACCTGCAAACTTGACAAAGCCTGGATAGCAGGCATAACCGGGGTCAGGCAGGATCAGCTCATCCCCCTCTTCAAGCAGGGCGGAAAAGAGCAGCAACATCAACGGGCTGGTTCCGGAAGAAACGATCACCTGCTCGGGCAGAACTTCAACCCCGTAATGATCGCGATAATGGCGGCAGATCTCCTGACGTAATTCCAGCAGCCCGAGGGAATGGGTATATGAGGTCGCCCCTTCAGCCAAAGCCTGACCGGTTGCCGCCAGCACGGCCGGCGGGGTGGTAAAATCAGGTTCACCGAGGCAAAGATAGATGATTTCCCGACCGGCGGCCTCCAGCTCTTTGGCACGCTCCATCACTTCCATTGCCAGAAACGGCGTGACCAATTGCGAACGCCGGGACATCTTGATTTCCATGAACATCCTCCTCAGATTCGTCGCCAAGCTTAATCCTCGACCAAGGTGATTGCAACCCATTTCCCTGTTACCGAACCGCTGAACCGTTGCATTCATTTGCGCCAACGGTTAGAGTGGGTCTTCCCAGTAAATCGCAGGAAGAGAATGATGCTGATCCGTCGTTTATTTATCCTTGTTCTAGCCCTGACATTTTCCCAGGTGCCGACGTCTGTTTCCGCCGAGGAAGCTCCTGAAATAAATGCTCGGCGGCTCATCAATGCACTCGGCTGCAAAGGCTGTCATAGGCTGGAAGGAGCCGGCGGCAGTCTGGCTCCGGAACTTGACAAAATCGGCTCGCGCATGACTCGTGAACAGATCCGTAACCATATGACAGCCCATGCATCCTCCCGGCAAGGAGGTTTTATGCCCAGTTACAACACAACCTCTCAAGCCGAACTGGAAAATCTCAGCGAGTTTCTTTACAACCTCCGTTAACAAGAGAACAGACCACTACCATGTCCCAAAGAATGAGCCTGATTACCTCGCCGGTTTTCGTCCCCGAGGCACAACTGAAAAAGGCCGGCAGTTTTGCTGCCATGTTCGGCAACGATAATCCTCTGGTTCTGGAAATCGGCTGCGGAATCGGCGATTTTGTTATCCAGGTCGCTGAACGCCACCCGGAACGGAACTTTGTCGCGATTGACATTTTCAACCAGGGCTGTCGTCAGACCTGCAGCCGGATCGAAGCTTCGGGTTTAAAAAATATCCGTATGATGCGGATTGAAGCCCGCTATCTGCTCCATCATTACCTGGGCAAAGACAGCCTGCAAGCGATCTACATCAACTGCCCAGATCCCTGGCCGAAAAAACGCCACCGCAAGCGCCGCCTACTCAACAAAGACTTCCTTAACCTGGCACTCTACTGCCTGCAATCGGGCGGGGTCCTCAATTTTACCACCGACTTTGTCGATTACGGCGAAACAACTGGAGAGCTGCTGGCGGCGGATGAGCGCTTCGAAAACCTCCATCGTACCCCATACACCCATGATCTCGACAGCTATCCGGTGTCTAAATACATGCGACGTTTTCTCGATCTGGGACAACCGATCTACTTCTGCAGCTATCGGAAAAAAGCCGGGCTGACAATTGCCCCACCCAAGCTGCATAAAGGCTTCCGGCTGCGTTGGCCGAAGGGGGATGAGTGAGCTGGCTGACCGAGAACTTGCCCGGCACCGGCGGCGTCTACAAAGAGCAACCGGAGGATTTCCAGGTCGAGGAAATCCCCCTCTACCCCTGCTCCGGCAGCGGAGAACACCTCTACCTGTGGATTGAAAAGTCTGGCATCAGCACCCACGAACTTCTGAATCAGCTGGGCAAAGGACTCCGGCTCAAAGAGCGGGAGATCGGCTATGCCGGCTTGAAGGACGCCCGGGCCCGGACAGTGCAGATGGTTTCTGTGCCGGCACGCTGCCTTGAGAATATTGACAAGCTGTCACTGCGCAAAGCCCGGGTCCTGCAACACCAGCTGCACGGCAACAAGCTCCGCCTCGGCCACCTGGCCGGCAATCGCTTCAATATCAAGCTTCGCGATACCCATCCCGATGCGGTGAACCGTGCCGAAGCGATCCTGAAAAAATTGCATGAGCATGGTGTGCCAAACCGATTCGGCGAGCAGCGTTATGGACTGCTCGGCAACTCTGCCACCCTCGGGCTGCTGTTACTGCAAGGCAAGTATGCGGAATTCTGCCGGGAACAGCTTGGCGACCCGACACTGATCCGTAACAGCGACTGGCAGGCAGCGGCCGAGGCTTATCGACAAGATAAACTTGAAGACTGCTTGCAACTGCTGCCGCGCGGGATGCGGGATGAACGACGACTGGTCCGCACCCTTCTCGAGGGCAATGACTATCGACAGGCCACCCTGACACTGCCGCGCAATCTATTGCGTCTTTACCTTTCAGCCAGTCAGTCTCTGCTGTTCGACCAGCTCCTGGAGCAACGCCTGCCCAACCTGTCTAGGCTACGGGACGGTGACGTTGCCTTCAAACACGAAAATGGTGCCTGCTTCCGGGTGGAGGCGGTGGCAACCGAGCAACCGCGCGCAGATCGATTCGAGATCAGTCCGACGGCACCGCTGTTCGGCTACAAGGTCATGTTGGCCGCCGGAAGAACGGGTGACGCGGAAGAAAAGCTTCTGGCTACAAGCGGATTATCGCTGGAAAACTGGCAGCTGGGAAAAGGCTTGGCAATGCCCGGCGAACGCCGCCCGCTACGGGTTCCGTTACACCGACCAACA
Source organism: uncultured Desulfuromonadales bacterium (assembly GCA_945787295.1). Next base: position 43,109 of record CALZHQ010000003.1, read on the forward strand.
ACCTCATCATCCGCAGACGGCCATCTGTTGCTCAGCTTTTCCTTACCCAAGGGGAGTTATGCAACCAGCGTTCTGCACGAAATCATCAAATAAACCCCGGCCAATAAAGGGGAAAACCGGATTGACAGGCTCCCGCCAGTCTGATAAAAAATTACTATCTAAAATAATGTTTTACTACCTTCCGGATATTGTTGTTGCCGATGAAATTAAATCTTTCTGCGGGCAGTCTCTATACATTGCCCCTGTATAAAGCTTTCGAAATCGCTCGCGATGTCGGCTTTGACGGGGTCGAAGTCATTATCAACCATGACTTCGAATACAATGCCGGCAAGGAATTGCTCGCCGAAGCGGGCCAAATCCTGCCGATAGCATCACTGCACGCTCCCTTTTTCGAGATCAACGGCTGGGGCAACAAAATTCAGCAGCTGGAAAAAACCGTCAAGCTGGCCCTGAGCTTTGATGTGCCATTGATCAACTTCCATCCCCCAGTATGGCTGACTTTGGAACGAAAATTCTGGCGCTGGCTAAACCGTATTGACGATTTTCAAAAAGAAATCGGCCGCGAGCAGATTCAGGTCACGATCGAAAACATGCCCGCCAACGGCCCCTGGGGCTGCAACCCCCACTTCCTGAACAACACTGGCGCAATGATCGACTTCATGCAGAAACGCAACCTGTTTCTCACCTTCGACACCGCGCACATGGGCACCTGCAAGACCAACTTCCTGACCGATTTCCATTTTCTCTACGATTCTGGCAGAATCCGCAATATTCACTTTTCCGATTATGCTAACGGTCGGGAACACCTTCTACCGGGGCATGGCAAACTCCCCTTGACCCGCTTCCTCAACCATCTGCATGAGACCGGCTACGACGGCACAGTGACCCTTGAACTGACCCCGCGTGAACTCCCGGAAGATGAAGACTTGATCAGGGAGTGTCTGGCCGATATCTTTACCTACCTGCGTCACGAAACCAACAGTCAGATGCAAGCCGCAATTTAAACAAAAAAAAACCGCCGGCAAAACCGACAGCTTTTTCATAACAACTCTGCTTGCATCAATCGCACTAGCGCACAATATAAACCGAACAGTCTGCATTCAATGCCACCCGGCTGGAAATCGAGCCACGCAACGCTCTGAGCATGCGACTTTTACCGGTTGAGCCGATGACAATCACATCGCACTCTTCGCTGGCAGCAAACTTGAGAATGGCCTCGTCAATCTCACCGTAAATAATTTCCTTGCGCAGATGCACGTTCCCTTCTGTTGCTGCCTTGTCGACAACATAATAAATCCGGCGCTGTCGTTCCTCCCAATCATCTTTGCGCTCGCGGGCTGGCGCCAAAGAAAGATCGGTCAGCGCCGGAGCCTCTTTGGACGGCAAGACAATCACCGCGTAGAGGGTACTGCGAAATCTCTCGGTACTGGTCGCCGCTGCCAGGCGAACTGCTTCCTCGGCAGCCTTATCCGATGCCGGAGAACCGTCGATTGCAACCAGGATTTTCTTGCTTAAATTAAGCATTTTACCTCATTTTCCGACAAGCGTTTGACACATCCTAGCCAAGCCACTTCGGACTGTCAACAGCAGAAAATAGCTTAAAAACCCAAGTCACATTGACATAAACAGAACAGCGTTCTACAATTATCCAGTGGCCGCAGATTCGCTTTGTCAAGAACTTCTTAGTATACAGCTTGACAGCTTAATGTCACGGAGCTAGAATCACCTGTCTTATATATAAGAAATTTCCAAGAAGGATATAAACACCATGGTAAAAAAAGACAAGTCGGAATATATTATCCAGGCAGTTTCCCACGCCCTCGACCTCCTCGAACAGTTCCATGACGATGTCGATGAACTGGGAGTCACCGAACTCAGCAAACGCCTGAAACTGCACAAAAATAATGTTTTCCGACTCTTGGCCACCCTGGAATCTCGTGGTTACATTGAACAGAACAAGGCGACCGAAAACTACCGTCTTGGCCTCAAAGCTCTGGAACTCGGACAAACCTTCATCAAACAGATGGGTCTGCTACGCCAGGCCAAGCCGATCCTTGAGCAGATCGTTGAAGATTGCAACGAAACCGCTTACGTTGCCATCTACAAAGAACACCACACCGTTTATCTCGACGTTGTCGAAACCAACCTGACCGTCCGTGTCGTCTCGCGGGTCGGTTCCAGGTTGCCAGCTTACTGCACTGCGGCAGGCAAAGTCCACATGGCCTTCATGACCGACGAAGAGCTTGATGACCTGCTGTCAGAAACAAATTTTGTCCAGCACACTCCGAGCACCATCACCAATGCCGATGCTCTCAAAACTGAGCTGGCCAAAGTTCGCGAACAGGGCTATGCCTTTGATGATGAAGAACTCGATCCCGGCGTCCGCTGCATCGCTGCCCCGATCCGCGACTACACGAGACGGATTGTTGGTGCCATCAGCGTCTCCGGACCGAGCATGCGCATCAACAATGAGCGGATCGACGATGAACTGGTTCCCCTGGTGATCAAAGCCGGCTCCGACCTCTCTACGCGGCTCGGCTACCCCAAATAGAACAATTAGCCACAAAACCAAAGGCCCCTGACAGGGGCCTTTTTATTTTCCGACACTCACGAGCGCCCATTTGAAACACAGCATTGAGCATGAAATCGACCTGGCCCGCAGCGCCGATGTCAACCATGTGGAAAACTACCCTTTCCTGCTCACCCCAGCCAGCCAGAGCCAGCACGGCGTACTCCTGGTCCACGGCTTCAGTTCAACCCCAAGGGAGATGCTTGCGCTAGGCGAACACCTCGCCGAACAAGGCTTTACAGTCTGCGGCATTCGTCTGCCAGGCCATGGCACCAGCCCGGAAGATCTGGCCCAGCGGCGGGCCGAAGAATGGCTGGCGGCCATTGAACGGGGCTACCAGATTTTGCAACATATGGATCTCACCATTAGTGCAGCAGGACTGAGCACGGGCGCCCTGCTGCTACTCAAGCTCTCGCTGCGACGTCATTTTGAATCTCTGGTTCTGCTTTCGCCCTATCTGCGACTGAAACATCCGCTGGCGCCATTGGTTGGCATCTTAAAGCACTTTATTACCTTTCAACACCGCACCATAAAGGCTGAGAACCAACCCTTTTATTATCAGCGCCGGCCCCTGAAAGCCGTCGCTGAAATTAACCGGCTGCGGTGGCAGGTCAAAAAAATCCTGCCACAAATCAATACGCCATCATTGGTTCTTGCGGCAGAAGGTGATCAGGTCATCTCAGCTGGCACAGCCGAGCGGATATTTAATCAGCTGGGCAGTACAACAAAAATGTTCCACCGCTATGGAGCAGATGTCCCACATGTCTTGACCACAGCTGAAAACCCCTGTCAAGCGGACGTGTTCCACCGCACGGCCGAGTTCTTAATGAAACATAACCATATCAGTCAAGACTCTTTACCTGAGCAACGAAAAAAGCTATAGTGAGCAACATAAATGATTAAGTGAGGGGGACTCATGAGATTGACCCGGCTAGCTTCCAGCCTGATACTGCTTGCTGTAATCCTGCTACCATTTCCTGCCTTTGCCGCCGAACCGATCGACCCAACAGCCTTGTCTGCTGCGGAAAACTTTCTGTATCTGCTGGACAATGACGACTATCAAACGGCCTGGGCCCTAACCAACATCATCAACCAGGGCTACACCACCTATCCCGAATGGTTTAAAAAAGTCCTGACGGTCCGTCCGCACCTTGGGCATGTCATTGAACGATCACTGACCAAAACCAGCCTGCACACCTCTTGGGTTGGGCTGCCGGATGGAGAATATATCAGACTCAGCTTTACTACAGTTTTCCACAACAAAAACAATAGCCTGGAGACCGTCCTCTTAAGCCGCGAGGGTAATTTCTGGAGCGTCGGCAGCTACCACCTCCGCTAAATAGATCAACTGAGCCGGTCAATATTCCTGCCCACACGGCTGGCTTTTTGCGGCGAACCGAGCGAGCTCCCTCTACCCTGTGGTCAGCTGCTGCCAGCACTCTTCTACCTGCTGCAGCGCTGCGGCCAGCGTACCGGAATTGTCGATCACAAAATCGGCCCGCACTAACTTTTCATCCTGGGGCATCTGCGCCTTGATCCGCTGCCTTGCCGAGGTTTCGTCTAAATCATCCCGCTGCATTAAGCGCTCTAATTGCACCTGCGGGTCGATTTTGACCACCAGGACCTTATCGACCCGATTCTCGGCCTTTGCTTCAAACAAGAGAGGGGCCTCGTAAACCACCAGCGGAATCCCCGAAGTGCGTTTCAGTTTCTGTAACCTTGCAGTCGCCAACTTGGCAATCGCAGGATGCATGATCCGGTTGAGCTCCCGCCTCGCGGCGGGATCGGCAAAGACAAGCTGCCCGAGCCGTTCACGATCCAACTCACCATTTCCGAGCAACACATCGGCCCCAAAACGCTCAACCAGTTGCTGCAGGACCGGGCTACCCGGAGCGACGACTTCGCGGGCCAGCAGGTCAGCATCGACCATTGCCGCACCCAATTTCACAAAGGCCCCGGCAATGGTACTTTTCCCCGAAGCGATATTTCCAGTGATCCCTAAAATCAAATTGTCGGCTAACATGGTAAAATTAAGTTATTCCGCGCTCTTTACACGACCAGACCTACTGCCGCCAGGAGGTAATTATGCAGCAAACCTTGCCACAAATGGTTTTTGAACGGATCGAACGATTTGATCAAAAAACTGTTATGCGCCGTAAACTTAACGGCCACTACCGGGATATCAGCTGGCAACAACTCGGCCAGAGGATCCGTGACTTTGCCGCCAGCCTGATCGCTCTCGGCTTGCAGCCTGAACAACAAGCGGCAATCCTGACCCCGAACTGTCCTGAATGGGCCTGTGCCGACCTGGCAATAATGACTGTCGGCGGACGCACAGTCCCCATTTACCACACCGAGGGGGTAAAAACAATCACCCACATCCTTGCCGATGGCGAGTGTCGCTTTCTCTTCACCCATTCAGTGTTGCTGGCTACAGAAGTTCTAAAACGTCGCGAGCAATGCCCGAGCTTGGAAAAAATCATTCTCCTCGAAGGGCAATCCGAGGCCGAAGAGATCCTGTCATTGACCAGTTTCCTTGAGCACGGACAACAGATCGAGCCACAGCAGGTCGAACAACTCCTGCAGGCTGGTAAGCGGGAAGACCTGGCCACCCTGGTCTACACCTCCGGAACCACCGGCGAACCAAAGGGAGCGATGCTCAGCCACGATAACATCATGGCCAACGTTGAGGCTTGCTGCGAACTGATCGAATTCGGCCCTGAAGATGAATGCCTGTCTTTTTTACCACTCTCCCATATATTTGAACGGATGGCCGGGTACTACCTGATGCTTTATCGGGGCGTCACCATTTCCTACGCGGAAAGTATCGACACCGTCCCGGCTAACCTGGCGGAAATCAAACCGACCATCGTTATCAGTGTGCCGCGTCTCTACGAGAAAATGTACAACCGGATCCTGGAGCGGGTCACCACCGGTCCCTGGCTGAATAAACAACTGTTTTTCCTGGCGATCAAGGTTGGCAAAAGCAAGGTTGCCCGCGAACAACAGGGTCTGGAAGCGACTGCCCTGCAGACCACCTTGCTGGATCTTTTTGACAAGCTGGTGTTCAGCAAAATCAAGGAACGGCTCGGTGGCCGGTTGCGCTTTTTCGTCTCCGGGGGAGCTCCGCTGGTTAAAGGGATCGCCGAGTTTTTCCTCGCCGCCGGCGTACCGATTTACGAGGGCTATGGATTGACCGAAACCTCACCAGTCATCGCCGTCAACTATCCCGGCCGCCATCGGCTCGGCAGCGTCGGGCCGCCGCTGAGAAACCTGCAGGTTCAAATTGCCGAAGATGGCGAACTGGTGGTCAAAGGGCCAAGCGTCTTTCACGGCTATTGGAAAAAACCGGAACGCACAGCCGAAAATCTTCAGAATGGTTGGTTTCACACCGGCGACATCGCCATGCTGGATGCCGAGGGCTACCTGATCATCACCGACCGGAAAAAAGATATCATTGTCACCGCAGGTGGGAAAAATGTTGCCCCGCAAGGACTGGAGAACGAACTGAAAGCCGATAAATATATCAGCAGTGTCATGATTTACGGCGATCGTCGCCCCTACCTGACAGCGCTGGTGGTACCTGATTTCGAATCACTGCAAAAATATGCCGAGTACAAACATATCGACTTTCTCGATCATTGCGATCTGGTCAATCACCCGCAAATCCTCGATCTGATCCGCAGGCGGATCAATAATATTCAGGCGACAGTCCCCTCTTATCGGCAGATCAAACGCTTTACCCTGCTGTCACGCGACTTCAGTGGAGAAAAGGGCGAAGTGACTCCGACTCTGAAAATCAAGCGGAATATCGTCGGTAAAAGATTTGCACAAATTTTGGAAGATTTATACCGGGCTGAGGGGGAATCGATCCACAATACCAGTTTTTGTATCATCGATAAGGAAACAACTGTTGAGAAATCATGAGAAACCATTTAACATACGAAAGATTGTGTATATTTATTGTCCATTTCTCCCCGCTGAATGATTGCTATGGATTTTTCTGCCGACATACAGACTTTGGCTGCCGACCTGGTAAAAGCTCTGACCGGGCTGGTCAAACTGACCAAAGCGCTCAGCTTTTACCCGGCTGATCATCCATCTCTGGCGGCGGCAGCAGAAGAAACCTGTAAAGATTTCCAGCCGCTACTGGAACACCGTGCCAATCGCCCCTATCATGTCACTAAAGATGGCTTCAGCCTGAACGATACCCCCCTGTCCCCCAACAACAAAATCCTCTCTGACCTGTCACTGAAACTGGTCGCGCGACGGGTCCGCCATCTGCTGTTCCTGCCGGAACTCTCCAAGTACGAACTGTTGGTTTTTGCCGACTACCTCAGCAAACCTGCCGACGAGTTACTGATGGCAGGAGGGCTGCCGCAACTATTGGCCGATAAGAACATCAAGGCGATCTGGTTGAACGAACCGAACCTCGATACGGTCCTGAAAAAGCTTCAGGATCTCGGAATAAAAACTTCGCACATGGTTGCAAAACCGCCGGGCACAGAACTCACGGGGGCCTCTGGGCAAAGAGCGCAAGACAGCGTTCAAGCAGCAGCAAGCCAAGCCGCAACTGCAGGCTTCTCGCTGCCGAACCTTGAACAGCCACCCTCAAATATCGAGCAAATGAGGGAACATCTGGAACAGCTGAAAGAGCCCCAGGACGCTGAGCTTTACCAGGAGCTGTTGGCTCAGGTGAGACAACTGGCACCCGCTTTTTTTGCCGAAACCGGCATTGCCGGCTATCTGGCGGTCTTTAGCCTGCTGGAAAGCCACCGTAAAGACAGCACTCGCAAAGCATCACTGCAGCAGGCAACTGAGCAGTTAATCGATCAACTGCTGACAGAGAGAACCAAAACATTTCTCTCCGAGACCATCGCCGATCCAAAGCTGAAAGCTTCACACCGCCGGGCACTCGGCAGACTGCTGATCGGTCTGGAAAAAAAAATTGCCCCCCAACTGCTGAAGCGGCTTTATGCCGAGCGCGATGCTATTATCCGCAGGCAATACACTGCCATCCTGGCGCGCATGGGCGAAAACATCTTCGAACTGTTGCGTGGCGACCTGCAGAGTGATGTCTGGCACCGGGTCCGCAATGTGGTCACCATCCTTGGTGAAACCCGGCTCGATACAGCCTTGCCATTACTGACACAGGCCCTCGGCCACCCTGAAGTAAGGGTGCGCCGTTCGGTTATCCGGGCACTGGGTGCCATCGGCAGCAACTCCGTCATCCCCCTGTTACTCCGGTTGGGGCAGGACGACAATAAGGAATTACACCAACCAGCGATCATGGCCCTGGGAGCCTTAAAAAATCCCAGAGCTATTCCGCCACTGGTCGAGCTGCTGAAAAAATCGGACCTGCTCGGCAAAAAAACTCGCTTTAAGACCGAAGTTATCCAGGCGCTGGCAGCAACCAAATCCCCACAGGCAATTATTCCGCTGCTAAAACTGGCGCGTCGCGCCAACCTGCTGAACCGCAACAATATTGAGGTTTTGCGGGCCGAGGCAATCATTGCCCTCGGTCAGCTCGGCAACTCGCAGTTGATTCCGGTCCTTGACCAGTTACCGAAGTCTGACAAAGGGCCGGTCAGCAGAGCCCTGAAGCAAGCCAAAGCACAACTCCAAAAGCAGCAACATGTCGTTTGACCAATTCAAACAGATCCCCTTCTGCCTCACTGCCATCATGCAGGGGCTCCGGCTCTACCCGGCGGAGCATCCACAAATCCAGAAACAGCTGGACAACTCTATCACCACCCTGACCAGTTTAATCGATTCACACAACAAGCTGATCATCGGCTTAATCGACGGCACCCTGATGTTCAACGACATCCCCTGCCTTGACCAGCTTCCGGCTTTGCAGGAGCTGGCCAGACTGCTGGAGCGTCATCAGCTACAGGCGGTTGAGTTGCTGCCCGGACTCGACGCTCGCCAACTGTTGATCTTCTGCCAGGAATTACCGCACATCACCGGTGGAGAGCTGCCTGATCGCCTGGAAAACAAGGCGGTCACGGCTATCCGCGTCACCCAGATCGACGCCGGTCTCAGTGGTCCCGAAGCGATCTACAGAACGGCATTGGATGCGGTTGAGGAGGTCTGCAACGATGTCCGCCTCGGCCGCATCCCCTCTTCGCGGAAAGTCATCAAAACGGTCAAGGGAATGGTCAACAGCATCCTCGCTGAACCTTACGCGCTGCTGGCCCTGTCGATGCTCAAGGATTACGACAACTACACCTTCTGCCACTCGGTCAATGTCGCCGTCATCGCCATGTCGGTCGGTAAAGCCTGCGGGATGTCGAATCAACAGCTGTACGAACTGGGCCTGGGAGGGCTGCTGCATGACCTGGGCAAAATGACCATCGATCATCAGATCGTCGCCAAGCCGGGCAAACTGAGCAACGAAGAGCTCGAAGTGATGAAGCAGCACCCGGTCAACGGGGCAAAGATTGTTTCCGGAATGGAACAGATCACCGAGAGAGTCGTCGACATTGTCAACGGTCACCATCTGCGGTTTGATCGAACCGGCTACCCGGTTGACAGCCGTGGCGCAGAGGTCACGCCCCTGGCAGATATTGCGTGCATTGCCGACACCTATGATGCCATGACCACTATCCGCTGCTACCAGCGCCAGCAATCACCGCGGCAAGCGATGGAGAAGATGCTAGAATTGAGCGGCACCCATCTGCATCCCGAGTACCTGGAAAAGTTCCTTGCTTATCTTGGCCCCTACCCGGTCGGAACCTTGGTCCGCCTGAAAGAGAACAGTATCGGTTTGGTCTGTGACCAGAATCGGCTCCAGGCAGGCTCTCTGACTCTGAAAATTATCTTCAACAGCGAAGGGCAGAAGAATCCGGAACCACCTGTGGTACAGATGTCTGACAGCAGCAGCATCGTCGCCGAAGTCGACCCGGCGCTGAAAAATATCAACCTGGCTGATTACCTGCCCTGATAAATCAACAGGCAAACGGTCTGCCACCGGCAACGGCTGCCAATCCAGGCGTTTCTGGACGAGAATATGAATCGGGCCAACTTTATGGTCAATGCCCAACAAGAGACGAGGGGAACAGTTAACAGAAAACCAGCTAATAACCTTGAGTTGAGCCTTTTTGCCCAAAGACCATGCTGATTATTTCCCTGGTCGTTTCTTCCACTGATTTGTTCGTGGTATCCACAATATGCCACTTTTTGTTTTTCTTTGTCAGGTCGTGGACCATTTCCATTTCGTTAAAAATACGCCTTAGATCGGTATAATTGCTTTTGGTTTTGTAGTGTTTCAGTCTGGCGCTTCTGATCTTTTGCAAGACCTCCGAATCCATGACCAGACAAACAACCCGATTCTGATCCACACGATAGACTTCTTCGGGTATGGGGACTTCCGGCATCAGCGGGATATTCACCACTTTGTACCCCTGCTGTGCCAGAAAGTAAGACGTGGGCGTTTTGGAGGTTCTGGATAATCCTAGAATAACAATATCCGCTTCAAAAACCTTATTGACATCCTGCCCGTCATCATACTTCATGGAAAATTCTATGGCATCGATCCGCTCAAAATACTTACTATCGACCTTTCTGAGTAAATTGGCATCCTCTTTCGGCTCAATACCAAGATATTCTGATAGTTTTTCGATCGGTGGTCCCAAAATGTCATGGTGCATCAGCCCCTCATTTTGACAAATCTCATGCACCAGTTTGCGGGTCTCTTTCTTGGCAATGGTAAAAGCGACAAAGGCATCTTCTTCTTTCGCTTTCCCCAATATACTTTTTATTCTTTCAATATTTTCTATCTTTGAAAAAACACGTAGTGCCGAGGATGAAAGGTCGAATTGGATCAAGCTGGCTTTTAAAACATTTACTGCGCTTTGACCGATCCCGTCAGAAATGACATACACCAGTTTTTCTTCTTGCTCACTTTGAATTGTCATAAGATTTCACCCATCGATTAATTTTATAGCCGAGTCCACAGTACTTCATATATACATGTTCAGAAAATTTACTTCATCTTAATATACTTCGAAAGCTTTCAACAAAACGGAGTTTACGAGGCTATGATCCCCTTATCCGCAGATCATGCCCTGCCCCATAAACCGTCTAAAAAGATCCTGAATCGTCCACAGGCATTTTTATTTACTGGTGCGTGATGGTCGAGCCAGCGCAGGTTATTAACGAGAGAGACAAATCAGTTTGCAACGCGGGCTGCCATCATTCTGAACGAGCGAGTGCCCAATGTGTTTGCATACGGCCTAGATTCCCAACTGCTGTTTGACCCGGCCGAAAGCCTCTATGGCAAATTCCAGGTCGTCCGCTGTCAAGGCTGCCGTCATCTGCGTACGGATACGCGCCTTGCCTTTCGGCACCACCGGGTAGGAAAAGGCCACCACGAAGATGCCCTGCGCCAGCATGGCCTCGGCAAATATCCCGGCCACCTTGGCATCGTGCAGCATCACCGGAACGATCGGGTGTTCACCCGGCAACAGATCAAACCCGTGCCGCTCCAGACCCTGGCGGAAGATCGCGGTGTTTTCATGCAACCGATCGCGAAAGGTGCTCGATTCACTGACCAGCTCGATCGCTTTCAACGCTCCGGCGACTGCCGGCGGGGCCACCGAATTGGAAAACAGGTAAGGCCGGGAGCGCTGCCGCAACAGCTCAACCACCTCTTTGCTGGCACTGGTGAACCCGCCGCTGGCACCGCCCAGGGCTTTACCCAGGGTACCGGTCGTGATATCGACCCGCTCCATGCAGCCCCGATACTCAGCGCTGCCGCGTCCGTCGGCGCCGATAAAACCGGTGGCGTGGGAATCATCGACGTGCACCAGGGCCTGGTATCTTTCTGCCAGATCACAGATCTCATCGATCCGGGCGATATAGCCATCCATGGAGAAAACCCCGTCGGTGGTAATCAGTTTAAAGCGCGTGCCATTTTTCTCGGCAGCCTGCAGCTGCTCTTCCAGGTCACTCATATCACTGTTGCGGTAGCGGTAACGCTTGGCCTTACACAGGCGCACCCCGTCGATGATACTGGCATGGTTCAGCTCGTCGGAGATGACCGCGTCCTGTTCGTCCAGCAAGGTTTCGAAAAGGCCGCCGTTGGCATCAAAGCAGGAGGGATAGAGGATGGTCTCCTCGGTGCCCAGAAACTGGCTGAGTTTTTCTTCGAGCTGCTTGTGCAGGGTCTGGGTGCCGCAGATAAAGCGGACCGAGGCCATGCCGAATCCCCACTCCTGCAGACCGACCGCGGCGGCGGCGTTCACCTCCGGATGCTGGGCCAGACCAAGATAGTTATTGGCGCACAGATTCAAGATCTCGCCGCCGCTGCTGACACCAACATGGGCGCTTTGCGGGGTGGTGATCAGACGTTCCCGTTTATACAATCCGGCAGATTCAATCTCTTCCAGTTCGGCACTCAAATGTTCTTGAAATTTAGCGTCCACGGCGCTACTCCCTATTGGACGGAGGGTTTAAGTTGCAGCCTTCTTAACCGTTAACACTCCCAATTCAAAACAACTTTACACGCTTCACCGGCATTCATGGCCGTGAACCCCTGCTCAAAATCGGGATAATCGAGCCGGTGGGTGATCACCGGCGAGATGTCCAGCCCCGACTCAACCAGCACCGACATCTTGTACCAGGTTTCGTACATTTCCCGGCCGTAAATCCCCTTGAGAGTGAGCATATTGAAAATCACCGTATTCCAGTCGATGGCGACATTCTTCTCCGGAATCCCCAGGATCGCGACCTTGCCACCATGACACATATTGGCCAACAGGTCGTTAAAAGCGGAAGGGTTACCGGACATTTCCAGACCGACATCAAAGCCCTCCGTCATGCCCAACTTTTTCTGCACCGCAGTGATTTCTTCCCGGCTGACATCGACAGTACAGGTTGCGCCCAAGGTTTTGGCCAACTTCAGCCGCTGGGAATTGATATCGGTGATGACGATATGCCGGGCACCGGCGTGACGGCAGACGGCAGCAGCCATGGCACCGATCGGCCCGGCCCCGGTAATCAGTACATCCTCACCGAGCAGGTCGTATTGCAGGGCGGTGTGCACCGCATTACCCAAGGGATCGAACAGCGCGGCCACATCCAGGTTGATCTCGGGCCGATGTTCCCAGACGTTCGACATCGGCAGCGCCAGGTATTCGGCAAAAGCCCCGGGGCGGTCAACACCGATACCGCTGGTATGGGCACAGAGGTGACGCCGTCCGGCCATGCAGTTTCGACAACGACCGCAAACCACGTGCCCTTCCCCGGAGACCAGCTGGCCCGGACTGAAATCAATCACGTTGGAACCAACTGCAACAATTTCGCCGACAAATTCGTGGCCGACAATCATCGGTACGGGGATGGTTTTTTCTGCCCAGGCATCCCAGTTATAGATGTGCATATCGGTGCCGCAAATTGCGGTCCGCTTTACCTTTATCAGCACATCATTGATGCCGATGTCCGGTTCCGGCAGTTCTTCGAGCCAGAGTCCGGGCGCAGATTTCTTCTTGACCAGTGCTTGCATAAAATCATCCTCCCTCAAACAGTTTAATCGAGGAGAACAATTCCACCATCAAAGAAAGCCTTTTTCCTGAACGGTAAAAATAATAGCCGTGATATTGAGCGGCCGTTTCGCAGCGAATAAGCAGGAGAAATTCCCCCGATAGCGTCTACAGCATTGCCCTCGGCAAAAAAAGCGACTAACCTTCCAGAAACCCAACTTTTCTGGAAAACAGCCATGGAACTGATCTTTTCTTTATTGCAGCAACTGAGCATTTTCCTGGTTCTCGCCTACCTGTTCAGCAAATCACCGGCCTTCAAACCGCTGACCGAAAAAAACCTGCAGCCGAAAAACAAGCTGTTGCTCTTCGCCATTTTCACCGGCTTTTCGATCCTCGGCACCTACTTTGAGCTGCCGGTTCCAGGTGCCGTCGCCAACACCGGGGCGATCGGCGCGGTGCTCGCCGGACTGATCGGTGGCCCGTTGCTCGGTATCGCCGTCGGCAGCACGGCAGCATTGCATCTTTTTCTGTTAAGTGGCTTGGCCGCCGAAGCTTACGTCATCTCGACCTGCATTGCCGGTATGCTCGGCGGGCTGGCCAACATTTATCTACGGCGCAAAAACAAGTGGGAACAGGTTTTCAGTCCGATTGCCGCGCTGCTGGCAACCTTTGTTGCCGAAGCCTTGCAGATGTTGATCATCCTGTTATTCAAGAGCCCCTTTGCCGAAGCCTGGGCACTGGTCAGGGTGATCGCCTTGCCGATGATGGTTGCCAATCCCATCGGAGCGGCGCTGTTTATGAGCATGATGCGCGATCAGAAAAGCATGTTCGACAAGGTCGGGGCGATCTTTTCCGCCAAAGCCTTTAATATCGCCGATCGCAGCCTGGGAATTCTCAGTAAGGGATTTAATGCCGAAACAGCCAAACAACTGGCCGAGATCATCTATGATGAGACTGGGGTCGGCGCGGTCAGCATCAGTGACGGGAAAAAGATTCTCGCTTATATCGGCCTGGGGGACGACCATCATTTAACCGGTCTCGATATCGTTTCGCCCCAGACCCAGGAGGCGATCCGTGACAACAAGGTCATCTTCGCCGATGGGGCCAACGAATTTTTCAACTGCGCCCTTTCCGATAACTGTCCCTTGGGTTCGGCGCTGATCGTCCCGTTGCGGGTCGAAAACGAAGTGGTCGGCACCATCAAGCTGTATGAGCCGAAACACAAGCTGTTTCTCAACCTGAACAAAACCCTCGGTGAGGGGATCGCCAAACTACTCGGCGAACAACTGCTGCGCGACCGCTTCAAGACGCAGAAGAACTTGCTGGTCAAATCGGAACTGAAGCTGATCCAGGCTCAGGTCAATCCGCATTTTCTGTTCAATGCCCTGAACACCATCATTGCCATCGTCCGTAAGGACGCCGACCAGGCCCGCAGCCTGCTGCTGCACTTGTCGAATTTCTTCCGCAAAAACCTGAAACGCTCCGGCGACCTGTCATCCCTTGCAGAAGAGCTGGATCACGTCAATTCCTACCTGGTGATAGAGAGGGCCCGCTTCGGAGAACGCCTCCAGGTGATCGAGGAGATCGATCCGGAGCTTCTGCAGGTGAAAATCCCGACCTTTACTCTGCAACCGATCGTTGAAAACGCGGTCAAGCACGGCATATCCAACCTGCTGGAAAAGGGTGAAATCAGAATCATTGCGCATCGAGATGGCGGCCGGGCCACCATCTCCGTCGAAGATAATGCCGGCTCATTTTGTGATAAACTACAGAGCGACGGCCTCGGCATGAACATCGTCGATAAGCGGCTCAAGAACCTATACGGCAACAGTTACGGGATCGAGACCAGCTGCGTTCCGGATCAGGTCACCCGGGTCGCCCTGGTCCTCCCCTTTGATGAAAGAGAGCTCTGATGATACGGGTGATGATCGTCGATGATGAGCAGCACGCCCGCGAAGAACTGACCACCCTGCTGGCAGAGACCAGCGAGGTCGCAATTGTCGCCAGCTGCGCCAACGCCCTGGAGGCGATCAAACTGATCAACAAGGAGCACCCGCAGCTGCTGTTTCTCGATATCCAGATGCCGGTGATCGATGGTTTTGAGCTACTCAGCATGATCGACGAAGAGATCATGCCGCACGTGGTGTTTGTCACCGCTTACGACCAGTACGCCCTGAAAGCCTTTGAAGAAAAAACCCTCGACTACCTGCTTAAACCGATCGACCCGGAAAGACTGGTCAAAACCATGGCCAAAGTCGAAGCGACGCTCGGCAGCGGCAGCAGCCCCAAATACGAATCTCCGCAACTGACCCGCATCCCCTGCGCCAGTGGCCACAAGATCAAGCTGATCGATCCACAACAGGTCGAACATATCCATTCCGACCTAAGCGGGGTGCACGTCTTTACCGCCGAGGGTAATTACTTCACCGAGCTGACCCTCAAGGTTCTCGAACAGCAGCTCGGCCTGTTGCGCTGCCATAAACAGTACCTGGTCAACCTCGAACAGGTCGCCGAAATCACCACCCTGGAAAATGGTCTGGCGGAAATAAAAACCCGCAGTGGCCAGCAGTTACCGGTCAGCCGCCGTTACCTGCGCAGCCTGAAAGAGGCGTTTCACCTCTAACGACAGATTCTCGCTGAAACTGGCTGAGCATAATAATTCACACCAGCCAACAGACGTTGCTTGAAAACGGCCCATGGTAATTTGTACTGAAAGCAAGGAGATCGCCATGGCAACAACGCTTGCATTTGATGTTTATGGGACCTTGATCAACACCCACGGGGTCCTTTCCGCGCTGACGGAACTGGTTGGCGACCAGGCACAAGCCTTTTCTCAAACTTGGCGCGACAAACAGTTGGAATACTCTTTCCGTCGTGGGCTGATGCAGAACTACGCAACCTTTGCCGTCTGTACCAGCCAGGCCCTCGATTACACCTGCGCGTTCTACAAGACCCCGCTGACTCCGGAGCAGAAGAACAATCTGCTCGGGATCTATCGGCAGCTGCCGGCTTTTGCTGACGTTATGGAAGGGCTGACCGAACTGAAGAATGCCGGGTTTCGTCTGTTTGCTTTTTCTAACGGTGAAGTCGCGGCTCTTGAGGAACTTATGCAAGCGGCAAAGCTCAGAACCATGTTTATCGATCTGGTCAGTGTCGACGGTCTGAAATCGTTCAAACCAAACCCCGCGGTCTATGCCCACTTCTTGAGACAATCACAAACCACGGGAGCGAGCGCCTGGTTGATATCGAGCAATCCATTTGATGTCATCGGGGCGATTTCAGCGGGGATGAAGGCGGCTTGGGTCAAACGTTCTCCTGAGGCGGTTTTTGACCCCTGGGAGATCGAGCCGACGGTGACCGTTAGAAGTCTTATTGAGCTGGCCGAGCGGATGAAAAATATCTCGCGTAGTCAGCAAGCCTGATAAACGATCCCCCGGCTTTACCGGGGAATCGTGACCTTCCAATGCTGGTGATCGATCGCTTAGATATTCACGGGAGTGCTATAGCACACTTTACGTTTGGGCACTTATTACCGATGTCGGATCGCTTCAAGCCTCGAGAGCTCGCTCCACCCATTCCAGGCGATCCTGGCCGAAAAACATCTGCTCACCTACGAACATGGTCGGCGCACCAAAAACGCCGCGCTCGACAGCCTCGTTGGTTGCGTCGATCAGTGCCTGCTTGATCTCTGGTTGCCCGGTTGCCTCGATAACGGTTTTGGCATCGAAACCGGCGTTTTCCAGAACTTGCACAATGACTTCCGGAGCGGCCATATTTTTCTGCTCGACCCAGACCGCTTCGAACATCGCCTTGTTGTACTCCTCCAAGTGTTCTGTCGCTGCGGCCCATAAGGCACCGCGCATAATGCCGACTGTGTTCAGGGGAAAGTAGGGATTCATGCGGTAAGGGACACCGTAGTGCTCGGCGTAGCGAACCATATCCTCTTTAAGCCAGGCCGCCTTGGATGCAACCTGCATTGGACTGGGATTGCCGGTGGACTTGAAAACACCGCCAAGGAGCATCGGCTTGTAATTAAGCTTCGCCCCTGCTTTAGCGCACAATTTCGGTAGCTGAGTCCAAGCCAGATAAGAGGTCGTGCTGCCGTAATCGTAATAAAAATCGACCGATTTGTTCATCATGCTCTCCTTGATTAAAAAATGATTTTGCTCCTTACCAAGGTTCAGAATAGGGCCTTGCATCAAGTTCAAAAGTCCATGCGGTGCGGGGTTGCCGGTACAATTGCCAGTAAATTTCCGCCAGGTGGTCGGGTTGGATAATCCCGTCTTTAGGCTTGGAAGCGACTAAATCGGGGAATAATTGTTCCGTTGAGCGATTTTCTATCAAGCCATCAACGACAACATGTCCCACGTGAATACCCTGTGGACCGAGCTCTTTCGCCATACTCTGAGCAAGGGCGCGCAGGGCGTGCTTACCACCGGAAAAAGCCGCAAAGCCTTGAGAGCCTCGCAGACTTGCGGAGGCACCGGTAAACAGGATGGTCCCACGCTTTCTCGGCAGCATGCGCCGAGCAACTTCCCGGCCGACCAGAAATCCGGCAAAGGCACACATCTCCCAAGATTTCCGATAAACACGGGGGGTTGTTTCCAGGATTCCAAAGCGCACATTGCCACCGACATTAAATACCGCGACATCGATGGGACCGATTTCTGTTTCCACTTTTTCAATCAACTCGGCAACCTGTTCTTCACTTCGAGCATCGGAGTGGAAACCTTGTGCGCCGGAACCAGACGATTCAATTTCAGCGATGAGACTGGTCAAATTACCCCGTCTTCTGGTGGCGACGACATGAAATCCTTCTTGCCCAAATCGTTTCGCGATCGCGGCTCCGAGATGATCTCCGGCGCCTATGATGAGGGCTATTTTGGGTTTTTCTGTGTTGGCCATCACGACATCCTTCCCCGCAGAGCAAAATTCCTCGGCGTTTCAGGTTTTTCAAGCTCACTTGTCATAAATACCATCCGTCGCTACATTAACTCAAATCGATCATAGTGATTACAAAAGATATACAGAGGCTATGGAATGGAATTACACCAGCTAAAACAGTTCGTCGCGGCCGCCGAATCGGAAAGCTTTACCCGAGGCGCAGAGCGGGCATTTGTTTCTCAGCCAGCCCTTTCAGCCTCTATCTCCAAGCTCGAAGAAGAAATGGGCGTTAAGCTCTTTATTCGCAACAAGCGGAGTGTCGTCCTTACTCCATCCGGCAGAAAACTCCTCAAACGGGCCAAGCTGATTATTGCGGAATGTGCCCAGGCAAAAGCGGAGCTAAAACACCACGAGGTTCACCGATCCTTAAGGCTCGGTGTGATCGACACCCTTTCCATCAAGCAGGTGGCAAACCTGATCGAACAATGCCGCAGAAAGAATCCGGAAATCGTCATGGAGGTGACAGACGCCAGGGAAGATCAGATAGAAAACTATCAACAAGAAGCACGGATAGATTTTGCCTTGACGTTACTCGGCCAAGGACCGGTGAAAAACCAGGAACCAGAAGCCAGGCGGTCCTGTTCAGCGAACCATACGTTGTCGCGCTGCCCCCTGGTCATCATTTGCGTGAGCGCAAAACGGTCAGTATCTCTGAGCTGGCCAAGGAGCCTTTTATCGCCCGCCCGCCCGTACTGTGAAAATCGTTTTTTTATAGGCGAGTTGCTGAAAGAAAAAGGCCATCGTCTGAATCCGGTTTACAAAACCTACCAGGACGACAGGGCGATTGCTTTGGTTGAAGCGGGAGTCGGCAGCGCCATCATTCCCCAACATTATTCCTCCCCCGCAATAACTAAGATCGGCTTAACGGAAATGCAAACCCAGCGGCAGATCAGCTTTTCCTGGACAGATAACTCAAATTTGGAAGAAATCATGAAATTTGTCGATTTTTCCAAAACAGTCCCTTGGGCCGACAGAAATATGAAGATTTAGATTTCGGATGCATATTCTGATTAACCCCGCCCGCCCTGATTTTTATATATTGAGTTCAGCCCATACCCCATAGATAAAGTAGGCTTATTCCAGTAGAAGCAAGATGGCCCAACAGTTTGGAACCAGGTTGGGCCATCTCTGCCTCGCAGGTCGTGAAAAACAAGCGGCAAGCTATGTTGCAGCCACTGATTGCTTTCCTGTTACGACTATCGCATCAGTTTTTGGTTGAAAAAGCTGACGCACATCTTCCACGATCAGGTAGAGACAAGGCACCAGCAGCAGAGCGATCAGTGTCGCGAAGAGGATGCCGAAACCGAGGGATATCGCCATCGGGATCAGGAAACGAGCTTGCCGGGAGGTTTCGAAAATCATTGGCATCAGCCCGCAGAAGGTGGTCAGAGTGGTCAAAAGAATCGGCCGGAAACGCAGCGCCCCGGCTTCGACCACTGCGATAAAAGCTGACGCTCCGCTCCGCCGCTGCCGGTTGGCAAAGTCGATCAGCACCAGCGAGTCGTTGACCACCACCCCGGAGAGGGCGACCACGCCGAACATACTCATGACACTCAAGCTGTAACCGAGCAGCAGGTGACCGATAACCGCGCCAACAATGCCGAAGGGGATGCTGAACATAATAATTGCCGGTTGCAGGTAGCTGCGGAACGGGATTGCCAGTAAACCGTAAATCACCAGCAGCGCCAAACCCAGCCCTTGATACAGGCTGGTCATGCTTTCGGCCATGTCAGCCTGCTTGCCTGCAAAGCTATAGGCCAGCCCTGGATAGCGCTCTGCCAGTTGTGGCAACGCATCCGCCAGCAGGGCACTTTTGATCTGCCCGGCCTGGCTTGCCGGCCGGACATCGGCGGTGACACTGATCACTCGGCGCCCAGCGCTCCGGTCGATGCTGGTGTAAGCGCGGCCCCGCTCGATATCGACTGCTTCCCGCAACGGGATTTCGACACCGCTGGAGTTGCGCAGGATCATCTCCTCCAAATCGTACTCGGAAATCCGCTCGCTCTTCGGTCGCCGCACCGTCACTGTTACCTCGTTACGACCGCGCTGCTGTTGCAGGACTTCGGCGCCGTCGTAAGCGTTACGGACCTGCAGTGCCACCTGCCTGGCACTCAAGCCGAGGCTCAAGCCTTCCGGGCGCATGCTGAAATCGAGCTGTTCTTTGCCCGGCGCGAATCCGTCGTTGATATCTTTGACAATCGGGTACCCGGCCAACACTTCGGCAAGGTCCTGGCCAGCCTGCTCCAGGGTCTCCAGGTTGCCATGGCTCAACTCCAGGGTGAGCGCTTTCCCGGAGCCGGGGCCACCGGAATCAGACTGAAAGGTGATGGTTTCAAGCCCGCTGATTTCGCCGGTCATTTGCCGCCATTCCTGGGTGAATTCTGCTGTCGAAATAGCGCGATCTTGCGGATCGACTAGGTACACTTGGATATCCAGTGTATGACTGCCAGAGGTGCCGTTGACTGAGCGACCCAGATCCGCGAAGGTGCCAAGCACTAAGGCCTGATCCGGGTATTTTTCCGCGACCTGCGCAGCACTGTCCAGCAACCGATCCCGCACGGCTTCGGTCTGCTCAATCGCCGAACCGTAGGGCAATGCAACCTGCACCTGGGCAAAGTCCGCTTCTATTTTCGGGAACATGGTCATTCCCATCCGACCACTGACGACCAGCGAAGCTGTTAGAATCAGGACCGCGACGGCAACGGCAACCGTCATGTAACGATACCGCAGGAGCAGCTCTAGAAATGGCGCATAACGCTGCTTGATCAAACGACTGAAACCGGTACTGAAGCGTTGCTGAAAGTTATGCAACTTGCCGAGCGGACCGCCGCGTCGATTCTCTTTCAGGTGCGCCAGGTGAGCCGGCAGGACAAACAGCGACTCGATCAATGAAACAATGAAGACAGTAACGACAACGACCGGGATCACCTGGAAAATTTTACCCATGGTGCCGGGGATGAAGTAGAGCGGCATGAAAGCGGCGACATTGGTCAGGATACTGAAGGTGACCGGCATCGCGACTTCGCGGGCACCGGCAACTGCGGCCTGCAGCGGGGAAAGTCCCTGCTGGCGAAACTTGTAGACATTCTCGCCGACAACGATCGCGTCATCGACGACGATTCCCAGCGCCACGATAAAGGCGAACATCGAGATCATGTTGATGCTCACCCCGAGCAGCGGCAGGACCAGAAATGCACCGAGGAAGGAGATCGGGATCCCCATGGTCACCCAGAACGCGAGCCGGGTTTCGAGGAACAGGCCGAGTAGTACCAGCACCAACGCGAGGCCAAGGTAGGCATTATTCAGCAGAAGATCGCGGCGCTGCTTGAAGACCTCTGACCGGTCGTTCATCGCCGTTACCTCCACTCCCGGCGGCAGTTGCTGGCGGAAACGTTCCATTTCGGCCTTGGCGGCTTCGGCAACTTCAATCGGCGTCTGGTCTCCAACCCGGTAAACATCGATCATCATTGCTCGTTTGCCATTGTACTCGGCGTAACGGTCGGTCTCTTCAAAGCCGTCATTGATCACGGCGATATCTTCCAGCAGCAACTGGGTGCCGTTATTGTCTGTCAGCACCGGCAGCTTGGCGAAATCGACACCGTAATCACGCCGCTCCTGCATCCGCATGAGGATTTCACCAGCAGTGGTTTTGATGCCGCCGCCCGGCAGTTCGATTGCTGCCGCGCTCAATGTCTGGGCAACGCCATCCAAGGTTAAATTGTAGGCGCGCAGTTTTTCCTGCGGAATCTCGATAGAGATCTCCAGCGGCCGGGTGCCTTTCAGCTCAACCTGGGTGATCGCCGGATTCTGTAGCAGCGTATTGCGAAAGTCGTCGGCCAGCCGATGCAGCACCTGTTCGCTCTGATCTCCGTACAGTACCAGCGAAACGACGTCCCGCTTGCGGCTGACCGTTTCGACGGTCGGTTGTTCCGCCTCATCGGGAAAGGTACTGATCCGATCAATCTCGCTCTGAATATCCTGCGCCAGCTTCTGCAAGTCACCGCCGTTGAGCAGCGATACGGTCACCGTGCCACGGCCTTCATTGGCGCTGGAGCTGATCTCATCGACCCCTTCCAGGCCGCTGATCGCCTCTTCGACGGCCAGGATGATGCCTTGCTCAACCTCCGCCGGGCTGGCGCCACTGTAAGCAACACTGATGGTCACCTGGTCGGTATCGAATTCCGGGAACACCTCCTGCTTGATCTGGCCCATGAAGAACAGGCCACCGATGAGCAGGATCAACATCAACAGGTTTGAGGCAACCGAGTTGCCGGCCATCCAGGCAATCGGACCCTTCGAGCTTTGCTGCAACTCACTCATGGCTGTTCTCCTGTGTCCCCATCGCCAGTTTCGGTTCCGCCAGCCGCAGTTGCATTCCACTGACGGCCGTGCTTAAGCTGCTGGTCACCAGTTGCGTGTTTTCCGGCAGAGAATTGCGCAGCAAAACCCGCTCGCTATCGCGCCAGAGCACCTCGGCGGTGACAATCTGTAATTGTTGCTGAGCATCAGCCAACCAAAGCTGATCGCCATCGTGAAGGGCCGAACGGGGAATACTGACGACATCGGAGAGCAGCTTGCCATCGATTTCCACCCGGACATATTCTCCGAGCAGCAGCGGCTGGCGCTGATCGGCCGGCGTCTTCAGGTCGAGCGGATCATCCACCTCGACCAGCAAACGGGCCATCCGCCCCTGCTCTTCGAGATCCCCAAGCAGTTTGCTGACGTGACCAACCTTTGCTTTACCACCGGCGCTCATCTGCACCATCGAACCCTGCTCGCCCGGCTGCTGGGGGACCTTGATCCAGCTCAAGCGGTCGACCGGCAACGACACCTGCACCCAGTAGCGGTCGGTTGCGACCAGGGTTGCGACGCTCTCCTGAGCTGAGAGGTAACCGCCCGGCTCAGCGGTTTTCGCCGTTACCAGTGCGTTGAACGGTGCAAAGAGAACGGTCCGCTGCAGATTGAGCTCCGCCTGCGCCAGCTCTGCCCGGGCAGCCTTGTACTCAGCCCGGGCTTTAAGCAGATGTGGCTTGCGTAGCGCCAGCTCTTTATCCTGTTCGCTGGCGCTTTCATTGCCGTCGTACAATTCCCATTCCTGCTTGGCAATCTCCTGGCTCCCTTCCTCGATCGCCAGCGCATAAGCTGCATCGGCCACTTTGCTCTCTGCCTGGGCAACCGCCAACTGGTAGTCGGCCGGTTCCAGCACCAACAGCTTGTCACCGAAACTGATCCGGCTGCCGAGCTCGAAATTCTTGTGCACGCCGACGACCCGCCCGCTGATTTCAGTCTGCAGGTTCAGCTCGCTGGCCGGAATCAGCGTGCCGGTGGCCTTAACCGTCACCTGCTCGACGGAAGCCTCGAGCGCTTTGATCGTAACCAGTGGTGCTTCTTTGACCGGTTTCTTGCGGTCCGCTT
>CALZHQ010000004.1 GCA_945787295.1 uncultured Desulfuromonadales bacterium
TAATTATCTAAGTCCATACGCCCCAAACCGGACACTACTGAACTAAAAACCTGAGTCACCAAAACGAAAACAGATAAAAACAAAAGGTATGGAAGCATTTCTTCTACGACAACTGAATCTACTGAAGAAAGGCCAAAAGTCCCTACGAGAACAGGCATAAATAAAAAAACCATTAAAGATATAAATAGACCACTCATTGCCACAAAAAAAGCGGCCATAGATGCATAACTTTTAATAGCTAAAATATCTCCTTTCCCGTATTCCTCAGCAATCAACTTAATAATGGCAGAGTTTACTCCAAAATTACCAAGCTGAGCAAAATTCAAAACAGTTGCTAAAACAAGCCATAAACCATACTTTTCATAGCCTAAATATTTCAAGTAAACAGGATATGCCGCCAAAAGAATAAAAATATTCAAAAGAGTAGCAACAAATCCAGAGGCAATATTGATTCTGAATTGATTGGAAACGATTTTTTTAATCATAAAATTGATTTGCTAACCAAAAATCTTGTTAAAACTATCAACTATTAATTGACAACTTAAAATGAAGAAAATAATTATTTTGAAATATGAAAAGCTAAAAATAATTAATCAGAAAAAATACACTACTGATTAATTCATCAAGCACAAGCTTCCTCAGCAATGCTGTCAATGATAATGAGATATTACTTTTTAAGAAACAAACCAATCTTACTTCTTAAAACAAGAATAGAAATACTGCACTCAACCATTTTACCTATGAGTGCGTCCCTTGAGACACAGGCTCGAACTAAATCACATTTTCCCGAAGAATACCGAGTGAGGCTCACAACTACTCATTAAGGCTTAGTTAAAACAACAAAAGACGGATTCAATAATGACGATTTAACAAACTTTCAATCAGAGAGCTTTAACAACATTCATATCTTTGAAATACTCTTTAATTCAAGTAGCGGATGAGAACAAATCATCGCCTTGTTAATCGTCGCCCAGGTGCACAAAGAAATCCCCTTGAAGATAGAGCGGGTATTAGTTTCGTATTGCATCATCACGTACTAGCAGTCATCCGAATCTTTCGGTTTCTAGTATTAGAAACAAACTCAGCAAAGAAAGCCAGCAGAACACCCAAAATCAACCCTATCGTAGCGGACAGTGCAACAACCAGTGACTTACCGGGACCGGTCGGTCTGGCGGAGCGAACTGCCACTCCCAACAACGCCTGGGTATTCTTGAATTGATCAGAAATTCTGTCGGATTTATCAAAATCAGCATATTCCTGCTGCAAACTTTCGACTTCGCGTTGTATTGAACTCAGCTCCAATTTATTTTTGGAGATTCCCAGGGAAAGCTTTTCTTTTTCATCTATCAGGCTGATATTCAGGCGTTCCCGAACCTTAAAGAGTTGGTTCGTAAGACTGGAAACATGATTTCTACTCATTTGGCCCGCCAATAGACTTTCAGTATTCTGAAGGTCGGAGGAAATTCGATTAAACATGGCTTTAGCCTGCAACAGCTCAGCTTCTAGTTCCTCCACCTTCTGAGAAAGCATTGAGCCTAGCGTGTTCAATCTCTTCAGGCGCGAACTCAACAAATCTCCTTGGTTTGCAGCCAAGACCAATTTCTCCTTGGTTTTTTCAAGACGATCAAGAAGATTCTGCTTGGTTTCATTCCGCAAAGCCTCAATCTTCGGCCGATGTTCTTCAAAGAGCAAATTCAGTATTGACAGGTGCAAATTTTTAACTTCATCTGCTTTGTCGAGAGTAGCCCTACTGCTCAAGGTTACAAAAGGGTCTCTATTGCCAACCTTGACATTAACAGGCAAAAATTGATTTGGATAATCAGCAAATCCTGAGCGGACTCTAGGAATGATTACATCTTTCAAAATATTTTGCATTACTTGCGGTGATACCAATGATTTACCATTTACAGAAGCGATCTCTATTTTAGTCGAGTAAACGTAAGTAACGGGTTTCAAGAAAGTGAAACCAATTCCGACCAACAGACAAAAAACCACAAATAAAATTACCAACGCCTTCCTTTTTACCAAAACTTCCCAAAGTTGCAGAAGATCAACTTCATCGTCTACTGACTTATTACTACTAGAATTTTCCAAGGCCATAAACCCTCCAAAGGCGCAAGCGCTCTATCAAACAACATAAAATCTACGGTACCAATCAACAAACCGCCGCATTCCATCTTCAATACTGGTTGACGGCTTGAAACCAACATCTTGAATAAGCGCATCGACATTCGCATAAGTCGCTGGGACATCACCTGGCTGGATAGGAAGCAGTATTTTTTCTGCTTTTTTACCTAGCGCGGTCTCTAGTGTTTCAATCATATGCATAAGTTCAACCGGCTGATTGTTTCCTATGTTGTAAAGTCGATAGGGAGCAGCGGCCGTTCCGGGGTCCGGATTATAACCGCTCCAATCGGCATTCGCCTCGGCAATTTTATCAAGGGTACGTACAACGCCTTCGACAATGTCATCGATATAGGTAAAATCCCGCTTCATCTTTCCATAGTTGAAAACCTGGATCGGCTCACCTGCCAGAATCGCTTTGGTAAAAAGAAACAGCGCCATATCCGGACGCCCCCATGGGCCATAAACAGTAAAAAAACGCAGACCGGTGGTCGGAAGGTTGTAAAGATGGCTGTAGGTATGCGCCATCAATTCGTTAGCTTTTTTGGTCGCAGCGTAAAGGGAAACGGGATGGTCAACATTGTCATGAACAGAAAACGGCATCGAGGTGTTGGCGCCATAGACCGAGGAGGATGAGGCATAAACCAGATGTTGCACCTGATTGTGGCGGCAACCTTCGAGAACGTTTATAAAGCCTTCCAGATTGCTGTCAATGTAGGCGTGCGGGTTGGTCAGCGAGTAACGGACACCGGCCTGGGCAGCGAGATTGACGACCTTTTCGAAGCGTTCTTTTCTGAAAAGTTCAGCCATCCCCTCCCGGTCCGCCAGGTCCATCTTGATGAAGCGAAAGCTTTTTTGCCCGGTGAGCTGCGCCAACCTCGCTTCTTTGAGGCTGACATCATAATAATCGTTCATGTTGTCGAGACCGACCACTTCGTCGCCGCGCGCCAGCAGATATTTCGCCAAATGAAATCCGATAAAACCGGCGGCCCCGGAAACAAGCACCTTCATGAAAAACCTCATTTATTTTCGGTGGCACGGAAGAGTTTACCCTTGTTGCCAAATTAAAGTTAGCTTCGATAAGAATGCGGATTTTCTTTAAACCATTGATAGGTCTGTCGTAACCCTTCTGCCAGGCCGATTTTGGCCTGCCAGCCTAAATCCCGCAAGCGCGACACATCGAGCAGTTTGCGAGGAGAACCATCCGGCTTACTGGAATCAAAAACCAATTCCCCCTGAAAACCGGTAACTCTTGCTACTGTTTCTGCCAACTCTCGGATGGTACAATCGGCCCCCGAGCCAACATTGACGTGTGACAACATCGGTGAGGTATGCTCTATGTAAGTTTTCGGGTCAAGTTGCATGACAAAAACTGCAGCTGCGGCCATATCGTCGACATGTAGAAACTCCCTCTTTGGCGTTCCGCTCCCCCAGATAACGACCTTTCCATCATTATTCTTTACTGCTTCGTGAAAACGAAGTAGCAGTGCCGGAATCACATGACTGTTTATGGGGTGAAAATTGTCCCCGGGGCCGTAAAGATTGGTCGGCATGACGCTGCGATAGTCGCACTGGTACTGCCTGTTGTAGCTCTCACAGAGCTTGATTCCGGCAATTTTGGCGATAGCATACGGCTCGTTAGTTGGCTCCAAAGAACCGGTCAACAAGGCGTTCTCTGCCATCGGCTGTGCGGCTAATTTCGGGTAGATACAGGAGGAACCGAGGAATAGCAGCTTTTGGACACCTTGCTCATGGGCCGCATGAATAACGTTGGTTTCAACCACCAGGTTCTGGTAGATAAATTCAGCCGGATAGGTATTGTTGGCATGAATCCCGCCGACCTTGGCGGCAGCAAGGTAAACCTGATCGATCTGCTCTGAGGCAAAAAAAGAACGGACCGCCACTTGATCCAACAAATCCAGTTCAGTATGCGTCCGGGTGATGACATTATCATAACCGAGACTTTGCAAACGGCGGACAATTGCCGACCCGACCATTCCGGTGTGCCCGGCAACAAATATCCTGTCAGTCGTCTTCAGGGCCACTTAATTCTCCACCGAGACCGGAACTTCAAAGCCATGTTTTTTCAGCAGTGCGTGACGCTGGGCAACCTTGAGGTCCTCAGCGACCATCTCGGCGCACATTTCCTGTACAGTTACTTCAGGGACCCAGCCGAGCATCTCTTTTGCTTTGGTCGGGTCTCCCAAGAGGGTTTCTACTTCAGCGGGACGGAAATAACGCGGATCGATCCGGACGATAACGTCCCCTACCTGCAATGCAGGAGCGTCATCGCCAACGATCTTGACAACAACTGCTTTTTCATCCAGCCCCTCTCCTTCAAATTGCAGGCTGACGCCTAATTCGGCAGCGGACCAGCGGATGAAATCGCGCACAGAATACTGCAATCCTGTGGCAATCACAAAATCCTCCGGTTGCTCCTGCTGCAGCATCATCCACTGCATCCGCACATAATCCCTTGCATGTCCCCAGTCACGCAATGCGTCCATATTGCCCATATAAAGGCAACTCTCTAGACCTTGGGCAATATTGGCAAGCCCGCGAGTGATTTTTCGGGTGACAAAGGTTTCGCCGCGCCGTGGGGACTCATGGTTGAAGAGAATCCCATTGCAAGCATACATGTTGTAAGCTTCGCGATAATTCACCACAATCCAATAAGCATAGAGCTTTGCAGCAGCGTAGGGGGATCGCGGATAAAAAGGGGTCGTCTCTTTCTGTGGAGTTTCCTGCACCAAACCGTACAGTTCAGACGTTGATGCCTGATAGAAGCGGGTCTTCTTCTCAAGGCCGAGCAAACGGATCGCTTCCAGCAACCGTAAGGTTCCCAAGGCGTCAACATCGGCAGTATATTCTGGGGACTCAAAACTAACCGCAACATGCGACTGAGCCCCCAAGTTGTAGACCTCATCCGGCTGGACTTCCTGAAGAATGCGGGTGAGATTTGACGAATCAGTCAAGTCGCCGTAATGCAGTATAAAATCCTGATTTTCCACATGTGGATCTTGATAAATATGGTCAATACGCTGAGTGTTAAACGATGAGGCCCGGCGCTTGATGCCGTGTACTTCATAGCCCTTGGCTAGAAGAAACTCGGCGAGATAGGAACCATCTTGGCCGGTCACACCGGTAACTATCGCTTTCTTTTTCATCTAAGTCCCACCCTGCCTCTTTAGTTGAGTTTTACTAACCATACTTTGTCTCCTAATTGATAACAACTATAAGCATCAATTTACATTTGCATGTCATTCCGTGCATTTTGTATTTTCAGTTTCAAGCATCAATAAAAAAGCCCAACCCCAAAAACTAATCTAAAACCTTCAATCAAAAGCTTCTATATCTATAAAAACCAACCCTCGAGAATCCTTTTCAGATAAACTCGGGGGCACAGTTAACGGCCAGTCTATCCCCAGCTCTTCATCGTCCCAACGGATACATTTTTCAAATTCAGGTGCATAATAATCCGTCGTCTTATAAAGAACTTCGGCGGTCTCACTCAGAACCAAAAATCCGTGTGCGAAACCTTCCGGCACCCAGAATTGCCGCTTGTTTTCAGCCGACAAATAGCAGCCAGTCCATTTACCAAAGGTTGCTGATGACCGACGCAAATCGACCGCAACATCAAAAACTTCACCCTGTACGGCACGAACCAACTTCCCTTGCGCTTGCTGAACCTGATAGTGCAAACCGCGCAGCACGCCCTTGGCTGAGCGGGAATGGTTATCCTGCACAAATTTCGTTTTAAGCCCGGTCAGTTCTTCCCAACGCCGCAGATTAAAACTCTCCATAAAAAAACCGCGCTCATCACCAAAAACCTGCGGTTCGATAATCAACACATCCGGGATTTCTGTTGGAATAACTTTCATAAGTCTAAATCAGAACTCTTCCTTGAGGATCCGCTCAAGGTAGTCACGGTAGCTCGATTTCGGAGTCTGCTCGATGACCAGCTGGAACTGCTCCCGATCGATAAAGCCTTTGTGGTAAGCGACCTCTTCCAGACAGGCGATCTTGACCCCCTGCCGTGCTTCCAGAGTGCCGATAAAATGGCTCGCCTCAAGTAAACTCATGTGGGTCCCGGTATCGAGCCAGGCGATGCCGCGCTCAAGTTTTTCTACCATCAGCTCCTGACGGCGCAGATACGCAAGGTTGAGATCGGTAATTTCAAGCTCGCCGCGGGCCGATGGCTTCAGTTGCTTGGTCATTTCGACAACCTTCTCATCGTATAGATAAAGGCCGGGAACCGCATACCGCGATTTGGGCTTTGCCGGCTTTTCTTCAATACCAATCGCCTGACCATTACGGTCAAATTCGACGACACCGTACCGTTCAGGGTCATGAACCGGGTAACCGAAGACCCGCGCACCACCATCAAACTCGGCAAAGATCCGGTCCAACTCCATACGTCCGTAGAAAATATTGTCGCCGAGGATCAGCGACACAGGCTGATTATCGACAAACTCCTCACCGACCAGAAACGCCTGGGCTATCCCTTTCGGTTCAGACTGCACGGCGTAGCTCAGCTTAATCCCCCAGCGACTGCCATCGCCGAGCAGCGCTTCAAAGCGCGGGGTATCCTGTGGAGTGGAGATGATCAGGATGTCCTGTACGCCGGCACGCATTAAAATCGACAGCGGGTAGTAGATCATCGGTTTGTCGTAGATCGCCTGTAACTGTTTGCTAGCCACCAGCGTCAACGGATAGAGGCGGGTGCCGGCGCCGCCGGCGAGCACAATGCCTTTTTTAATCGCCACGATTACCCCTTTGTCTTCTGTAAAAAGTAACGCTGCAAACTCTCAGACCACTGCGGAATGCCAACCCCGGCAGCAGCAATAATCTTGTCTTTGCTCAGCACCGAGTAGCCTGGCCGCTTGGCCGGCAATGGAAAGGCTTCGGTCGGAATCGGAACGATCTCCTTGACCTTCAGCGGCTGTCCCTGCGCCTTGCCTTGGGCAACGATCGCGCAGGCAAATTCGTACCAGCTGCAGGACCCGGCATTGCTGTAATGGTAGAGACCGTAATCATGGGTCTGCAGGAGCGCAAAAACAGCTGCTGCCAGATCTTCGGTCCAGGTCGGTGTTCCCAGCTGGTCGGCAACAATCCTCAACTCATCCCGTTCGCTGGCTAACCTCAGTATCGTCTCGACAAAATTGTTCCCGCCGGCGCCATACAACCAGCTGGTGCGGAGGATAAAGTAGGTGTGCAGTCCTGAAGCCAGGATCCGTTCTTCACCGAGCCGCTTACTTGCCCCATAAACCGACACTGGCCGCGGCAGATCCTCTTCGCGGTAGGGGGTCGATTTCTGACCGTCAAAAACAAAATCGGTCGAGATATGCACCAGCACCGCCCCAGAAGCGATCGCAGCTTCGGCCAGGTAACCGGGCCCCTCCCCGTTGACTTGCATGGCAAGCTCAGCGTTCGTTTCACAGCCGTCGACATGGGTCATCGCGGCACAGTTGATGATAACCTGCGGCCTGCTCTTGGCCAGCGCAAGCACCTGGTCAGGGTCGGTGATATCGAACTCCGGAAGATCCAGGCATTTGAGCTCGAAACCATCCGGCAGGACCTTCTTGATGGCCGTCGCGAGCATGCCGTTTGCGCCGATCAGCGCAAGCGTTTTCACAGGCTACCGTTCCCCGTATTGCTTGGCGTAGTACTCCTGGTAGGAGCCATCCAGCACCGCACCGATCCAGTCGCGATGCGCTAAATACCAGTCAATGGTCTGCCGAATTCCGTCCTCGAAGTCCAACGAGGGCTCCCAGCCGAGTTCGTCCCTGATTTTGCTGGCGTCGATCGCGTAGCGCCGGTCGTGGCCGGCGCGATCTGTGACGAAACGGATCAAGGACTGACGCTTTTCACCGCCTGGCAGCGGCGGGGCTGTTTGATCCAGGATATCGCAGATCGTACTTACGACCTCGATATTCTGCTTCTCGCTATTGCCACCAACGTTGTAGGTCTCGCCGAGCCGGCCTTTCTGCAAAACAGCAAGGATCGCACGACAGTGATCCTCGACAAACAACCAGTCCCTGATATTCTTCCCGTCACCATAGACCGGCAGTTCCTTACCGTTCAAGGCGTTGTTGATAATCAGCGGAATCAGCTTCTCCGGAAACTGCAGCGGCCCGTAATTGTTCGAGCAATTCGTCATCAGCGTCGGCAGCCCGTAGGTATGAAAGTAAGCGCTGACCAGATGGTCGGAGGCAGCCTTGCTGGCCGAATACGGGGAACGAGGATCGTATGAGGTGGTTTCGGAAAACAGGCCGGTCTCCCCCAGCGAGCCGTAGACTTCGTCCGTGCTGACATGCAGAAAACGCTTCCCTGCGCCATCGCCAGCGGCCAGCCAGGCCTGCCTTGCCGCTTCCAGCA
Source organism: uncultured Desulfuromonadales bacterium (assembly GCA_945787295.1). The sequence goes on from CALZHQ010000004.1 coordinate 8,503, forward strand.
GCGCAAAGGTTCCGTTGATGTTGGTCTGAATGAATTCGGCCGGCCCGGCGATGCTGCGATCAACATGCGACTCGGCGGCAAAGTGCACCACCGTGTCGATCTGCTCTTCGGTAAACAGTCTCGCCAGCAGGTCGGAATCGCAGATATCCCCCTTGACGAAACGGTAACGTGGATCGGCCTCGATCTCCTGAAGATTCTCCAGGTTTCCAGCGTAGGTCAGCTTGTCGAGATTAACCAGCCGGATCTCTGCGAGTTCCCGCAGGACCAGTTTGACGAAATTGGCGCCAATAAAACCGCAGCCGCCGGTGACTAAAATACACTTCATCAATTTTTCAACCTTGAAAATTTAAAAACTCTGGGAGAGGAAATTCCTCTCCCAGAGAGCGCGAAAAGAGTTCGATCGTTTAATTTAAGGCTGTTGAATCAGCCTTCGGATAAAACCAGATGGGGCCGAAGTTTTTCCAGCGTCTTACCCCCGACCCCTTTGACATTCTGCAGTTCGTCAAGAGACGTGAAATCGCCTTTGCTCTGGCGATATTCAATGATCCGCTGGGCAAGGACCTCGCCGATCCCCTTGACTTCGACAAGTTGCTCAACGGTCGCGGTATTGATATTGATCTGTTCGGCGGCAAATACTGGTAACCCGCCAGCCAGAAACGCCACTAACAGCGCGGCACAAATAACCTGTTTTATACTACTCATCATAATCCCCCCTAGTCTCTATGACGCCCCCTCCGGGGCGGTTAAAGGGCACAAACCCTTTTCGCGGCACGAAATAATAAATCATTCAATGAGAAAGTCCGGATAATAACATTTCAGACAAACATTGCAAAGACGCAAAATCTCTTTAACGACAACGCTCTACCAGAATCTTTTGCGCTGCTGCGGGAAGATCGGCGACCATATCGGCACCAAGCAAACGGGCGCTCTCCAGCGATGTTGCCCCATAACCGGTTTTCACCAGGAAAGACTTCTTACAGCCGGCAGACTTTCCGGCCAGGATATCCGCTTCCTTATCACCAATCATATATGAGCGCGCCAGCTCGATCGAGAGTTCGGCGGCGGCCTGCAAGAGCAGTCCCGGGGCACCCTTGCGGCAACTGCAGACTTGGCGATATTCACCTTCGCCGGCCGTGGGGTGATGGGGGCAACAGTAAATCCCCGCCAAACGGACGCCATAATCCGCCAATTGTCTTTCCATATACTGGTTCAGTCGTACAACCTCTTCCAGGCTGAACAAACCCCGTGCCACACCTGACTGATTGGTCACCACCACGAGGAGGTAGCCGGCGTCCTGCAGCTCTTTCAGGGCCTGCGGGGCGCCGGGAATAAATTCAAACTCCACGGGATCAATCAGATAATCTTTTTCCACGTTGAGCGTCCCGTCACGGTCGAGAAAGACCGCCGGGCGAAGTATTTCTGTGCTCATAAGCAAGTCTCTTTTTCGTCAGCAGTTGTTGCAGAATGGGCGCAGTGCGGTTACTATCGCCAAACTCAACAACCAACTGCAGCAAAAGGAACGGTCGATGGAGAAACTGTCCGCTTTCGTCACAACCTTCAACAATGCGCACACGTTACGAATCTGCCTGGAGTCTGTCAAATGGGCGGACGAAATCGTCGTCCTCGACTCCTTCAGCTCCGATGAAACGCTGCAGATCGCCGAAGAATTCGGCGCGAAGATCTATCAGCACAAATTCCTCGGTTACGGCCCGCAAAAACAGTCGGCGATGGAAAAAACCAGCCACCGCTGGGTTCTGCTGCTGGATGCGGATGAGGCGCTCTCGCCGGAGTTGCAGGAGGAAGTCAAATCACTGCTGCAAAACACCCCGGAGCTTGACGGCTACGAGCTGCCGAGGCAGGAGCAGATGTTCTGGCAGATGGCCAGCACCAAGTCACGCCTGAACGGCTTCCTGCGCCTGTTCAACAAAAGCAAAGCCCGCATCAGCGATATGCCGATCCACGCCGCGCCCAAGGTCGACGGGGAAATCGGCCGGCTCAAGGCCCCCTTCTACCACTTCGGCGAAGTTGACATTCACACCAAGGTCGACAAGGTCAACCACTACTCGACCGGACTGGTCGCCGATAAGATCGCCAAAGGCAAACAAGCCAACCCCTGGATCATGCTTTTTTATCCGCCCTTCTTTTTCCTGCGCATTTTTCTTTTCAAGCGCAATTACCAGAACGGCTGGGCCGGATTTATCGCCTCGGTCACCATGGCTTTTTACGCGTTCATGAAATACGCGAAGCTGTACGAATATGAGCAGCAGCAAAAATACGGCACCAGCCTGCTCCCCGACTGCGCCCCCGAGATGAAACCAAAAAACCGCCCAAAATAATCAGACGGCTCCCATCTCCTGCAACTTTTCCATGACCCGTTCCGGCGTCAGTTGCGTCATGCAACTGTGATGATCGCACGGCTTTTTGCAGTAACAGTTGAGACAATCGAGTCCGCTGATCTGCAGCGCCTGCACATTGCAACCGATCGGCTTGACCCGGCGCGGGTCGGTCGGCCCGCAGACCACCAGCATCGGCCTGTCCGAGGTCGAGGCCACGTGCGCCGTGCCGGTATCGTTGCCGACGATCAGCCGGGCAGCTTGCGCCAAGGGGACGATATCAACGATCTGGGTTTTCCCGCAGAGATTCACCAGCCAGTCCTCGTTGACCGCAGCACGAATCTTTTCACACTCGTCCAGCTCATCCGGGCCACCAATAATTGCCACTTTCAGCCCCTGTGCGCGGAGCAGGCGGGCAAGCCCCGCGTAGTTGTCCGCCCCCCAGCGCTTTAAATGACCCGCCGCCTGGCTTCCCGGAAGAAAAATCGCGTAATTATCCGCCTGTAAACCGAACTCAACTTGTAACCCCAGCGCCCGTGACTGCGCCTCTGCATCTGTATACAAAACCGGCCGCGGGGTCAGCGCCGGGATTCCGCCCGCTTCAAGCGCCCGCTGCTGCAGGGTGAAAGGGTGAATCGGCAGCTCGGCAGGTGGCTCGGGAGCGACATTATATGGATAACGCCTGTGATTTCCGAGCCGGTTCGGCACGCGGGCGCCGGTTAAATGCAGGGCCAGCATCAACCAGCGGCTGCGATCGTTTGATTGCAGATCAACGATCAGGTCGTAATGTCGGCGGCGAACTTCCTTAACCCAGCGCCAGAAACCTCTCGGACCTCTTTCCGACTTACGCAAATCGATCTGAATAATCTCGTTGAAACGGGGGTCATCCTGAAACAGGCGATCCCAGGGCGGGAGAATATTCAGATCGATAATTGCGGCCGGGAACGCCTTGCGGATGTCCTCAAACAGTGCCGAGGAGATGACAATATCCCCCATGGCGCTCCATTTGATGATCAGGATTTTTCTGATGTTTTTATCAGCAGGCAGATGCTGCAACTTACTCATCACGATACCGGCTTAAAACCTTGTCAATAATGTTGGTGGTCGACTTTCCATCGACGAACTGGATCAGCTCGACCCGGCCGCCGTAGCTTTCGACCAGATCCTTACCGACCACCTCTTCCGCGGCGTAGTCACCGCCTTTCACCAGGATCTGTGGCTGGAGCTGCTGCAACAGCTCCAGCGGCGTGTCTTCATCGAAAACCGTCAGGTAATCGATGCAGTCCAGCGCGGCGAGAATCTGCGCCCGCTCCAGCTCATCAAGCAGAGGGCGTTTTGGCCCTTTGAGCCTGCGGATCGAAGCGTCGGAGTTCAGTCCCAGCACCAGCAGGTCGCCGAGTGCGCGTGCCTGCTGGAGATACTTGACGTGCCCGGCATGCAGCAGATCGAAGCAGCCGTTGGTAAAGACAATGTTTTTCCCACTGCGGCGCAAAGGCTCAAGCAAGCAGGCCAGCTCTTTTCGCGGCAGAATCTTGTTGTCATGCCGATCGATGTTGCGGGTCGCTGCGGCGAGGATTTCATCCGGAGAAACGGTCGAGGTGCCGAGCTTGCCGACCACGATACCGGCGGCAAGGTTCGCCAGTTTTGCCGCATCTTCGATCGCCACCTCGGCCGCCATTGCTGCGGCAAGCGCCGCGACGACCGTATCGCCGGCACCTGAGACATCAAAGACTTCGCGGGCCTCGGTCGGCAGGTGGACGGCAGCGGACTCTTTCCGGAAGAGGCTCATCCCCTCTTCACTGCGAGTCACGATCAGAGCATCCAGTTCGAGCTCTTGCAGCAATCGGTTCCCCGCGTGAAGTAACGTCTGTAGATCGCAAATCTCTGTCCCGGTCGCGGCTTCTGCCTCACGCCGATTGGGAGTTAGCAGGCTGGCTCCTCGATAGCGGCTGAAATCGCTCCCTTTGGGATCGACGATCACCGGGACCTGCCGTTTTCTGCAGGCTGCGATGATCTGCTGCAACAGCTCCGGAGACAACACCCCCTTCGCATAGTCGGACAACACAACCGCCCCCACCTCCTCAAGTTGGGATTCGACAGCAGTCAGCAGCTCTCGCTGTTCTGTGTCCGGTATCGATTCAGTGCTCTCGCGATCGATCCGCAGCATCTGCTGGTGGCTGGCCAGCACCCTGGTTTTACGGCTGGTAGTGCGCTGTGGCGTTTGCAGAATCCCGCGACTGTCGATTCCGTCACGCATCAGCAGCGAGAACAGCTTCTGCCCGTCATCATCAGCCCCGATGACTGAGGCCACCGACACCTGGCAACCGAGGGAAAGCAGGTTATTGACCACGTTCCCCGCGCCGCCCAGACGCACCTCGTCGCGTTCGACCTCGACCACCTGAACCGGCGCTTCGGGGGAGATCCGGCTGGTCTTGCCCCAGATATATTTGTCGAGAATCAAATCGCCGACGACCAGCACCCGGGACTGTCTGAGGGCCGTTAATACCTGCTCGAGCTGCTGCCGCTTCATCACGGGATCTCCTTCTGCAAGCCATCCAGGACCGCATGCGCCAACAGCGGGATGTTGATCTCATGATGACCGGTAATCGTGTACCCGCGCCCCTGCCCGGACGTCGGTCGCTTGACCACGTTCTGCAGCGGGCGGTAGTGCTGGATCATATCGAAGTTCGCCGTGGTGAAGTTCTCCACCTGATGGCCCAGATTCTGCGCAATCGACAGCGCCTTAAGGAAGACTTCGGGCATCAGCACTGCCGAACCGACATTCAGCCAGACCCCGCCATCACCGAGGTCGGCAACCACAGCCGTGAGCAAACGAAAATCCTGCATCGACATGGCGCCGATGACTGCACCATCGGCTTGCGGATGCTGATGGATGATATCGGTGCCGAGAGCCACGTGGACCGTGACCGGGATCTCATTCTCCACGCAGCACGCCAGCAGGCTGTGCTGCGCGAACGGGTGATCCTCGCGGATGATCGCCTCGCCGATCGCCTGACCGAAGCCAAGCCCTTGTTTCTGTCCGGCGGCAAGGTGATCGTTCATCCCCCGGCCGGTCTCCTCCGAGAAGCCGAAGTCACCCGACTGCAGGACGGCGCCGACATCCTCGGAGGTCGCGCCGACCAGGGACACCTCGAAATCGTGAATCGCGGCGGAACCGTTCATCGCCACGGCGGTGACAATCCCCGTTTCGATCAGCTTCTTCAGCACCGGTTGCAGGCCGCATTTGATGACATGGCCGCCGATGGCCAGGACCACAGGCTTATCGGCAAGATGGGCTTTGATGATGGCGGCAACCACCCCGCGCAGCGATTCCGCCCCGAGCAGATCGGGCAGGCTGGAAAAAAATTCATCGAATGAGCTGCCCGCAGATGGTTCGGCGGCAAAATGCTCAGCGACATTCACCTTGTTATTCCGGCTCTTGAGCGAATAGGTGCTTATTTCGTCAAGCTTGATCGGTTGGTAAATTTTCTTCATCGCTATCTGCTCATTCCTTGATCACACCCTGATCGATCTGCTCACAAAGCAAATGCACGATCAGCAGGTGCGCTTCCTGAATCCGCGCGGTCCTTGCCACCGGAACAGTGATCGCCAGATTGACCGCCTCTGCGATACTGCCACCGTCACGTCCGGTCAAACCGAACGTTGTACAGCCGATTTTTGCCGCCGCGTGCACCGCCGCCAAGACGTTCTCCGAGTTCCCGCTGGTGGAGATCCCGATAAGAGCATCCCCCGGAGCCGCCAGCGCCTCCACCTGCCTGGCAAAGACCCGGGAAAAATCGTAATCGTTGCCAACTGCCGTCAGGATTGAAGTGTCGGTCGTCAAAGCGATCGCCGGCAGGCCACCGCGCTCGGCTTCGAAACGACCCACCAGCTCTGCTGCGAAGTGCTGAGAATCCGCCGCAGAACCGCCGTTACCGCAGATAAGCACCTTGCCTCCGGAACCGAGGATGGTCCGTAATCGCAACGCACAGTCCAAAATAATCGGCTGCAACTTGTCTCGTAGCGACTCGATGACGGCCTGATGTTCCTCGATACTCGCCATTAGTGATGACATGCTAAATCCTCGCCTTCTGAGAGAGAAGCGGTTGCAGAGCGTTCCTTAATGCCTTGGAAATCACTTCCATTGAAAAATACTTCTCGTAAGTCCGCCTTGCTTGCAAACCGAGTTCTTCTAGCTGCTCTGGATTTGCCGCGAGTTTGGCTATCGACTCTGCCAAAGCCTGAGGGTCTCCTTGGGGAACCCAGCGGATACCATTGTCGTCGCGATTAAGCAGATTCTCAGGATAGGCGGGCGAATATCGTGTTACCAGCGGCTTGCCGCAGGCCAGTGACTGGTAAACTTTATTCGGAATGACCCGGCCGGCCTTCTCTGTGGTGCCGAAAACACCTAAAAGGACATCAGCTTGCTGAATTAAACCAGGCAGCTCCTGATAGTCCACCCAGGGTAAAAACTCCAGGTTATCCAGCCCCTCTGAAAGCATTTTACAACAGTCGAGAAGCGGACCTTCGCCGAGCATGGTCCACTGAACAGGCGCACCTCGGTACTGACGCGCGGCCCGGGCGATCACTTCCGGCCCCTGCAGATGAAGAAAACTTCCGTAAAACAATACCTTTAAAGGAGGGGCTGGGGAAAGTTTTTCGTTTGCAACCGGGCGGAACAAGCCCTCATCAGCACCGACAGGAACAATCGCAACTCTTTCCTGGGCGACACCAAGCGTCTCGACGAAAAACCGTGCATGCTCATTGGTATCAGCAAGCACCAGGTCAGCGGCTTGAAATACAGATTTTTCCCACTTGAGTAAACGTTTTGCCTGGCGGCTATCTGCCGTGAATTTCTTGCGTTCAAAAACTTGCTTATCATAAGCGCTGATCAACGGATCGAACACGACCGGAATATTCCTTCGCCGGCTCCAACGTGAAGCGGCTAATAGGTCACGCTGACGGAAACAGGGAACCCAGATGAGATCCGCAGTAGGAATTTTATTGAAAAAAGTCTGAAGATCAGTGACTTGGCTGAACATAGGCCGATAGTTTAAAACCTGCCAATCTTGCTGACGTAAAACTTTCCTCAGGATGCTATTGCGCGAATAACCTGCATCAAACCGCCCCCACCAGAGGACCTGTTTAGTCAATTTTAAGCTCATTATCTACTGCTCGCTTCTCTACGCGTTGCGAATAGAGCATACCGAGAAAAAAAGCGATCGTTCCCAAAAACTTAGAGCTGGAAAACTTCAGATCGAACTGCCCCATAACCAAAAATGTAATTATCGCAGTTAGGCTGGAATTAAATATATGATTCTTTTGAAATGAATATCGAGAAAAGGTATGCCAAAGGAAACAAATGAAAACAATAGTGAAGATCAAGCCAACTAATCCAGTGGTGACGAAAACCTCCAGAAAAACATTGTGCGCGGTCCTGGTAATCAGTCCCAATTGATCTATTAAATCCTTGGTTCCATTGAACCCGTAGCCCCAAAAAAGGTTATTGTCGATGGTATCATGAAAAAGACCAGACCAAAGGCCCTCGCGTGCTTTATATCGAAAACCCTTATGATTGTATTTAATCAGCAACAGGGCCAGGGCTGAAACGACCATAGCACTGTTCACTATCTTGTATCTCGTCCGCAAACTCCTATTGAAAACCAGCAGAACAACTACAGCGCTGGCGAGACCAAGCCAGGCGCCTCGTCCATTGGTCAAAAAGAGAAGATATAATGCGACAGGCAAACCGATAATAGAGAAGGTTTGGACAAATCGAGGGCGCCATGATTCTATCGATGGAAACAAAAAGCATGTCAATACAATCAGGAGGACCGCTGCATTGTTGGGGTTCACATAATAAGAATAAAAAAGTCCATTGCGCTGCGGGAAAAACAGGCTACCCAGAATCAACAGCAAACTCACCAGGTTGACAAATGCCCAGCCTTTTTTATCGACAACCCACCCGGCAAATGCCAACCCGACGGGAAAGAGCAAGAGGCCACGGACGACATCATAGCCACCCTTCAAGGAGAGCATGGGCACATGGGAAGTTATAGTAAAGAACAGTACGTAACCAATAAAAGCCCAAAAGGCAATCTTCAGATTTTTTTCGATCTGATAGTTACCTCTTTCGACCCAGGCAAACAGGTAGAGGGGAATCAGCAATAAAGACGTGGACTTCCATGGCAGATAGTAGCCGCAGATGCAGGCACTTAACAAAAGTACCAGGCCTGCTCTTCTGTATGGGCTAGCAAAAATTTCTACAGTATTCATAAGGCAGATTATTACAAATGGTCAAGAATGGTTTGAACTCGGTGACGATAAGTGTGTTCGGCCATGACCCGTGACTGGGCATTTCCTGCCAATTGCTTCTTAAATTGTTTGTCACCCAGCAATTTCTTTGCTTTCTCGAGCATTTCTTCCGTATTAGAAAAAGTCAAAATCTCTTTTTCAAGTTCAAAGTAGTTTTCGATTCCAGGCCGATATTCGACCAGCTGAGGAATACCATAGGCGGCAGATTCGAACGTCCGCATATTGGTGCCCTGCCGCACAATCCTGGCGTGCAGATTCAGTGAGATTTGATGAGCCGCATAAATTTGCCCCATCTTCTCGTTTTCCACTGATGGTAAGAACTTTGTCGGATAGCTCCAGAAAAATGGGTGCCGCAAAAAATAATTACCGACGATCGAAACTGAATAATCACTTTGCAGTAAGGCCTCAAGATAAGGATCCCGCTCAGGATCCTTGTTGCCGATAAAACAGATCTGCTTTTTTTCTGCAATACCGGGGTCAGCTTTGTGCACTTCTGGTGAGCAGGCAAAACCCAGTTCGCCAGCAAGCCGCTCTGGAGCAACGACCCTGGCGACATTGGTTAAATAGCCGGCATCAGAAAGATAGACCCTGGCGTAGGGATCATAATCACCTGGCGTAGGGCTTGGCCCATCAGTAAGCCAGAGGACATTTCCCGGATGATATTCTAGAGACGAAAAAACCGGCAGATGATTAATAAAAATTGCCAATTCCCGTTCTGCTGTTTGTACTCTTTCCAGTAACAACTGCTCCCAAAGCTTTTTATTGCAACGATACGAAAGTTGCTCTGCCCATCCATCAGGTCTGGTTGCGATCCACTCGACCCGTCCGGGGAATAGCTGCTCAAGAGCCAAATAGACGTACCTCGCCAACCCCCCGCGCCAGGGTTTTGCAATCAGCAGAACCTTTTTCATTGATCGCCCAAACCGGCGGGTTTGGGCCGGAGAAAGAAAATCGTTTGGTCCCCCTCACCCTGCTGGTTGAGCCTCTGCGTCATTCGCCGGAATTCACGCAACTGGCTCTGGCTGAAATCACCCGCCTTCTTTTTTGCCTGGTTCATCGGAATACCGCGACGATAGAGCTCACTACCTGTGAACTGTCCCACCTCCCCGACCGATTCAACAGCATAGATCTCCATGCCCGCCTTTTGACAAAGGAGCTCCATGCTTTTCCTGGTATGCAGATAAAAATGTCGGGGAGCGTCGATCTGGAACCAATTCTCTCGGTAATGCCGCCATGCATAACTGTCAGCAACGGGAATTCTGATCAGGATGGTTCCCGATGGGGACAATAACCGCTTGGCCTCAAGCAGGCGCGCCGCTGGTTCTTCCATATGTTCGAAGGAGTGATGAAACATGATCAGGTCAAAACTATCGGACCAACTCTGAGGGCAGGTACTGAGTTGATAATTAAACACCTTCACCCCGTTTTCATAGCTGATGTTGTCGGCAATAAAGGGATCGATGCCGATCAGGCTCTTCATCCCCCCCTGGGCCATTTTCAACAGCAGCCGCCCATGGCCACAGCCGACATCTAGAATGTTAGCATCTGTCTTGCACCCTGCTGTTTTCAGCCAGCTCGCGTAGGTAAGGGGGCGGGACAAAGACGAAAGAAACAAGCCCAGAAGCCCGCCGTTCCCCACTGCATATTGCAACCGCTTGCTGTTTAAAAAATCGCCAAAAGGATTCTTTCGCTCTTTGATTTCCTTGGCAAAGGAAAAATAGTTGGCCGGGTAGTATTTCGCCATGTCAGCGGGAATCCGCTCCAGCTGCAGACATCCGCACTGACTGCATTCGAAATAGCTGAACTCCTCATCCATTCCGAACATCATCTCTTTGACAAGATACGGCTTTCCATTGGAGCTTTGGCAGATTCGACAGTTCATAACGATAGATATTATCCCAGCGACAAGACCTGCCGATAAACCGCACAGGTCCGCTCAATCATGGAAGACAGGGAAAATTCATCCTCTACGACTTTGCGTAAATCAGTCCCTCTGAAGGTCGATGCGTTACAGATTTTTTCGGCCAACTCCGCCACTGCGCCAACTTCAAATAAATAGCCGGTCCTGCCAGGCCGAACGACATCCACGATTCCGCCATGATTGGTCGCGACAACCGGGGTTCCCATAGCGATCGCTTCTGCAGCACTCCGACCGAAGCTCTCCGGTTTTTTTGAGCTGGAAACGACCAGGTCACTCAGGGCATAAATCTCAGCAATCTGACTTTGACTGCCAGCGAAATGAAGGGATTCGATCAAGCCAAGCTCTGCCACCAAAGCCTGCAATGAGCTGAAGTAATCATGCTTGTCCTTCCTGGTCCCACCAACAATCATTCCTACGACTTCCGGCTTACTCTTTCTCGCCAAAGCGATTGCGCGGATAAAAGTCTCATAGTCCTTCAGCTGGGTTATCCGCCCAACCGCCGTAACGATAAACTTTCCCTCAAGCCGATATTTTCTTTTGAAATCCTCGATGAACTCTCGGTCGACTTTTTCCGGATCGAACGCCTCAAGATCAACCCCGCGCGGAATCACGACGATTTTCTCTTCCGGCACCTGGTAGTGTTGCTGAATATAATCCTTGATTGCGTTACTGACGCAAATAACCCGATCCCCGAAGGTCATGACCCGGCTGTAGGGATTCACGCTGTTAAATCCATGCACCGTCGTCACAAAGGGAATTTTCAGCGGTTTGTTCACCAGACAGGCCAGCCAGGCCGGAACGCGACTTCGCGCATGCAGAACATCCGGTTGCAGCGTTTTGATCAATTTGTGCAGTTTTATTATCCTGAGAGGTGCCGTCAAGGGGTTCTTGCTGGCCAGATCGAAGCTGATATGGCGGCCACCATCGCGATCAATCTGAGCGGCCTGTTTGCCCCCAGCACTGATGACGACACTCTCCACCCCGCGCTTCACCAGTTCCCGACTCAGCTCAACGACACCTCGTTCGACGCCCCCTTCATTCAGTTCCGGCAGCAGCTGAACGACCCTCACAGATGCACCTGATGCAAAACGCTCTGTAAGTCGATTTTTCTGTTGGCAGCTCCGAGCTGGCCATCATACTGATGCAGACAGCTCAACTCAAGCAGACGTTGAAAAAACCGGGAAAACTTATCTGTTCCACCGAGCGGCTCTGTCAGCGGCAGCACTTCTACGGAAGCCGTGCCGGAACTCACCGCTTCACTGATCATCGAGGTCGAATCCGCGGTGAGAAACACATAGTCGCTGTGCTGTAGAAAATCGGGAATCGGGTTGATTTTCTGCTCGGAGTAAAAGACCGAATAAGTGAAGGGGAATTCACGCAGCACCGCTTCGACTTCAGGAGACGTTCTTCGCGAGGTCGTTAACCAGAATTCCCGATCCTTAAACAACGAAAAAATCTCCGTCAGCTGTGACCTCAGGCTTTCAGGTTCCAGCCGGCAATGTCGACTGTTTCCACCAACGATAATGGAGATCGGCTGCCCTTCTTTTTGCGGGCTGATGAGCCCTTGTGGCTCGCTATAGCTCAGGTTGATCGGCACACTGAGGATATTCTCGCGCTGCGGCGGATTGTCATGCTGCTGGGCGACGATCAGATCAAAATCGTAGCGATAGCCTTTCGGCAGCATAATCGCGACCGACTTTGCGCCAAGCCCATTGGCCACAACCTTATTCGCATAGTAGGTTTCAGAACCGGCAGAGACCACCGCGGCATAGGGCGCCGTATATTCTTCCATACAATACAAGCTTTTGAATCTCATCCCGCAGCGGTCGGCAAGGTAAGAGATCGCCTTCGCCCAGCGGCCGCGAAAAGCAACCGGGCAGACATCGTAAGCTAAATCGAGATGTCTGGCAAAGGCGATCGACTGGTTCAAATGCCCCGGCTTGCCGTCGCTGAGAATCAGCAACTTTTTTTCTTGCTGCAGATGCAACTCAGAACGACTCCGCTTCGTCGATCAGCATCACCGGGATATCGTCACGTATCGGGTAACGCAGCCGGCAGGCCTCGCAGACAATCGCTGCGGGATCAGCTTCGTGCTTAACCGGTTGTTTGCATTTCGGGCAGGCCAGCAGGTTCAGCAAGTCCTCGTTTATTGACATGAATCAGCTCCTTATCAAATCCTGCAATGCAGCAAGAAAGTTTTCTTTCTGAAATATTTCGATGTTCAGCGGCACCTGGAAGCAGGGGGCGGGAAAGCTAGCATGCGATAACTTGACAGCATCCTTTTCCGTCGTCAGCAACAGGTCATACCCCTGTGCGGCAACCCGGAGTTCCGACAGGGTTGAATCGGAATAGTTTTCATGGTCCGCAAATGAGATGGAAGCTGCAACGTGCAGCCCCATCTCTCTGAGTGCTTTGAAGAATATTTCCGGCTCGGCGATACCGGCAAAAGCGAGAATCTTTTTCCCTGCGAGTGCGTCAATCCCAACCTCTTCGCCAGACAGACCAACCACGCAAGAGGACAAGCAGTGCTGACTGTTCCAGGCCTTTTTCCCCTGGCAAGTGAACGGTTCACCGGCATCTGTTCGGGTAAACAGAAGCATATCTGCGCGTTCAAGAGCCGCAGGAAACTCGCGCAGCAGCCCTGCAGGCAGCGGCAAACCGTTTCCGAGCGGCTTGGTTCCATCGAGCAATACCAGGTCGATATCACGCTCTACAGCGCGGTGTTGAAAACCGTCGTCCAGCAGGACCAGGTCGGCCCCCAGCAGGTTTACGGCATGCTCAATCCCTCTGGCGCGCTGCTTTGAAACCAGCACCAGGGCGCCCGGATTCCGCCGGGCCAGCAGAGTGGGTTCATCCCCGGCAGCTGCGGCAGACATCCGCTGCTGGCCATCCGAGACAACACCGACAGCCCCCTTGAACGAACCGCCAAAGCCACGACTGACGACCGCTGGTCGATAACCGAGCCGGGTGAATTCTTTCAGCAGCAGGTCAACGACCGGCGTCTTGCCGGTGCCGCCTGCCGTCAAATTCCCGACCGAAATCACCGGAACCGACGCCCGATAAGTCTTCAGCAAACGCAGATCATACCCTTTATTGCGCAGCCAGACAACCAGACCGTAGAGCAGGGAAAGCGGGACCAGCAAGGCCAGACAGAGCTTTTCGAAAGGGCTTTCCGCACCCTGCAAGACTATTCTGCGGTGGAAACGGGTGAGTGACAACATCGCTCAATAATACTTTGCAATGCGCTGCAAAGTGCGTTCGGTCGCCCCGGCGTTTTCAGTGATCAAGGCACGACCGGCCTCTCCCATCGCCCGGGAGCGTACCGGGTCATTCAGCAACAAGGCGCAGCGATCGAGCAGCTGTTGCTGATTCTCGACCTGAATGCCCGCTCCGGAACGGGAGAGTTTAGCCGATATCTCACGGAAATTCTGCACGTGCGGGCCGAACAGGACCGGTTTGCTGCACAAGGATGCTTCCAGCAGGTTGTGTCCGCCAACCGGCACCAGGCTGCCGCCGACAAACACCAGATCAGAGAGGCTGTAAAGGTTGAGAACCTCGCCCAGGGTGTCGACCAGCAACACCTGCCCGCTGGACAAAAACGGAGCATCACCGGCTAAACGGCTGCGCAACGAAAAATCGATGCCCTTCTCTTCGAGCAACTCACTCAGTTCGCGGCTGCGCTCCGGGTGACGCGGCACGAGCAGCAGGATAAGCTCTTTCCCCTGGGCGATCAGCTGTAGAAAGCATTCCAGCAGCAGGACTTCTTCTCCGGCATGGGTACTGCCCGCGGCAATAATCTGGACATTTTCCGGCAGCCGATACTCTTGCCGAAGCTGCTGCAGGGCCTCACTGGAGATATCACGTAAGGCGTGGTCGAACTTGAGGTTGCCAGTGTTTTCAACCCGGGATATCGCCGCCCCGAGCTGCACGATCCGCTCTGCGTCAACCTGCGACTGCATGCAAAACGCCGCAAAGCAGCGCAGCACCGGCCGCAGCAGAACTCTAACCAGGCGATAGCGCGGGAAGGAACGGTCTGAAATTCTCCCGTTGACCAGCAAGACCGGGATATCGAGCAATTTGGCCTGCCGGGCAAAGTTGGGCCAGATCTCCGTCTCGACGATGATGATCAACTGCGGGCGGATCAGCTGCAGTACCCGACGGACGGTCCAGGAGAAATCGAAGGGGAAGAACAGGCAGATATCGATATCGGTATTTTTTTGGGCGACAGCGTGCCCGGTTTCCGTCACGTTGGTCAGCAAAATCCTGGCCCCGGGATATTTTTGCCGCAGACCCTTAAGCAGTGGGATCGCCGCACGGGTCTCGCCGACGGAAACCGCATGCACCCAGATGATCTGCCCCCCCTCCAGGGCGGAAAGCTGCTCGGCGGTATAATGCCCGAGCCGCTCGCGGATACCGCGCCGGTTCTTGCCGTAGCGGGCGCCACGTAGCAGGTAGTAAGGGATCAATCCGGCTGCTGAAATCAACAGCAGCAGATCATACAGCAGATACACCGTAGTCCTCCAAACGCTTTTCAGCCCGCTGCTGATTCATGCGCATCGCTTCGACCAGATCGTCTCGAAAGGCATCGGCGCCCCGCTGCTTGTCGAAATAGACCGGCTCACCAAAGGAATAGACACCACGGCTGAAAGGAAAAGGCAACAGAAACCTGTCCCAGGAGCTGAACCGATGGCCGCGACTGCAGACAAAGCACATCGGCACCACCGGCCGGCCGCTGAGCCTCGCCAGCTGCACGACCCCATCCTTCAACTCATGCCGCGGGCCTTTGGGCCCATCGGGAGTGAACACCAGGTCGACCGGCTCTTTACAGAGATTGACCAGCTCTTTAAATGCGGCACGCCCGCCGCGTGAAGAGGAACCCCGAACCGCCTCCTGGCCGAAATAGCGCATCACCCGCGCGATCAGCTCGCCGTCCTTCGAGGCGCTGATCAGAATCTTCGAGCCCGGTCCGCGATAGCCTTTGACCATCAGCAGCAACTGATCATGCCAGAAGCAAAGGATCATCCGCTCATCCCGGGCCCAGATAGCGCGGGGATGATCCTCGCCGATGAACTCGATGCGCAGCGACAGGCGCAGCAGACGGATGATCAGTGCGGCGAGGCCAGGCGCCACATTCACCAGCAGTCGGTCAGCGAGCTTCATCCGTCCTGCTCCCGAAACTGGATGTCATAGAGGCGTTTGTAAAGCCCGCCCTGTTCAAGCAGCGACTGGTGGCTGCCTT
This sequence comes from uncultured Desulfuromonadales bacterium, assembly GCA_945787295.1. Next base: position 24,311 of record CALZHQ010000004.1, read on the forward strand.
CCTCCTGTAAACGTCCCTGCTCCATGACGAGGATGCGATCGGCATGCATCACCGTCGACAGGCGATGGGCGATGACAAAGGTCGTGCGGTTGCGCATCAGATTACCGAGGGCCTGCTGCACCATCGCCTCGCTTTCCGTATCGAGCGCGCTGGTCGCCTCGTCGAGCATCAGGATCGGCGCGTCGCGCAGGATCGCCCGGGCGATGCAGATCCGTTGCCGCTGGCCTCCGGAGAGGCGCAGACCGCGATCACCGATCATCGTCTCGTAATCCTCGGGAAGTTGGTGGATAAATTCGTCAGCATAGGCCTGCTGAGCAGCCTGCTCAACCTGCTCGCTGGAGGCATTGGGGCTGCCATAAGAGATATTGTTGCGAATGCTGTCATTGAACAGAAAGGTTTCCTGATCGACCAGCGCCAGGTTGGCGTGCAGGCTTTGCTGGGTGATCGAGCGGATGTCGTGCCCGTCGATCAGAATCCGCCCCTGCTGCGGATCGTAAAATCGGTTCAACAGGCCGATGATGGTGGTTTTCCCGGCGCCACTCGGGCCGACCAGGGCAATGACTTCGCCGGGCCTGGTCTGAACATTGAAATCCTGAATGACCCTATCGGAATCGTAGGCAAAGCTGACGTTTTCGAAAGAAACGATCCCACTGCTGCGCGGCAGACTCAGCGCATCGTCAGCATCGACGATATCCGAGTGTTGATCGAGCACTTCAAAAACCCGCTCCCCAGCCCCCAAGGCCTGCTGAATTATGTTATTGACCCGGGTCAGTCGTTTGAGCGGTGTGTACATCATGACGATCGCCGCCAGAATGGAGAACATCTCCCCCTTGGTGATTTCTTCTGCCAGAACCCGGTTGAGCCCGTACCAGAGCACCGCAGCAACGCCGAACGAGGTCAACAGCTCGATAACCGGCGAAGACGCGGCATCATAGCGGAATGTCTTGCGGATCAACTTGAAGAATCCGGCGTTTTCCTGTTCAAACTTACGGCACTCCTGCTCCTCGGTCCCGAACGCCTTGATCACCTTGATTCCGGAAAGGGTCTGTTCGATGATGGCGGTCACATCCCCCATGGCGTTTTGCCCGCGGCGAGAGAATTTCTTGATCATTCTCCCGAGCGCCGAGGCCGGAACCGCGGCGGCCGGGATGACAACAAACGCCATCAGCGCCATTTTCCAGTCGGCGTAAAATGCGTAGCCGATCAACGCGACCATGGTTGTTGTTTCACGCAGCAGGGTGACTAGAACATCCGACAGAGCAGCCTGCATAACATTGACATCATTGAGAATTCTCGACATCAACGTCCCGGACGAATTGTCCGAGAAAAAGCGCATCGGCTGGTGCACGGTATGGCGGTAGAGCTGATTGCGGATATCCTGAATGGCGGCCTGTCCGGCGGTTCGGACATTATATTGCTGGACATAGCGTGAAGCACCCTTGAAGCCGGCCAGGGCAACGACCAGATAAGGGACCAGCTTTGCCATCTCCACGTTGCCGGCGATAATCAGCTCATCGACAAAGGGTTTCACCAGATAAGCGATGACGGCATCCGAACCACCAACACCCAATGATGCAAGCATGGCCAAGGCCAGCCGACCTTTATAGGGAGCGGCATAAGCGAACAGCCGCTTGTAGATGTTTTTCTGTTTTTCTTCCAGCAGCACCAGGTCTATCCTTTTTCTTCAGCCCGACACATGTCCTTCACCATCTTCGCCACCCGCAGAGAACACCCGGGATCCCCCAGCAACCGTTTGACCTCGGCAAGATCTGACCGTATCTGTTGTGCGTATTCCTGATCATCCAGCATACGGATGATTTCCTCACGCAAGCTCTCCGGGTTGGCAGCGTCCTGCAGGAACTCGCGAACCACCTCCCGGCCGGCGACGATATTCGTCAAACCGACATGCTTGACCTTGACCACCCGTTTGCCGATGGCGTAACTCAGCGGCGCCAGCTTATAGACGATCGCCAGCGGCGTACCGACCAGGGCGATCTGCAGAGTGACCGTCCCTGAAACGGTTAAAATAGCGTCGCAGGCCGCCGCAACATCGTAGATATTCTCATCGACCAGTTGAATCGGCAGATCGGTATTCCGCAACCGTTCGGTAAAGAACTCCCGGGCCAGGGATGGCGCAACCGGCAACAGAAACTGCACATCGGGTTTACGCTGAAGCAGCTGTTCCGCCGTCTCCAGCAGGGTCTCGAAGATATACTTCAGTTCACTCTGGCGACTGCCGGGGAAAAGACCGACAACCTGTTCTTGATCGCTTATGCCGAGCTTTTCCCGCAAATCGCCCTGCGGAGGGTTGGCGGCGAACTCATCGAGCAGCGGGTTGCCGACATAGTCCGCTTGAGCGCCAAAGCGCTTGAATAATGCCGGTTCAAAGGGAAAGATCAGCGCCAGCCGATCAACCAGCCCGGCGATCTTCTTTGCCCGGCCACTGCGCCAGGCCCAGACTTTCGGAGTGATATAGTAAAGAACCGGGATCCCGAAATTTTTCGCGACTTTGGCCAGACGCAGGTTGAAATCGGGGAAATCGATCAGAATCAACAGATCGGGGCGCTCAGCCCCTTCCAGAACAGCTTTCAGCTGCCGGAAGCGAGCCAGCAGGCGCGGCAGTTGCGCGACCACCTCGACCAGCCCCATTACCGAGAGCTCGTCCGCGGGGAAGATAATCTCGCAGCCGGCAGAACGCATCCGCTCGCCACCGACCCCGAAAAAGCGCACCTCCGGCGCAATTTCTGCGGCAGCGTGCAGCAGGTGGCTGCCGTGCAGATCGCCGGAGGACTCTCCGACCACGATCATCGCCCGCTTATCTCTGCTACTGCAATTATCTGTCATAATTCTTATCGGCCAAAAAAACAAAAGGCGAGATCCTCACGGCTCTCGCAACTTCTGTTCCTGAAACATCCGGCAAAAGGACTTAACGTGCCAAGCCGCGTTCGCTGCGCTTGAGAAAGTCCAGGTAGGTGGCAACTTCCGGCGCCTGTGGATCAAGGCTGCCTTCTATCTCTGCCACCGCCTCTTCCAGTTTGAGGTTGCTGCGGAAGACAGTTTTGTACATCTGCTTGATGTTTGCCAGCGCTTCCTTACTGAACCCGCGGCGCTTCAGGCCGGTCAGGTTCAGCCCGACAGTCGTCGCCCGGTCGCCCTGAACGATCGAATATGGGGCCGCATCCTGCGCAATCATCGACCCGCCGCTGGCCATCACATGACAGCCGATCCGGGTGAACTGGTGGACTGCTGAGAGGCCGCCGAGAATCGCGTAATCATCGATTTCGACATGCCCCGCCAGGGTCGCAGCATTCGCCAGGATCACGTGATTCTTAACGATGCAGTCATGAGCGACATGCGAATAAGCCATGAACAGGTTGTCATTGCCGATAGTCGTAACACCACCGCCATCCTCGGTTCCGAGGTGGATGGTGACAAACTCCCGAATCCGGTTGCGATCACCAATCTTCAGTGAAGACTCTTCACCATGAAATTTCAGATCCTGCGGAATCGCCCCAACCGAAGCGAACTGAAAAATCTGATTCTCACAGCCGATCTCAGTTCGTCCCTCGATGACGGCATGCGGGCCGACAGTTGTTCCAGCGCCGATCGTCACCTGTTCGCCGATCACCGTGTAGGGACCGACGGTGACGGACGGGTCAAGCTTGGCGCCGGGTGCAATAATCGCAGTCGGATGAATCATGAAGTACTCCAGCCTACTTGTCGGCAAAGGTTGCTTTCAGTTCGGCCTCAGCGACCAGCGTGTCACCGACAAACGCCTTGCCTGAAAACTGGTAAATTCCGCGGCGGGTCGACAGCAATTCAAGCTCCATGCGCAGCACGTCGCCCGGGCGGACCGGTTTGCGGAAGCGCGCATTGTTGATGCCGACAAAATACGTGACGCGGTTTTCTGCGACGCTGTCTTTGAGTGATACATACGCTCCACCGACCTGGGCCATCGCTTCGATGATCAACACCCCCGGCATAATCGGGTGGCCGGGGAAGTGTCCCTGAAAAAAGGGTTCGTTGATCGTGACATTCTTGAAACCAACCGCCTTCACCCCGGCTTCGACCTCTTCGATCCGGTCGACCAGCAAAAACGGGTAGCGGTGTGGCAAGACCTCCATTATTTTCTGGATATCCAGTTCCAGCATATCAGTCCTCATCCAAGCGCGCTTCAAGTTCTTCAAGGCGCTTTTTCAAGTGTTGCATTTCTTTACGCATCTCAGGCACTTTCGACAAAGACATGGTCGTCTTCAACCACTGCTTGTGCGGCAGCAATGGCAAACCGGAAAGAACCTGATTTGGCGCGACGTCATTCGACACTCCGCCACGACCGCCGATGGTGACATTATCACCAACCTTGACATGCCCGGCGGTGCCGGACTGGCCGCCAAAGGTACAGTGCTTGCCGATCTTGGTGCTGCCGGAAATCCCCACCTGGGAGACCAGAATACTGTCTTCCCCGACTTCGACATTGTGCCCGATCTGCACCAGGTTATCGATCTTCGTGCCCCGCCTGATTCGGGTTTCACCCATCGCCGCGCGATCGATACAGCTGCAGGCGCCAATTTCCACGTCATCCTCCAGAACGACAATTCCGACCTGGGGAATTTTATAGTAACTGGTCCCGTCCGGGGCAAAACCGAACCCGTCGGAGCCAATCACCGCAGCTGGCTGGAGAATCACGCGATCGCCAAGGATTGACCCTTCCCGGACGATTGCCCCCGCGTGCAACAGGCAGTCCCTGCCGATGCGGGCATTATCGTAAACGACCACATTGGGGAAAATAGTTGTCCCGGCGGCGACCACGACGTTCTCCCCGATGACCACCCCGGGGTAGATGCTTGCCCCCTCGTCAACCCTGGCAGTCGCTGCGACTTGCGCTCCTGGCATTACCCCTTTGACGGGTTGCTCCGGCACCTGAAGAAAGGTCAAGATCTTGGCGAAGGCCAGATAAGGGTTGGAACAGATCAGCAGACTTTTCCCCGGGGCAACGACCCCGGGCGTGACGATCACCGCCGATGCCCGGCACTCCTTTAACCTGGAGAGATATTTCGGGTTCGCCACAAAGGTGATGTCCCCCGAACCGGCCTGATCGATCGGAAACACCCGGTCGATTTCCAGTTCCGGGTCGCCCTCGACCTGTCCACCGACCAGATCGGCAAGTTGCTGCAACTTAGCCATTGACCTTTTCCGTCCTAGTTCTGCTTAGCGTCGTAGGCCTTGATCAACTCATCGGTCAGATCAACCGATTCATCGGCGAAGATCACCGCACCTTCATTTTTCTCGATGACCATGGTGTAACCACCATCCTTGCCGATCTTCTGCAGAATCTCGAACAGCTCGTTCAGAATCCGCTTGGTGTGTTCGGCATCCTTCTGCTGCATCTCTTCCCGAACATCCTTGTTAAAGCGTTGCAGCTCCTTCAGGTTTTTCTGGTACTCACGCTCTTTATCAGCTTTCGCGCTGTCTGACAGAAGAACCGCCTGCTTCTCCAGTTCACCTTTGAGCTTCTGCAGATCATCCTGCATGGTCTTGAATTCCACCTCGAACTTTTTCAGCTGATTGCCGATCTCTTGTTTCGCAGCGACACCCGCCTTGGACAGGTTCAGGGCCTTCTGCAGATCGACGTAACCGATTTTTACTTCGGCAAACACCGGCGCTGCAAACAGCAGCAGGGAAATCAAGACAACAACGAACTTTTTCATTCTTTTCCTCCTGTAAATTTCAGCTGTTAAAAAGCTGAACCGATCGAAAATTCGAACACCGATTGCTTCTCATCATCCCGCGGGGAGAGGTTATACCCCCATTCAAACCGTAATGGACCCAGCGGGCTTTTCCAGCGGATGCCGGCTCCGGCACTGTTGCGCATATCGGAAAAATAATCTTCACTATCAAGCCAGGCGTTGCCGGTATCGTAAAAGACCAATCCTTTAAGTCCCAGCTTCTTATAGATTGGGAAAATATACTCAACATTGAAGTAGCCCATCTTTTCACCGCCGATGAATGAATCATCTTCTTTGGGACCGACCTCGCGAGTTTGAAAACCGCGCATGGTCCGAATTCCACCCAAGAAGTAGCGTTCGCCGATGGGGGTTTCTTCATCATCCGTGGAAACCAGGTAACCGACCTCGCCGTGGATTGAAAAGACCGTTCCCCAGAACAGCGGGAAGAATTGGCGATGCTCTGCGTTGACTTTCAAAAAGTTTTCCGTGCCGCCGAGACCGGCATACTCGAGGGTGTATTTGGTAATTCCACCCTTGCTCGGGTCGACATGATAATCGGTGCTGTTGCGCACAATGCGGCCGGTCAGTGAAGAGAGTGTCGTTTCACCCTCCTGGTCAAGAATAAATTTGTTCGTGACCGTGGGTTCGATTTCTGTAATTTCCTGCTCTTCATACCGGTAGGTCAAAAAGCCTTTGGTATATTTCGCAATCGGGTGCCCGGCGGTTAGCGAACCACCGGTCCGGCTTTCATCGTAATCGTCAAATTCCCGCTCGGTTTTATAGACTTCTCCCGCCAGCGTCCAATCGGTATCAAGAAAATGGGGATCACTGACACCGACCTGGAAGGTTGTGCTGCTGCCGCTTATCGAACCGGCCAGATTCAGCTTGATACCGTAACCCATGAAGTTGTCCTGGCTGATCGATCCTTGGGAAATAAACTGATCGACAGAGGAGTAACCGACGCCGACTGAGAAGGTACCCGTCGCCTGCTCTTTCACATCAACCTTCAGCACCGACTTGTCAAGATCGGACCCCGGCGCGGTGGTTACGTTGACCTCTTCGAAAAAGCCGAGATTGCGCAGGTTGCGGTTGCCTGCCTTGATCTTGCTGGCGCTGTAGAGCTCGCCTTCGGCGAGCGGAATCTCCCGGCGGATGACCTTGTCGCGGGTTTTCGTGTTGCCGCGGATTTCAACTTTTTCGACAAAGACCTTGGTTCCCTGCTCGACATCGAACATTAAGTCGATCAGCAGCTGCTCGGTATTTTTACTGGTTAATGGGGCAACGTTAACATAAGCATAGCCTTGATCGGCATACAGGTCGGTCAGTTCGATAACGCTGTTGCGCAGCAGTTCCCGGCTGAAAACTTCGCCCGACTGGAGCTTGACATGGCTCAGCAACTCATCTTTGCCTTTGAGCAGATCACCTTTGATGTCGATGCTGCCGGTTCTATACTGCGGTCCTTCATTGATCTCTATCATCAGATCCAGGTATTTGTTTTCCTCGATCAGGCCCACGACCGGCTGGGCGACCTTGACGTCCATATACCCCTTATCGTGGTAATGTGCCTTGATGCGCTCCAGATCGAGCTGGACAATCTCTTCCTGAAGGGCACCACGCCCGGTCAGCCAGGACAGCCACCAACGCTCGCGGGTCTCCATGACATCTTCCAGCTCATCCTCATCGAAGACCCTGTTGCCGACAAAGCGGATTTCATCGATCAGAACCTTTTTGCCTTCCTTGATCCTGAAGGTCAAGGTGGCCTCGTTCCGCTCGTCGATGTCTACTTCCGGCTCTACTTTTACCGCGTGGTAGCCATCCTCTATGTAAGCTTTTTCTATCTCCCTGATACTTGCCTTCACCTTGGCATGGCTGAACATTTCAGGGATTTTGACGCTGACCAGGGCGCGCAGCTTCTCTTCTCCCAGGTGATCGTTCTCCGCAAAGCGCACATCACGAACCAGCGGCAGCTCACTGACGACAAAGGTCAGCAGCTTTGCCCCCTGTATCTCGGTTAAGTCCACCGAGATATCTTCAAACCGCCCGAGCGAGAAAATACTCTGCATCGCCTGATCGACGTCCTCGAGGGAGACCTGATCGCCGGGCTTGATCGGAATGGCCGCCAGAATCGTGGCCGTTTCGATGCGGTTGTTCCCCTCAACCAGAATGTCCGACACCTTGAAATCGCTCGCAGCAGCACCGAAGGCCAGTAAGAGCAACAAACAAAGTGCCAGCAGAGTTTTTTTCAGCATTGAAAAATCCCTCAACAACGAAAAATTAGGCAAAGACGGGATTATAGAAAATCGCCGTCATGAGTTCAATTTAAAATGTCTTTGGCGAGCAGTCCGTCTTCAATCCGTAAGACCCGATCAAGGCTCGCCGCTAAGGCATGATTGTGCGTGACGATGATCATGGTCAGGCCGCGCTGTTGATGCATCCGGTTGAGCAGCTCCATGATCTCTTCCGACGTACTGCTGTCGAGGTTGCCGGTCGGTTCATCCGCCAGCAGCAGCCTTGGTTCACGAACCAGCGCCCGCGCGATCGCAACCCGCTGCTGCTCACCGCCGGACAGAGCCCCGGGCTTATGATGCAGCCGGTGCCCCAGGCCAACTTCGCCCAGCAGACCGGTCGCTTTTTGTGCCGCCTCATCACGTGCCACCCGGCCGATCAGCAGCGGCATCATGACATTCTCCAGCGCGGAAAACTCCGGCAGCAGCTGATGAAACTGAAAGACAAAACCGACCGTCCGATTTCGAAAGGCATCCAGCGCCGGACCGCGCAGGGCGAAAATACTCTGCCCTTCGAAAAGAATCTCCCCGGCGCTCGGCTGATCCAGGCCACCCAGAATATGCATCAAGGTGGTTTTGCCCGCCCCAGACGCCCCGACCACAGCAACCCGCTCACCGGCACAGATTTTCAGATCGATCTTCTGCAGGACATCGATCACGCCTCCGGGCGTGGTGAAATTCTTTTCCAGATTGCGGATTTCAATCAACGCCGGCTCATTCATAACGCAACGCCTCCGCGGGATCCATGCGGGATGCGCGCCAGGCCGGGTAGATCGTCGCCAGCAGTGAAATCGCCATGGCCATGACCATCACGGCGATAACGTCGGTGGTCACGATCTCGGCAGGAAAACGTTCCATCCCGTAAACGGCCTGATCGAAAATCCGAATTTCAAAGGTCCGTTCGAGAAATTTGATCAGCGCGTCGGCATAGTGAGCCAGGAACACCCCGAGCGCAGTCCCGAGCAAGGTCCCGAGGGTGCCGATGATAAAGCCCTCCAGAACAAAAATTTTCATAATGCTGCGGGCGTTTGCGCCCATCGCCCGCAGAATGGCGATGTCCCGGTTCTTTTCCATCACGACCATGATCAGCGTGGTCGCAATATTGAAGGCGGCAACCAGGACAATGATCGCCAACACGATGAACAGTCCAAGCTTTTCCAGTTTGAGGGCCGAGAGGAACGAGCCGTAAATACTCTGCCAGGGGCGGATTACGTAAGGAAATTGAAACTCCTCGCTCAGCGCTCCGGCGACCTGCGGGGCCCGGTCGAAATTATCGACCTCCAGTTCAACGCCGCTCACCACCCCTTCCAGATCGAGAAAGCTCTGCGCGACCCGCAGCGGAATGTAGGCATAGAAACTGTCGACCAGGCTGCTCTGCTTTTCGAAAATCCCGACCACGCGGAACGGTTTCATCTTCGGGATCATGCCGAACGGGGTAATCGTGAACATCGGCGGGATCACGTTGATCAAATCGCCGACCGCAACCCCGATGCTGGTCGCCGTGTCGATGCCGATGATAATCCCAGGCCGCTCTGCCTCGGCATCGTAAAACAGTTCACGAATCGGCCGGTCTTCGGCTGTCAACAGAGCCTGGCCGAAGACCTTATGCTGGGCGCTGATCCCCTTGACACTGACCGCCGCGACATTCCCGCGCGACAGCAGCATCGCCTCCTTGGAGACAAACGGCGTCGCGGAGACCACATGCGGCGACTGCTCGGCAACCTCGACCAGTCTTTGATAATCCTCGATCCCCTCGCCGAATTTCTGTATCAGAACATGCGGCACATTACCGAGGATCTGCTGACGCACTCCGTCGGTGAAGCCGGTCATCACCGCCAGCACCAGAATCAGCGCCGCAACTCCCAGGGTGACTCCGGCGATGGAGAAAAAAGAGATCACCGATATAAAGGTTTGCTTCCGTTTAGCGCGCAGGTAACGGAGGCTGACGAACCACTCGTAGGCCATGGGTGTCCGTAGCAGTCGGCTGTTCAGCCGACTTCAGGTCTGAGTTGCGGGAACAGGATGACGTCGCGGATCGACGCCGAATCGGTCAGCAGCATCACCAGCCGGTCGATGCCGATCCCCTCGCCGGCGGTCGGCGGCAGACCGTATTCCAGCGCGCGGATGTAATCCTCGTCCATCTCGTGCGCCTCTTCGTCGCCAGCCGCTTTTTCTTCCAGCTGCTGGAGGAAACGCTCTTTCTGGTCGAGGGGGTCGTTGAGCTCGGAGAAGGCGTTGGCCAGCTCGCGCCCGACAATGAACAGCTCGAAACGATCAACCACCTCGGGGCGCTCGTCATTCTTGCGCGAGAGCGGCGAGATCTCGGTCGGATACTCGGTGATGAAGGTCGGCTGCCAGAGGTTCGGCTCGACCACTTCGTCGAAGATTTCGGCCAGCAACTTGCCGTGGCCGATCTGCCCTTCGATCTCCAGCCCGAGTGTTTTGGCATAATTCAGGGACTGCTGATGATCTTCGAGCACCGCCGGCTCCACCTCGCCGTACTTGATTATCGCTTCCTTCAGGGTCAATCGCTCCCAGGGCGGGGTCAGGTCGACCTCCTTGCCGCCATAGGGGATCAACAGCCCGCCGCAGACCTTGTCGGCCACGTGGCAGATCAGCTCTTCGGTAAAATCCATCAGATCGTGATAGGTCGCGAAGGCCCGGTAGAACTCCATCATGGTGAACTCCGGGTTGTGTTGAATCGAGATCCCCTCGTTGCGGAAATTGCGGTTGATCTCGAACACCCGGTCGAAGCCGCCGACCACCAGCCGCTTCAGGTAGAGCTCCGGCGCGATGCGCAGAAACAGGTCCATCTTCAGGGTGTTGTGGTGGGTGGTGAAGGGCTTGGCGGTGGCGCCGCCAGCCACCGGATGCATCATCGGCGTCTCGACTTCGAGATAGTCGTTGTCGAGCATGAACTCGCGGATCAGGCTGACGATCTGGCTGCGCTTGCGGAACACCTCGCGCACGTCGGGATTGACGATCAGGTCGAGATAACGTTGCCGATAGCGGGTCTCCACGTCGGTCAGGCCGTGCCACTTCTCCGGCAGCGGCAGCAGCGACTTGGTCAGCAGGCGGATTTCGCCGGCGCGCAAGGAGAGCTCATCGGTTTTGGTGCGGAAAGGAACACCGCAGACACCGACCACATCGCCGATATCGAACTTCTTGAACAGGGCAAACGCCGCGTCGCCGACCTCATTTTTTGCGACGTAGACCTGCAGCCGGCCAGCGCCATCCTGCAGCTGCAGAAAGGCCGCCTTGCCGAAATCACGGCGCGCCATGATCCGACCGCCGAGACGGTATTCGCCCTCAAAATCTTCCAGCTTCTCTTTATCGTCAGCAGCATGCGCCTCGTGAACCTGCCCGGTCGTGTGGGCCACCTTGAAATCGTTGGCAAAGGGGTTGACGCCCGCCTCCTGATAGCTGGCGATTTTCGCCCGGCGTTGCTGCAACAGTTCGTTCAGTTCTTCCATCTGTAACAATCCTTAAACAGTCGTATTTTTGCTGCGCACAATACCCTTTGCGCCTTGCATCCGTCAAGGACAAAGCCGGTTTACCGCCAGTTGAACAGGGAGCAACAGCGGGAGGCCACAGCAGCGATCAAGATGACCAGAAATCGATCAGAAAAAAGACGGGCAGCGCAACGCGGCGGGGAGCGACTCAGAGGCTTTCGAAGTCGGCCAGGCGGGAACGGAAATCGGCCGGGATGCGGCAGGTTTTACGTTTCTGATAATTGAAGCAGACCACTGGGGTTTCACCCTCCGCGGTCACCTCAGCGTTCCGCTCGATCCGGTATTCGAGTAGAAAACTGGAGCGTTTGAGTTTACGGCAGCGAACCCCGACCTGCAGCTGGTCATGCAGAAACATCTCGGCTCTGAAGTAGACATGAGCTTCCGGCAGGATAATGCCACAACCGCCCAGATCCAGCTCCGTGTAGGGTCCGAGGTTAGCCAGGAAACCGATGCGGGCATCCTGAAAAATGTTCAACACCGCCGAATTGGCGACATGGCCGCCGTAGTTGAGGTCGGCGACCCGGACCCTGTAGGGGAGAATATAGCGATATGCGTCCATGTGAGTTCCTGATACGTTAACGCTGGCAGTGGCTGCAGAAATAGGTTGAGCGCTGCCCCAAACGCATGGTTCTGAGCTTGCGGCCGCAGCTCAAACAGGGCTGGCCATCCCGTCCGTAAACCTGCAGCTGCTGTTTAAAATAGCCCGGCTTGCCGTCTGACTGGCTGAAATCGTTGATCGTCGTACCGCCGGCGGCAATCGCCAACTCCAGTACCCGCTTGATTTCAGCCGCCAACCGCCGGTAGCGTTCGCGGCCGATCTTTCCGGCCGGCAGCCGCGGGTCGATGCCGGCGCCGAACAGGGCCTCGCTGGCGTAGATATTGCCGACGCCGACCACCAGCTTCTGATCCATGACAAATGGCTTGACGGCGATTTTTCGCTTGCGTGACGCGGTGTAAAGATAATCACCGCTGAATTGATCCGACAAAGGTTCGGGGCCGAGGTTCGCGAGCAGCGGATGGGAAAACGGATCCGCCTCGGTCCAGAGCAGCGCACCAAATTTTCGCGGATCGGTCAGACGCAGGCAGCTGCCGTCGGTAAAGATCAGGTCGACATGATCGTGCTTATTCTCTGTGGTTTCGGCCGGGATCACCCGCAGGCTGCCCGACATGCCCAGGTGCAACAGCAGTGTGCCCTGGCCGGTGTACAGCAGCAGGTACTTGGCCCGCCGTTCTACCGCGAGCAGCGTCTGCCCCGGCAGCTGCAGACAGAGAGACTGGTCGAGCGGCCAGCGGAGTTTCTCGGCGCGCAGGATCAATTGGGCGATGGTTTTCCCGCTGATCAGCGGCGCGATGCCGCGGCAGGTGGTTTCGACTTCCGGTAATTCAGGCATAATCAGAACCGGATCTTTTCGGCAACCTGGTCGAAATGTACGAAGTCGAGGCGCTCCGGGGCGGCAGAATAATCCTCGGCGCTGAGCTTCTGCGCCGAATGGTAGCGCCATCCGGCTGCCGTTTCGATCAACAGGGCCAGCTCGTAAAAAAACTCTTTACCGCCGTCAACCCCGACCTCCATCCCGAGAATCACCTCGACCTGCCCCGGCGTTACCGGGCGCTGCCGCAGCAGCTGCCAGTCATGCAGCTGTATCTGGCGGAGATGCTGACGAGCAAACGCCAGATACGCCTCCCGATCGGCAAACTGCCGGCGAAACGGGGCCTCGCGATGGTAGCTGGCATAGACACTGACATAGTCTTCCGCCTGCAAAGCGGCGAAGCGATTTTCCAGCAGCAGCTCAGGAGTTTCTGAACCGATCATTCCTTCAGCCTCGGATCGAGGGCATCGCGAATCCCTTCGCCGAGCAGGTTATAACCGAGCACGGTAATCAGGATCGCCAAACCGGGGAACACCGAGAGCCACCAGGCGCTGCCGAGGGTCTGCTTGCCGGTGATCAGCATGTTCCCCCAGGAGGGCGTCGGCGGCTGTACGCCGATACCGAGAAACGACAGGGCGCTCTCGGTCAGGATCGCCCCGGCCACCCCCAGCGTGGCCGAAACCAGTACTGGCGAAAGCGCATTCGGCATAATATGGCGGAAGATCAGGCGGCCATCCGAAGCCCCCAGAGCCTGCGCGGCGAGGACAAAATCGCGCTGACGCAGGCTGAGGAACTCGGCACGGATCAATCGTGCAACCCCCATCCAGCTGGTCAGACCGATGACAATCATGATGTTCCAAATCGACGGTTCGAGAAAAGCGATCACCGCCAGGATCAGAAAGAAGGTCGGAAAGCAGAGCATGATATCGACGAAACGCATCACCAGGGCGTCAACCCAGCCCCCGTAATATCCCGCCAGCGCCCCGACGACAACCCCGATCAGGCAGGAGATGCCGACCGCGACGAAACCGACCAGCAGGGAGATCCGCGCCCCGTAGAGCATCCGCACCAGCACGTCACGCCCCAGGTCATCGGTGCCGAGGGGATGCTGCCAGCTGGGCCCGAGCAAGCTCTGACCGACATCGATCGCAGCCGGATCGGCGCTGACCAGTGACGCGGCCGCGGCCATGATAAACATGACCAGGACAATCAGGCCGCCGGATAGCGCCATGCGGTTGTGGCGCAGACGCTGCCAGACGACATCTTTGAGAAATCTGCTTCGCGTCGCAAACATCAGTTAATCGTACTTGACGCGTTCAACGTCGATAACACTGAGGATCCCCTTCTCCTTAAGCAGTTCAAGCAGCCGATCGACCCGCGGATCTTTTACTTTCGCATATTCAAGGTCGACCACCTGAAACTCATCGAAAGCGCTTTCCAGGTCGCCCTCGCGAGGCTTCGGCTTCGGCTGTTCGAGCGGCAGGTTCTTTTTCAACGCCTGGCGTATCTCCTCTTCCGGCGCCAAGACCGGCAGTACCCGGCAGCCGGTTGCGAACTGCAGGTCGTCGATCAGCTTGAGATTGGTCGGGTCGGTCATCGCCACCCGCAGGATTTTTTCCTTTCCCTGGGTTCGCAGCTCGATCGGAATCACCAGCAGATGGGTGAGCCGACTGGCCGGGATCAATTTCATCAACTCCAGGGGAATTTCGAGATCCTGCAGATCGGTCCGCGAGTACTTAGACTGTGATTCAAGAAACTCGAGAATCGTCTCTTCCGGCAGATAGCCAAGCTTGACCAGCGCGCTCCCGATCCGCCCGCCCAGGTTGCGCTGCATCGACAGCGCCGACTCGAGCTGAAACTGATCGATCAGACCGGCTTCGAGCAACATTTCGCCCAGCCGGGTTGCCTTAAGCTGCATAATGCCCCCTGTTCATCAAATTACCCCTCCCCCTGTTGGCCATGGCGAATGCGCGGATCGGCAACGGCGTAGGAGATATCGGCCAGCAGGTTGCCGACCAGGGTCAGCACCGCGCCCATCACCAGAATCCCCATGATCAGGGGATAGTCACGCATCATCACGCCATCGTAAAAAAGCTTCCCCATTCCCGGGATGGCGAAGATCGTCTCGAAAATCACGCTGCCGCCAATCAGGCCGGGAACCGACAGGCCGAGGATAGTGATCACCGGCAACAGCGCGTTGCGCAGCGCGTGCTTGTAGATCACCGTACGCTCCGAAAGCCCCTTGGCCCTGGCGGTCAGGATATAATCCTGGCGGACGACTTCGAGCATATTCGAGCGCATGTAGCGGGAGAACCCGGCCAGCCCGCCGATGGCCGAAACGAACACCGGCAGAATCAGATGACTGATGCGGTCGACAAGCTGCGCCCCGAAACTCAGATACTCGTAGCCGAGCGACTTGATGCCCGAAATCGGCAGCACCCCGAGGCGCACCCCCAGCCAGTCCATCAGCAGCAGCGCCAGCCAGAACGAGGGCATGGCAAAACCGGTGAAGACCAAAATCGTGGTGGCGCGATCAAAACCGGAATTGCGTTTGACGGCCGAGAGTATCCCCAGGGGAATCGAGACCGCGAGAATCAACAGGATCGAGAGGATATTCAGCAGAATGGTCACCGGCAGCCGCTCCAGCACCTTGTCGAGCACCGGCCGGCGGTCGGTGGCGAACGACTCGCCGAAATCGAGCTGCACCAGGCGGCTCAGCCAGCGGCCATATTGAACGTAGAGCGGCTGGTCCAGTCCGTACTGCACCCGCAGACGTTCCTGCAGCTCCTCGCTGGCCTGCGGGTTCATCTGGGTCTGCATATCGGTCGGTTCCCCGGGCGCCAGATGGATGACCACGAAGGAGATCAGGGTGATCCCCAGCAGCAGCGGCAGCATCAGTAACAGACGTTTGACGATATAGTGCAGCATCTAAGTAAAATCCAGGTGCGGGCTAGCGGGCATACTTCTGTTCGGCCTTGGGCACGAACCATTCGTTGTGGAAATTATACCTGATTCCCGCCGGCGCGGGTTCAACCCCGCGAAAGCGTTTTGATATCGCCGGCAGAGCCTCCGCAATATAGAGGAATGTGTAGGGCTGCTCCTCGGCCAGTATTTCCTGGAAACGGTCATAATAGGCCTTGCGTTGCTCCAGATCGAATATCCGTCGGCCAGATTCGAGCAGGCTGTCGACTTCCGCGTTTTTGAAACCGATGAAATTCAGCTGCCGCGGCCCGGTCTTACTGGAGTGCCAGATGTTGTACTGATCCGGTTCGGGCCCGCCGGTCCAGCCGAGGATGGTGGCGTCGAATTTCCCCGGGTTGATAAATTCTTTGAGGAAAGTCGCCCATTCGATGATCCGCAGCTGGACATCGACGCCGATCTGGCGAAAGCGCCGCTGGATGATTTCACCGGTCTTCGAGCGCAGGTCGTTGCCCTGATTGGTGACGATGGTAAATGCGAGCTTTTTCCCATCTTTTTCCAGGATGCCATCGCCGTCACTGTCGGCCCAGCCGGCTTCGGCCAGCAGCTCCCGCGCCTTCTGCGGGTTGTAGTCGTAGCGACGGACTTTAGGGTTGTAGACCCAGGTGTCCGGTTTATAAGGGCCGGTCGCCGCCACGCCGTAGCCCATCAGCACCCCGTCGACGATCTCTTTTTTGTTGATCGCGCAAGCAAGCGCCTGGCGTACCCGCTTATCCTGAAAAAGTGGCCGCTTCAGATTATAACCCAGGTAGGTATAGCCGAAATTGAGGTAACGGTACTTGTTATAAAGCCGCTTGAATGCCAGGGTGTCGGTCTGCCGATCGAACTGCAGCGGGCTGAGGCCCATGAAATCGAGGCTGCCGGTCTGCAGCTCGAGGAACTGGGTCGAAGGGTCGGGGATGATGCGGTAAACAACCCGCTTGATATACGGCTGTCCTTCGAAATAATCAGGGTTGCTTTCCAGGACAATCTTCTCCCCGGCCTGCCAGTCGACCAGCTTGAACGGGCCGGTTCCGACCGGTTTGCGCGCCAGTGGACTCTTGGTCACATCCTGCCCTTCGAGCAGATGCTTCGGGTGGACCGGCATTCCCCAGCTGATAAGCGCCGGGGCATAAGGTTTCTCATAGACAACACGAAAAGTGTAAGGGTCGAGCACCTCCGCCTTGATCACCTGCTTGAAGGATTCGGCATAGGCGGTCGGGGTCTTGGGGTCGGTGTAAAGCTGATAGTTGAACAACACATCCTCGGCGGTAAAAGGCGTCCCATCGTGCCAGTTGACGTCTTGCCGCAGCTTGAAGGTGATCGTCAGGTTGTCCGCGGAAACCTCCCAGGATTCAGCCAGTTCTCCTTCAATCTTCAAGTCCTTGTTGTAACGGACCAGGCCGTTGTAGACCAGTCCGCTGATGTCGCTGGAAGCGCTGTCCGATGCCAGCACCGGCAAGAGAGTGCTGGCATCGCCGATCGATGCTTCGATAAAGGTGTCACCATACTCCGGCGTTATGACCTCTTCCACGCCCGGCAGGCTGGCGTCCTGGGAATTCTGACAGGCTGATACGGTCAGGCACAACAGCAAACTGAGAAGGGCTCGCCACATAGGAAACACTCCAATCCGGACACCGGGCATCAAGGCAGGGCCTCGACCTGAATCTTCTCCGGCTGTTTCAGGCGGAAGCGTTCCGCCGGTATCGACACGTTGGTCTGCAGGGCGGAGAACCGCAATGCGACGCTGGTCTCTTCGCGCGGCAATTCGATCCGTACTGTCCGCGGGAACAGGTCCTGCTCATCAATCTTTCCATACTTCACGTCAAGCAGCGCTTCATCCTTTGCCAGATAGCGACAACCGACTAAGTGCAGCTGGCGATCAAAAAGCAAGTCCTGAAAGCGTTCGTTTGAACTCAGCCGCAACACCAGGCCTTCTTCGCTGACCTGCACTTCAGAGGCTTCGAAGTCTATCAGAGGCGGGTCGTAAAGCAGCAGCCGGATCAGGTCTTTATCGGCCAGCGGCACACGGGTGAAACGGGACAGATTCTCAAAGCTCGCCGGCCCGCGGAAAAAACGCCCCGGCACCGTGGTATTGAGGAAGACCGCCAATTCTTCGCCGTCACTGGTCAGCTGCAGGATCAACTGACCGAAGCCGGAGAGAACATCGGCGCGAAACCGGTCCGGTTTTTCCGCCAGCAGGAACTGTTGGCTGGAGACATATTTCCCCTTAACGGTCAGCCCGACCTTGGCTTCAGCATCCAGGGAGCGGACCTGCCCGGTGGTTTTTTGCAGCCGCTCCAGCAGCTGTGCCGTGCTCGGCAGGTCGGTCCAGATCGGCTGCGGTGGCCTGGCACAGGCCGCCAGAACCAGCAACAGAAGACCGCTGAGCAGCAGTCTGATCATTCCAGCAGCTCCTTCGGCAGGGCATCCAGCTTCTCCTGCACCCCTTCCGCCTGCGGATTCAGTTCGAGGACTCTGCGATAGGTTTCGGCAGCCTTGCCCCAGAGGGTCAGCGCCCGGTAAAGGTCGCCGAGATGTTCCAGAATAACGGGATCATCGGGATGCAGGCTGGAGGCCTCTTCCAGCTGGGTACGGCTTTCTTCAAAGCGGCCCAGTTTGTAGTAGATCCAGCCGAGGGTATCAATGATGTAACCGGAACGCTTGAGCGCAAGCGCTTTCTGCGCCTGCCCAAGGGCCAGCTCAAGCTGCTCGCCATGTTCGGCGCGATGGTAAGCGATAAAATTGAGTGCATCGGCGTGGTCAGCGTCGAACTTCAGAACTTGCTGCATCGCCGCGAGCGCCTTGTCGCGCTGCCCCAATTTTTCGTAAATCAAACCACTCTGGTAAAGCAGGTTAATATCGTTCGGGAACTTTTCCAGGCCGGCAGAAATTGCGTCCGCGGCTTTTTCCAGCTGGTCTCCGTCGCCCAGAAATGCGGTCAGATAGTAGTAAATCTCCGGCGTATGAATATCGAGGGCAAGCAGCTTGCGCAGGGCCTGGATCGCCAGCTCGGTCTGCTCCGCCTGGCGGTAAAGATAAGCCAGTTGCAAGACCGCTTCGGTGAAGATGGGCGAAGACTCCTTGATCGGCGCCATAAGTTCGATCGCCTCACTGTTCTTCCCCAGGCCGATCAGAGCCATGCCGAGATAGTAACGATGACGATCATCTTCCGGCTCATGCTGCAGCAGTTCGCGAAATTCGGTTTCGGCCTGGAGCCAATCCTCCTGTTGCAGATGAATCAGGGCAATCCGTCCCAGTACCCGGTTGTTTTCCGGATACTGTTGGCGCACCGCCTGTAACTGGAGCAGGGCTTCGGGAAGCCGATTCTGTTTGATATAGAGCAGCGCGAGTTGCTGCCGAACCGCCGCGGCGCGCGGATTGGTGCGCACCCCTTCCCGATAGAGCTCGAAGGCTTCGGCGATCATCTGCTGTTCTTCGAGCAGTTTGCCGAGCTCAAGAATACCCTGCTGGTGATCGGGATAATGCATCAGCAGATCGCGGTACGCCTGGCGGGCCTTCTCCGGGTCGTTTTGTTCCAGGTAAAACCTGGCCAGTGACAGCCGCGCCAGCTTCGCTTCTGGATGGTCCTTGACCAAAACTTCCAGAATACTGATGGCTTCATCGTTCTGCCCGGCCCGTCCATGGGCCATGGCCAGGCGCATCTGCAGCATTTCATTCTCCGGCGCGATCTGCAGCGCGGTGCGATAATGTTCTATCGCCTGGAGATGCTTGTTCTGGTAACTGAGCAGGTCACCGAGCAGCTCATGCCCGTCAACGTGCTTTGGCCGGCGGGAGACCAGATCCTGCAGAATCTGCGTGGAACGTTCCGCCTCGTTTTTGTGCAGCAGCGCCTTGGCCAGCGCCATTTGCAGATGGGCGGACTGCTGATCAAATGCCAGGGCCCGCTCGAGCGCTGCTACTGCTTCGTCCCAGCGGTTGTCGCTCGCCAGCAGACGGAATTGACTGTAGGCATAAAGGGCTTTGGCGGAAGGCTCTGCATAGTCGGAACGATAGCTGAAGGGTCCCGCCAGCTCTGGTGCGGGAGCCTGCCTGGCAACGCAGGCGGTGAGAACCAGGAGTGAACACATCAGCAGATTCCTGGTAAAACCCATACATTTTTTGCGCTGAAATGAGATTCGCAAGATGTTATCCCTCATCCGCACTTTTTAATGGTTAATGAACAACAATAGCACGCAGAATTTAAATGCTGATAACTAACACACTCAAACAAACAGCGTCAAACCCTTTCCGGTGCCTAAAAATCACTTTACAGACGCGAAATCTCTGATAAATTTCAAAATATATACTTTTCCCAATAAACACTTGATACACTTGGCCGCACAGCAGATACACAGGCTGCGGCCATAAAGGACAAGCATGAGCAAGTATCAAGGGAATTCGACCAAGGAAGCCTGGATTTTGTGCCTCATTCTGGGCATTATCATGATCAATTTCCCGTTTATCCATATTTTCAATAACCAACACCTGTTTTACGGCGTCCCGACCCTGGTCGTCTACTTCTTCATCGGCTGGCCGGCTTCCATTCTCGTCACCTGGTATTTTGCCCGAAAAATCGGCAAGGTCGACCAGGACAGTGATGACCAGTCTGGAGGGCGCGGCAGATCATGATTTCTGGAAAGATCGTCCTGATCGTTTCACTGATCTATTTTGCCCTGCTCTTCATGGTGGCCTATTACGCCGACCGGCGCCGCCAGTTGGGGCGCAGCCTGCTGTCGAACTCCTATATTTACTCCCTGTCGGTTGCGGTCTATTGCACCAGCTGGACCTTTTACGGCAGTGTCGGCAGGGCGGCCACCAGCGGTCTCGAATTTCTCCCGGTCTACATCGGCCCGACGCTGATCGCGTTTACCTGGTGGTTTCTGCTGCGAAAAATGATCCGCATCAGCAAACAGCAGAATATCGTCAGCATCGCAGACTTTCTCTCCAGCCGCTATGATCGCTCGGCCATACTGGGGGCAATCGTCACGCTGTTTGCGGTGTTCGGCATCATGCCCTACATCGCCCTGCAGCTGAAGGCAATTGCTTTCACACTCGACCTGGTATCGACTCCGCTGGCAGCTCCCGAGTTGGGTTTTCATGCCCTGGCGCCAAAGCTTCCCCCCTATATGGACACCGGCTTCATTGTTGCCATGGTGCTCGGCATCTTCGGGGTCCTGTTCGGCGCCAGACATCTCGACTCTTCGGAACGCCACGAAGGCCTGGTGGCCGTGGTCGCCCTGGAATCGCTGGTCAAGCTGGTTGCGTTTCTTGCTGTCGGCATCTTCGTCACCTACGGCCTGTTCGACGGCTACACCGATATCTTCCAGCGCTTCTTCGAACAGTTTCCGGAGCGCCGCGACCTGTTCCGGCTCGGCACCGAACAGACCCCCTATACCAAATGGTTCACGCTGATCGTCCTGTCGATGATGGCGATCATGTTTTTGCCGCGCCAGTTTCATATCATGGTCATCGAAAATTCCGATGAAAATCATATCAAAAAAGCGATGTGGCGTTTTCCGGCCTACCTGTTCCTGATCAACCTGTTTGTCATTCCAATCGCTCTGGGAGGGCTGATTCTGAACGGCGGAGACACTTCGCAGGCCGATTATTTTGTTTTGACCCTGCCCCTGTCCGCCGGTCATCCCTGGCTGGCCCTACTGGTTTTCATCGGCGGTTTTTCCGCCTCGGCCGGGATGGTGATGGTCTCTTCGGTGACCATCTCGACCATGCTGTTGAACCACCTGGTCATGCCGCTGATCCTGAAAATGAAACTCGAGGCCGATAATTTCTCCGGCATCCTGATCAACCTCAAGCGGCTGGGAATCCTGCTGGTGGTTTTTCTCGGCTACCTCTACTTCAAAGTCATCGGCGATTCCTATGCCCTGGTCAACATGGGGCTGATCTCATTTATGGCCGCAACTCAATTCGCCCCGGCGATTATCGGCGGCCTGTACTGGAAACGCGCCAACCGTAAAGCGGCAACCGTCGGCTTGAGCCTCGGCTTTCTGCTCTGGTTCTATACTCTGCTGATCCCTTCGTTTGTTCGTTCCGGCTGGGTCGACAGCGATATTCTGCAGAACGGACTTTACGGCATAACCCTGTTACGGCCGCTGGAACTTTTTGGCCTGCAGGGGTTTGATATCTATACCCATTCGCTGTTCTGGAGTCTGCTTTTCAACCTGGCCGCCTATCTGACACTGTCCTTTTTTCTGAAACAGACAGAAACCGAACGGATTCAAGCCGAGAAGTTTGTTGACGTCTTTGAAACCGAGACGGTACCGACCCAGTTGAAACGGATCAGCAAAGCGCCGACGATCATGGAATTTGTCGAGCTGATGTCGAAGTTCATCGGCGAAAAGCCGGCTCACCAGGCGATCACAAAATATCTCGGCAACCGTGAAATAGACGCCCGCGGCAGCCTTGCAGACCATGAAATCCCCGACCTGAAAAGCTTCACCGAACGGACCCTGGCCGGCTATGTCGGCGCGGCCCCGGCACGCATCATCCTGGAGAACTACCTCTCGACTCGCGGCAGCAAGATGGAGGATGTCTTCGATATCTTCGGCACGGTCACCATTAAACACGCCGCCAGTCGGGAACAGCTCAGCGTGCTCTACGAAGCGGCGCAGATCGTCTCGAGCGGGGCCAGCATCCAGCAGACCCTGGACGATATCCTCGGTCTGCTCTCGCAGCAGTTCAAGTTCGATCTCTGTGTCATCCGCTTCCTCGACGATGATTCAATGACCCTGGTGGTGTACAGCCAGCGCGGCATGTCCTCGGAACATTTCGGACAATCGGAACGCAACCTGAATATGGATACCTACATCGGCCAGGCGTTTCTTTCCAATGTTACGGCGGTCATCAACGACACCGATTTTCTCGACAAGGCCTCCTCGGCGCAGATCATCCACCGTGAGGGGATCACCTCGTTCGCCCATACACCGATTGTCGTGGAAGGCGAACCGGTCGGCGTCATGTCAGCCTTCTCCAAGACCGTCAAGGGGATCTTTACCGACGAGTTTATCGCGTTGTTTGAGAACCTGGCCGGCCAGGTCGGGATCGCCTGGAGAAACCACAACCAGCTCCAGGAACTGCTCAAAGCCCGGGAGCAGGAATATGAGATGCAGATCGCCAAAGAGATCCAGATGAGCCTTCTGCCTTCCGACCTCCCGGAACTGGAACACGTTTCTTTGGCCGGGCTCTGTGTCCCGGCGCATCAGATCGGCGGCGATTACTACGACTTCATCAGTCGCGAAAACACCATGGCCTATGACCTGATTATCGCCGATGTCTCCGGGCACAACATCGGATCGGCACTCATCATGGCGGAAGCCCGCACCTTCATCCATTCGCAGATTGAAAGCCTTGAAAAGCCAGCGGAAATGCTGCAGGCGCTGAACAAATTTTTCTTCAAGAACCTTGATCGTTCAGATCTGTTCGTGACCATGTTTTATCTGCAGTACCGGCCACAGGAACGGGAACTCTGCTACACCAGTGCCGGCCATAACACCCCTCTGCTCTGGCGGAAAGATGAACAACGGCTCGAAAATCTCGATGCCGAAGGGCTGATCTTCGGCATCAGGCACAACGTCAATTTCGAACAGAAAATCGCTCATCTCACGCCGGGAGATCTGTTGCTGCTCTATACCGACGGGATTGTTGAAGCTGAAGATAACCAGGGCGAATTCTTTGGTCTGGAGCGGCTGGGAAATCTGCTGCGGGAATCTGAACAGCTCTCTCCGCAGGAAATTATCGACAGCATCCTCAATCAGGTCAGAATATTTACCGGGATGCGCCATTTCAACGATGATATCACCCTGGTGGTGATGCAGGTCATCAAGTAGCGCAAAGGCTGAACAACGTTCAGAAAATACCTTTAATTCAGAAAATGATGTATAATTTTCAAAACCTTAAATCGATAGATATCCACATGCGACCGAGGAGCTATTATGCAGTTGAACATTGTTGAACAGGGCGAAATCGTTAAGATCGAAGTCAACGAAGAGCGTATGGATGCACACAACAGCGGCGATCTGAAAGAGCAGATGCTGGGCTTGTTTGACGAGGGCAAATGCAACCTGGTTATCGACCTGTCTGCCGTGCGCTTTGTCGATTCCTCCGGGCTCGGCGCCCTGGTCTCGGGCTTCAAAAATGCCAGCGCACGTGATGGCAGCCTCAAACTCTGCAGCCTGCAGCCCCAGGTTCGTTCCATGTTCGAGCTGACCCGGCTGCACCGCGTTTTTGAGATCTTCGCTTCCATGGACGAGGCGCTGGACAGTTTCTAGCTCTTGCGCGGGCTAACTTGAGACCGGAAAGTCGTTAATGCCGAAGCAGATTGAAGTCGATATCAAGTTCCCCAATCAAACCAAGTACCTTGGGATGATCGGAAAAATCGGGGAAAGCCTTGCTCACTCCCTGGGGTACTACCAGGGGGATCGGGAAGAGCTCGCCTATCACCTCAATCTGGTACTGACCGAGGCCCTGACCAACGCCATCTGCCATGCCAACCAATGCGATCCCAGCAAAGAAGTCAAAGTCACCATTTCTGTGACCGATAAAGATCTGATTATCAGAGTTTTTGATCAGGGGCATGGTTTCGACATCAAGCACCTGTCGAAATTAAAGGTTAAAGAGACCGCCGAAGGGGGCCGCGGAGTGCAGATTATTTTCAAACTGATGGATCGGGTGGAATACCTTAAAAAAGGGCAGACAAACGTCCTGGAAATGACCAAGCACCTACATTAACCCGCGTAATTTAAGAACAAATCCGGGGTACGGCGACTTGTCCCATTATCGCAGCACGCCCACCACCTCGAGCAGCTGCAGATGGGTCTGCAGTGAATGTTCCCCGGCAACCAGCCCCCCATAACCAGCAAAAGGGATTTTTGCATCTGCCGCAGCCTGCATATCCAGCTCTGAGTCGCCGATGAACAGACAAGCAGCCCCTGCAACACCAAGACGCTCTGCGGCCAGCAACAGCATATCGGGAGCAGGCTTCGGCCGGGTGACATCACGACTTGTCACAACCGCCTGGAAATAATCCTGCAGGCCGAAATGGGCCAGAATCGGCACAACGCTGCCTCCCCGATTGGTGGCAATCGCCAGGGGCAGTATGGCAGACAAGCTCTCGAGCATTTCCTTCAAATGCGGCTCAGGCTGCATGTAAGGAATGAACTCGCGATAATCAAGCGTTGCAGCATAATCCAACGCCGGCTGCAGAGCGTCCGCGTCGATCAATTCAGCCAGAACCTGGGCTGAACTTGCCGTGTGGCAGAGGTGGGCACGCTGGTGCTGTTCCGGAGTGACCTGCGGATAGGAGAATTTCTCCAGAATGCGGTTATAGTAGGCCAAATTCGCCGCGCGACTTTCGAACAACACGCCATCGCAGTCGAAAATAACACCCTCAATTCTGCTCATTCGCTCTCCCTCGGATGATGAAACATAACCCGACGCCTCCGGCCAATATCATCGGCAATGACAACAACTGCCCCATGGTTGCCCCGCCCCAGAGAAATCCCAGGTGTTCATCCGGCTGACGGACATATTCAACCAGGAAACGAAAAATCCCGTAGCCGAGCAGGAAAGTGAAGCTCGGCACACCCTGCCTGAACCCTTTTCGGTGCATCAGATAGATAATCGCAAACAGCACCAGGCCTTCAAGAAGCGCCTCGTAGAGTTGGCTTGGATGGCGCGGTTCTGGCCCGGCGACCGGAAAAACGACTCCCCAGGGCAAGTCGGTCACCCTCCCCCAGAGTTCGCCATTGATGAAATTACCGATCCGCCCGAGGCCAAGCCCGATCGGCACTGCAATCACCACCAGGTCGGAAATTTCCAGCATCGGGAACTTGCGTTTGTAACAAAAAATCAGCAGAACGGTGACAACCCCAATCAGGCCACCATGAAAACTCATTCCCCCTTCCCAGACGTAAAAAATCTGCAGCGGATGCGCCAGATAGTAATCTGCGTTGTAGAAGAGGGTGTAGCCGAGCCGGCCGCCGAGCACCACCCCGAGAACCGCATAAAACAGAAGGTCGGAGAGAACTTCCTTGGTGAGGCCATAACCGCGGATGCGGCTGACATGCAGCATGGCGAAGTAACCGCCAACGAAGCCGAGGAGATACATCAGGCCGTACCAGCGAACCGCGAGCGGACCGATGGAAAAAATAACCGGATCTATTTGCGGAAAAGTCACGGAACAATCCTTTTCAGTTAGCCAGGCGATTGTGTTTTCAATACCTTGAGCAGCGTCAACATGTCCGCTGGTAAAGGTTGGCTGAACTCCAGAAGCTCTCCAGTCACCGGATGCTTGAACGCCAGTTCAGCCGCATGCAACAGCGGGCGCGGGACGGTCTGCCCAAAAATTTCTCCCGGGCCGCCGTACTTCTGATCGCCGAGTAACGGACAACCACGTTCAGACATATGGGCGCGGATCTGGTGGGAGCGGCCTGTCAGCAGTTCAACTTCAAGCAAAGCCGCAGCGTGGAAACTTTCGATCAGTCGATACCTGGTAACGGCACGCTTGCCCCCCTTTGCCACAGACTTGACGCGATTCTCTTTCCGGTTGCGCGCCAACAGGGACTCAATTTCACCACTGGCCGGGTCCGGAACTGAAACAACCAGAGCAAGATATCGCTTCTTGACCCGATGCTCCACAAAAATCTCTGTGAGTCCTTTATGGGCCTGCTTGTGGGTCGAAAAGACGATCAGACCGCTGGTTCCCCGGTCCAGCCGCTGCACCATGCCAAGCTCCGCGTTCTGTTGCGGGCGATAAGGGTTTTTCAGATACAGAGAAAGAGCTTCGTAAAGAGTCCCTTTGTAACGTGCGTGAGTCGGCTGGGTATCGATTGCCGCCGGCTTGTTCAAAACAATGATATAGGGGTCCTGATAAACGACGTCTACAGCAGAGATCCGATAAGGCTCAAGCGGCAAATGATCTACATAAACCTCAATCTGCTGGCCGGCCGCGACTTGTTTCGAGCAGTTTCTGACGCGGCGGCCATCTACATGAACCCCACCGATATCAATCAACTTTTTCGCTTTACTCCGTGAGATCTCAGGGAAGCGTGCGGCAAGATAAAGATCAAGGCGCTGGTCGCTATGAACTTCGGCAACCTGGCCCTGGAATATGGACCATTTCATAAACATCTATCCATACGTATGTTCAATTCTTTCTATATCGCATTTAAACTATCTAATTTTTCTTCTTGACATACTAGAGGGAATTGCTATTGTCAAATCAAGCTAAAAATCGTTCTTTGATTTTCTGGGGTGTTAGAAGTTGATCTTACACCTTGACCAACGTATAGTTGACCTGTCGAAGCGTGGTGCGATGGTGAGCAAGCCTGCCCGTGAGTAGGACGCCTTAAATCTCCCCCGTAGACATGATGAAGAATAGGTCATTGGAAAAGATCCTTTTCGGCATCCCGGAAATAATTTGACAATTGGCAGCGACTGTCTGTAATGAGGATTAAAAACCGGCAACCGAAACACCGATCGCGCGACTGGTCAGCCTGACCATCCCGGATCCCTTGAGTAGGACGTCGGAATCCATCTTACAAACATGTCGCATGCCAATTGTCGAAGCCATAAAAAAAGCCCTGGAAATGAATTCCAGGGCTTTTTGCTGTCTATACTTCTATTCAGCTGTCGACCCGCTCGCGCAGTTCTTTGCCAGTCTTGAAAAACGGAGTTTTTCGTGATGGGATCTTAACCAGCTCTCCGCTTTTGGGATTTCTCGCTTCACGCGCTTCCCGTTCACGCACCGAGAAGGAACCGAAACCACGGATTTCGACCCGGTCACCGCTGGCCAGGGCATCACCGATCCCGCCGAAAATCAGGTTGACAATCGATTCGGCATCTTTCTTGTTAAGAAGATCATGCTCATCGGACAATTTTTCAATCAATTCGCTCTTGGTCATCTTCACCTTCCTGGCAGCAACAAAGCGACGGCAGACGACACCGTCAGATTCAATAACCATCCCACAAAAACTGTGGCCCTATGAAATATCTTGGACGCAGTTCAACTCCGAGGTAGCGGCTGGCAGCCCCTTGCAATAAACGCTCTAACAGGTCGCGATCCTCCGGCTCCGGGTAAATCAGAGCCGGATCGTCTCCTATTCCGACAAGCTTCGCGGCATACTGAATCGCATCCTGGAATGTTCCCAGTTCATCGACCAGACCCACTCGCTGGGCTTGCTGACCGGTCAGAATCCGTCCGTCAATATAAGGCTGCAGCCTTTCCAGCGGGATATCACGGCCGGCAACGATCGCGGCAACGAACTGTCCATGCACGTCATCAATCATCGACTGCAGCAGTTCACGGTCGGCGTCGGTGAATTTTCGGGTCGAGGAGCCGATATCCTTGAAACGGCCGCTTTTGACCACTTCAGTCTTCACCCCGACCTTGTCGAGCAGCTCCTGGTAGTCCGGAAACGACATAATCACGCCGATGCTGCCGGTGATCGAGCCGGGGTTGGCGAAGATTCGCTCACCGGCCACGGCGATATAATAGCCACCGGACGCGGCGACCGAGCCCATGGAGATCACCAGCGGCTTTTTTTCTGCCAAGCGTTTGAGCGCCGCATGGATCTCCTGCGAAGGAGCAACCCCCCCGCCAGGGGAATCGATCCGCACGACCACCGCTTTAACCTGACCGCTTTCCCTGAACTCATCGATCTGCTCAACGAGAAGCTGGGCGTCAGCGATCACTCCTTCGACCGGGAGAACCCCGATTTTGTCGCCGACCGGTACGACCATCTTATGACTGCTAAGCAGCCCGGCGGTAAAAATTACCAGCAGAAAAAAAACAAATATAGTTCCGATGGTCAATGACGCCATCAGGAAAGGTCTTTTTTTCATCAGTGGTCAGCTAAAAAGGGACTTCGGGCGAACCCGAAGTCCCTGATGGTTGTTCGTGATATCAGTCGTCAGACTTACGGCCCATGGCACCCTGCAGCAGGTCGCCGAGGTTCGAAGTCGCACTCTTCTGAGCACCGAGGAATTCGTTGACTTCCGCTTTTTCCTTTTGCTCGTCGAGGTTCTTGATCGACAGAGCGATCTTGCGGTCAACGGTATCCACCTGCAGGACTGCTGCTTCAAGATCCTGACCGACAGTCGTAAACTCTTTCGGATCGTCGATCTTTTCCTTGCTCAGCTCAGAGACATGCACCAGACCCTCGATCCCTTCCTCCAGTTCGAGGAAGATGCCGAAATCGGTGACCGAGGTGACCAGACCTTTAACAATGGTCCCCGGCGCATAGCGGGTCGGCACGGTCTCCCAGGGGTCGGATGCCAGCTGCTTCAGCCCCAGGGAGAAACGCTCGTTGTCACGGTCGATATTGAGCACCACCGCTTTGACAACGTCACCCTTCTTGAAGGCATCAGACGGATGCTTGATCCGCTTGGTCCAGGAGAGGTCGGAAATGTGCACCAGACCGTCGATGCCTTCGTCAACACCGACGAAAATCCCGAAATCGGTGATGTTCTTGACCTGGCCCTCGATGATGGTGCCGATCGGGAACTTCTCGCCGATAACATCCCAGGGGTTCGGCTCAACCTGCTTGAGGCCGAGGGAAATGCGGCGGTTATCGGTATCGACGGCCAGAACCACCGACTCGACTTCATCGCCGATCGAGAGAACCTTGTTCGGATGCTTGACCCGCTTGGTCCAGCTCATCTCCGATACATGGATCAGACCTTCGACGCCCTCTTCCAGTTCGATGAATGCACCGTAATCGGTCAGGCTGACAACCTTGCCGGTGACCTTGGCTTCCACCGGGTACTTGGCGACCACGTCGAGCCAGGGATCGGGAGTGATCTGCTTGAGACCCAGCGAGACACGCTCCTTTTCGCGGTCAAATTTGAGAACCTTGACATTGATCTTGTCACCAACAGCCAGGATATCGGACGGATGCTTGACCCGGCCCCAGGACATGTCGGTGATATGCAGCAGACCGTCGATTCCGCCAAGGTCGATAAATGCGCCATAATCGGTGAGGTTCTTGACCACACCTTCGACCTCCTGGTTTTCCTCCAGGGTCTTGAGGGTATCGCCACGCTGCGACTCACGCTCGGCTTCGAGCAGAACGCGGCGGGACAGAACGATATTGCCACGGCGCTTGTTCAGCTTGATGATCTTGAACTCGAAGCTTTCGCCGATCACCTTGTCCAGATTGCGGACCGGGCGCAGATCAACCTGTGAGCCGGGCAAAAAGGCGTTGACGCCGATATCGACCGACAGGCCACCCTTGATGCGGCTGACAATCTTCCCTTCGACCACGGCGCCCTCTTCCAGGGAGTTCCAGATCTTCTGGCGATCAGCTTTCTCTTTCGAGAGAGCGATCAAGCCACTGTCACTTTCACCACCGCCGAACAGCACATCGTAAACGTCGCCGACGTTGACGTTGATTTCGCCGTTTTCGTCAGCGAACTCCTGCAGCGGAATCACGCCTTCAGATTTGTAGCCGACATCGACAACGACCGAATCGGGATTGACCTGGACGACCGTCCCTTCGACGACGTCATTGCGCTTCAGCTCGAAGCCGCCCTGCTCATAATCTTTGAGCAGCTCTTCAAAGCTTTCTTCGAACTCACCATCCAGTGCGTCCATTTCGTTTTCTTCCTGCATTTCTTTTTCTTCTACCATTGGGTTGGGACCCCCTTGCGAATTTCCCGACGCCTCACGACGGCGGACTCATTTTGAGACTGCGGAACATAGCACAGCCTCGGTGAAAAAACAAACCAATATTTTTCAAGCAGTTATTCTGCTTTTCCAGACAGCCGAACACTTCTCATGAATGATCAGGAGCCCTCCGCGACCCTCTGAAGCCGCTCAATGACCTCTTCAATAATCCACAGCGGCGTCGATGCCCCCGCCGTTACCCCGACCCGGCCAACCCCCTTGAACCATTCAGCTTTCAACTGCTCGGCGGTTTCGATATGCTCGGTGCGGGTCTGCTGCTCACGGCACAGCGATGCCAGGCGGCTGGTATTGGCGCTATTGTAACCGCCGATGACCAGCATCAGGTCGACTTCGGTGGCAATTTTACGGGCCTCGCTCTGGCGCACCGTGGTGGCGTCGCAGATGGTGTTGAAGACCCGCAGCTCCTTGGCCTTGGCAAGACAGATCGCAACGATTTCACTGAAATTTTCCAGCGATTGGGTGGTCTGGGCGACGATCCCGATCTTTTTGTTGTTTGGCAGAGCCTGCGCCTCTGCAGCACTGGCGACAACGATCGTATCCCCTTTGGCGTAGGAGTATATGCCCTGCACCTCGGGGTGGTCCGCCTCCCCGACCAGCACCAGCAGGTAGCCCTCCTCGCTGAGCAGTGAGGCGTAGTCCTGGGCTTTCTTTACAAACGGGCAGGTGGCATCGACAATATCAAGGTTGCGGCCCTGAATCTGCTCCAGTTCCTCCGCGGTCACTCCGTGCGAACGGATAATGACGCCGCCCGTTGGGATCTCATCAACCATGTGACAGACCCGCACGCCCTCCTTCTCAAGCTTCTCGACCACCTGCGGTGAATGAATCAACGGGCCGAGGGAGTGCAGCTGCTCATAGTTGTGGCTGGCGTCGAAAGCCATTTGTGTTGCCCGCTTGACACCGAAGCAGAAACCGGCACTTTTCGCCAGAATGATTTCCATAAGCTACTCCACTGCTTCCCGTTGTTTTGCGGCGATGATGCGTAGCATCTCAGCGAGGACCTCATCAATCGACATGCGGGTCGAATCGATATCGATGGCATCGTCCGCACGCTTGAGCGGTGCGAGCTCGCGGGCGCTGTCGGCGGCATCCCGCGCTTCAACCTCGGCGATGGTCTGCTGCAGATCGACTTCGAGCCCCTTGGTGCGGAGCTCATCGTAACGCCGGCGCCCGCGCTCTTCGGCCGTCGCCGAAAGGAAAAATTTCACCTGCGCCTGCGGGAAGACCACCGTACCGATGTCCCGACCTTCGAGCACGACGCCGCCCGCTTCACCCATCTGGCGCTGCAACCCCACCAGCGCCTGGCGGACTGCCGGGCAGGCCGCAACCTTCGAGGTCAGCAGGCTCACTTCGGGCGTGCGGATCGCCTGCGTGACATCCTCGCCGTTGACGATCACCCGCTCCTGCTCGGCCTCCCGGACAAATTCGATGGACAGCTCCGCGCAGAGATCCCGCAGGGCCTCTTCGTCATCCACATCGATCTGCTGCCGACTGGCCAGCAGGGCGACCGAACGGTACATGGCGCCGGTGTCGATATTGATATAACCGGTGCGCTTCGCCAGCGCCTTGCTCAGGGTGCTCTTCCCGGCCCCCGAAGGACCGTCAATCGCAACAATTAATTCTTTTGGCAATTTAGTTCATCCTGACATGGAAAACCGGCACAAGCGCATGTGGCCGATGCCGGTTGAAAGTCTGTTTTCACTATACCAGAGGCTGGCAAGGAAAAATCAAGAGCGAATATCTCCCAGCAGCTCCCAGAAGTTGGGAAACGAGGTCGCCGTGCAGCCGGTGTCCTCGATCAGGATCTCCCCTTCGGCCCGTAGCGCGGCCACCGCCATGCTCATGGCGATACGATGATCTCCGAACGAGTTGACCGAACCTGCAGTGACAGGTTGGCCACCGGTCACCCGCATGCCATCTTCCAACGGCTCGATCTGCGCCCCAAGTCTGCCCAGGGTGTCGCACATGGCAGCGATCCGGTCGGTCTCCTTGACCCGCAATTCCGCCGCATCGCTGATGGTCGTCACCCCGTCGGCGAACGCTGCGGCCACACTGACCACCGGAAACTCGTCGATCGCGCGCGGCACCAGCTCGCCGCCGATCGCGATTCCCTGCAGATCGCTCGATTTGACCAGCAGATCGGCGACCGGCTCCCCTGAGAGCTCCCGTTGATTGAGCAGCTCAATCGAGCCCCCCATCTGCTGCAGGATATCGATGATGCCGCTGCGGGTCGGGTTGATGCCGACGTTCTTCAGCAGCAGCTCGGAATTCGGTACGATCAGGCC
The DNA here is from genome assembly GCA_945787295.1 of uncultured Desulfuromonadales bacterium. Next base: position 57,151 of record CALZHQ010000004.1, read on the forward strand.
GGCGACCAGAAAGAAGGCCGCTGATGAGATGTCGCCCGGCACCTCGACTTCGCGCCCCTCCAGGGCGACCCGGCCGGTCACCCGCGCGCCACCAGCAAAGGACTCGATCTCGGCACCAAAATAGCGCAGCATCCGCTCGCTGTGATCGCGGGAGAGGTGCGGCTCGTAAACCGTCGTGGTCCCTTCGACCTGCATCCCGGCCAGCAGCAGGGCCGATTTGACCTGGGCGCTGGCCACCGGCGAATGGTACTCGGTCGGCTTGAGCCCGCCGCCGTCGATGGCCAGCGGCGCCTTTTTGTTGCCATCGCGGCCGAGGATCCTGGCCCCCATCTGGCCCAAGGGGTCGATCACCCGTCCCATCGGCCGTTTGCGCAGATACTGGTCGCCGGTGAGTACCGAAAAAAACGGCTGGGCCGCCAGAATCCCGCTCATCAGCCGCATGGTGGTGCCGGAGTTGCCGCAGTCGATGACATCCCCCGGCTCCTGCAGCCCGTCAAGGCCGCGCCCGAAAATGATCAGCTCGTCCGCACCTTTTTCGACCACCTC
>CALZHQ010000005.1:0-56771 GCA_945787295.1 uncultured Desulfuromonadales bacterium
GTGATATGTCTCTAACCGGTTCTAGCCGGTCTAATAACAGCCTATTTCGTTCGCATGCTGCTCAGGCTTCCACCTTGATCACCATCAACGTCATATCGTCTTCGGCCGTCAGGGTTTGGCGGAAATCGCCTATTTTCTGCATGATGATCGAGTAGATGGTGTGGGCATCTTTATCCCGGTGTGAGGCGATTATTTGGCGCAGGCGATCGCTGCTGAACATTTCACCGCGTGGATTGCTCGCTTCCCAAAGGCCATCTGTCCCGATCAGCAAGATGTCGCCCGCATGGAGCTGTAATGGCTTTGGGTTACGGTAACGGGCTTTTGCCGCAATTCCGAGAGGTATGTCGTTGGGCGGCAGTTCGATGATTCGGCTTTGCTGTGAACAATAGCAGAACACCGGACCGTGGCCGGCACTGTTCCAGTGTAATTGTTGCTGTTCTGTGTCGATGCGCCCGAAAAACAGGGTCAAAAAGCTGCTGTCGGTGGCGTTGTTGAGCAGCTGATGGTTGAGGGTCCGCAACAGGCGGTCCGGTTCCAGCAAACTGTGCCGGGCTTCGTTTTGCAGCACCCCTTTGGTCAGCGCCATCAGCAGTGCGGCCCCGACGTTGTGACCAGAGACATCTCCGACCGCGAAGGCCAGGCCCTTATCCGCTTTAGGCGGCAGCGGGAAAAAGTCGTAGTAATCACCGCCGGCCTCCTGGCAGTAGCTGGACTTGACGTAAATATCGTAGCCGGGTAATTGAGGAATTTCAGCCGGCAGTAAGCGCTGCTGAAATTCCTTGGCCAGAGCCAGGCTTTGGCGGAGCAGTTCATGTTGGCGTTTGTCACTGATGTCGCGAACGATCATAACCTGCATGCTGCAGCCTTTAAGGCGCAGGTCGCCGAGGGAGATTTCCGCCGCGAACAGTTGTCTGTTGCTGCGCCGGTGTCGCGCCGTACTGCGCTTTAAGCTCAGCCAGTTGTCGCTCCCCTCAACCACCAGGTCAGCAACCCGCATAAGAAGAAATTCGTTCCGCTCATAGCCGTAAAGCTGCAGGGCCGCCTCGTTGATTTCGTGAATTTTGCCGCTCTGCTGTTCAAACAGGATGATCGCATCCTGTTCGGCAAAAAAGAGTTGCCGGTATTTCTCCTCCGCTTCCCGCAGGGCTTCTTCGGCTTTCAGTTGCCGGGTGATGTCACGTACGATCACCGAAGCACCAAGCGGCTGACCGGTTCGATCGATGACCGGCGAAACAGTCAGTGACACGTAGAGGCTGCAACCTTTTTTATCCAGGTGGATGCTGCTGATATGTTGAACCGGCTGACCGCTTTTAACGCTGCGCAGCAAGCTGTGGACTTCGTCGCTACGTTCCGGCAGTGACAGCAGGGACACCGATTGTCCGATCACTTCTTCATTGCAGTAGCCGTAGATCAGTTTGGCGCCCCGGTTCCAGCTGAAAATGCGGCCTTGCGGATTGAGGCCGATGATGGCATCATCCGAAGACTCAACAATGGCAGCCAGAAAAGCGCGAAGTTCGTCCATCGTGTGCTCCTTGAAGATATCCCATTACATTTTAGCGGTTTTGAGGCGTTTGCCAATCCTGCTGTTGCCGGTACCAGCAGTTCATTGGCGTGATCATGATAAAATTTATACTGATCTGTTAAGAGGTTGGGGGAAGTGATGCAGAACCGGGCAGATTTTCGCTTCTGGGGGCGTTTGCGGCAGTTGCTGCCATTGAACTCGGCCGGCATCGTCGAGTACCGGTTCAACGGACAGCCGGCCATCAAGGACTCGATCGAGGCGCTTGGCATACCGCACACGGAAGTCGACCTGATTGTCGCTGCCGGGCGCTCAGTCAATTTCGATTACCGCTTGCAGGCCGCTGACACGATCGATGTTTATCCCTACGGCAGTGACATTCAGGTTGCGGTCCCGCAACACTTAAGCCCTCCCCCGCTGGCGCAGATGGCTTTTATTCTCGATGTGCATCTCGGCAAGCTGGCCCGGAGGATGCGGATGCTCGGCTTCGATTGCCGCTATCGCAATGATTACAGTGATCCGCAGATCATTGCCTTGGCTCTCAGGGAAAACTTGGTTATCCTCACCCGTGATCGCGGTATCCTCAAACATGCCTGCGTTTCCCAGGGCTACCTGGTCGGTTCTGAGCGGGTTGACGAACAGGTTCGGGAGGTCTTGCGCCGCTATCGACTGCATAGCCAGATTCAGTCTTTACGGCGTTGTCCGGAGTGCAACGGTCTGTTGCGAACTGTCGATAAAGAGCAGATTCGTCACCGGTTATTGCCAGGAACCGCCCGGTATTATCAACATTATCAAATCTGCAGGGATTGCGAACAGCTCTACTGGCAGGGGTCGCATTATGCAAAGATCGATGCCTGGCTGAAACAGTTACGCGAAGATCAATAGTTGCCTCGGGATAGACAGAATGATCAGCTTGGAGCGGAAGTGGCCGCTCCTTTAGAGATACGCGGTCAGAACGTTCCCTCTCAGAGAGGTCGGCATGGATTTCGAAAAGTTGCGCAATTATCTGTTAAGCAAGCCTGGGGCGGTGGAGGATTTTCCCTTCGACACAACCACCCTGGTGCTCAAGGTCGGCGGCAAAATGTTTGCGGCTCTGGGTATCAATAACGAGCCGTTGCGCGTCAATTTGAAATGTGATCCCCAGAGAGCGGAAATCCTGCGTGAGCAGTATCGAGCAGTGTTGCCCGGTTATCATATGAACAAGCGCCACTGGAATACGCTGGTGCTCGACGGCAGTGTTCCCGAGTCTGAAGTGCGGGCGATGATCGATGACTCTTATGCTCTGGTGGTGAAGGGGTTGCCAAAGGCCAAGCGGCCGCAATAGAAACCCCGCCAAGCGAGGTCGCCGGCGGGGGGGTGAAAAACGAAAAATGTTGGCGAGCTCAGCTGCTGCGACGCTCCAGCCAACTACCGGCTTTCTGCAGGTCGCGGCCGAAACCGCTGACACATTCGCAGCCGGAAATAAACAGGGTCGAGAGCAGGATCAGGACCAGTAGTTTGCGAGTCATGGATTTCCTCCTTATCAGGTGCAATCGATAATGCCTTATCATAACAGCGGTTTCCAGAGATGTCGATGGTTTCTTAGGCTTCGTTTGGATCAGATTGTGCTGGTTCGAGCCGTATCTTCCCCGCGCACAAATTGATTAACTGTTCCCGCAGTTTTGTCTCCTGCTCGGCCGGAAATTTCAATTGCAGGCTGATCTGAGCTGTAAACTGGCGATCGATAATTTCCGCCTCATACTCAGGCAGTAAACGTTCAATGCTGCTCAGTAGGGCATAGTCGAATTCAATCCTCAGTTCCCGCCAGTCAATCCTCTCGGCCACTTCGAGCTGTTCAAGGGCGGTCTGGACCGCCAGAGTATAGGCTTTGACCATCCCGCCTTTGCCGAGCTTGATGCCGCCGAAGTAGCGGCTTACAACCACGACAGTATCCCCAAGGCCGCTATGTTGCAAAACGGTCAGCATCGGTTTGCCGGCGGCACCATGCGGTTCGCCATCATCACTGAGGCCGATTCGGTCGCTGCTGCCAGGGGGGCCGATCAGGTAGGCCCAGCAGTTGTGGCTGGCATCCGGAAACTCCTGTTTGAGGCGGGCGACAAAGGCGAGTGCCGCTTCCGGGGAGTCGGCCGATTCGATGCTGGTTATAAAGCGGCTGCGCTCTACTTCGATTTCGCAGCGCTGGAAGCCGGCCGGGATGGGGAAACGGTTATTTTTCATCATCTCCAAAAGCAGCAACCCCCTTCCGCAACAGGCTGAAGGGGGTTGCTTTAGTTATTGGCGGCCAGTTTCTTGCGCCGCTCTTCGCGCCAGGAGCAGATAAACATGATGCCGACACCGACACAGATGGCGCTGTCGGCAATATTGAAAGCTGGCCAATGGTACTGGTACCAGTGGACGTCGAGAAAGTCGATCACTTCTCCCCGCCGGACCCGGTCGATCAGGTTGCCAACCGCACCGCTAAAGATCAGCCCGAGGGCAAAATGTTGCCAATGATCGGCCCTCTCGACCTTGCGCTGATACCAGAGGATGCCGATGCTGGCGATGATCGATACGCCGATGAAAAACGGTATCCGGATGGCGCTGTCGGCCAGAATACCAAAAGCCGCACCCGGATTGCGCACATAGGTGATGTTGAAAAAATTCTCGATCACCGGGATCGATTCATAGAGGCGAAAAGTGCTGTCGATATAGATCTTCGTCAGTTGGTCAAGCAGCAGGCTGATACCTGCGGTCAAAGCAAAGACCTTGTAGTTGCCCATGTTACTCCGCTGCCAAGGCAGCTGTGCAGCGGGCACAGATGCTTGGATGTTCGCTGTTTTCACCAACGCTGGTCACGAAGTTCCAGCAACGTTCGCATTTTTCGCCGTCGGCCGGAAGGACCTGCAGTTTCAAGCCGTCCAACTGTTCAGCCACCACCCCTTCATCCAGGGCCGCGACGATTTCGACCTGGGAGACGATAAACAGGCTGGCCAGCTGCTCCTGGTACTGATCGAGAAGTGGCTTGACCGAATCGGGAACCTGCAGACGAACCTTGGCTTCCAGCGATTGGCCAAGCCTTTTTTCGGCGCGGGCCTTTTCCAGCACCTTGGAGACTTCGGTGCGCACTTTCTGTAAACGGTCGTAACGCTCTTCCAGCTCGGTATTGAGACGTTGATCCATCCGCTGCGGGAAGCTGGCCAGGTGAACGCTCACTTCCCGCTCGCCCGGCATCTGGGTCCAGATCTCGTCTGCGGTAAAAGTCAGCACCGGGGCAATCAGCCGGGTAATGCTGTCGAGCAGCAGGTACATGCTGGTCCGGGCGCTGCGGTACTCGATGCTCGATTTCGGGCTGGTGTAGAGCCGGTCCTTGAGAATGTCGAGATAGAAGGCCGACAGGTCGATGGAGCAGAAGTTGTGCACGGCATGGTAGATGCTGTGAAACTCGTACTTTTCGTAGGCCTTTTCGACCTTGCTGACCAGCCCGGAGAGTTTCGACAGGGCCCAGCGATCCAGCTCCAGCAGGTCGCTGTCGGCGACCATGTCGGTGGCCGGGTCGAAGCCGGCCAGATTGCCGAGCAGGTAGCGGGCGGTGTTGCGGATCCGTCGGTAAGCATCGGAAAGCCGCTGCAGGGTCTCATTGCCGAGGCGGATATCATCACGGTAATCGGTGGCCGCCACCCACATGCGCAGGATCTCGGCACCATATTTCTTGATGATCTCTTCCGGCTTGATGATGTTGCCGAGCGATTTCGACATCGGTCGGCCATCCTTATCCAAAACGAAACCGTGGGTCAGAACCGCTTTGTAGGGCGCCCGGTCGCGGGTGCCGACCGATTCGAGCAAGCTCGAATGGAACCAGCCGCGATGCTGATCGGAGCCTTCCAGGTAGAGATCGGCCGGACTGCCCAGGTAGTCGCGGTGCTCACAGACGGCAGCATGAGAAACCCCGGAGTCGAACCAGACATCGAGGATGTCGGTCTCCTTGGTAAACTTGTCGTGGCCGCAGGAAGGGCAGGTTGTGCCTTTCGGTAACAGGTCGCTGGCATCTTTTTCGAACCAGATGTCGCTGCCGGTCGCTTCGAACTGATCGGCAATGTGGTGCATGACTTCGCCATCACACAGATCCTCACCGCATTTTTCGCAGTAAACAACGGTGATCGGCACGCCCCAGCTGCGCTGGCGGCTGATGCACCAGTCGGGACGCCCTTCGACCATGTTGTAGATCCGGTCACGGCCCCAGGCGGGAATCCATTCGACTTTTTCGATTTCTGCCAGCGCTTTTTTGCGCAGATCATTCTGTTCCATGCCGACGAACCATTGCTCGGTGGCGCGGAAGATGATCGGTTTTTTACAGCGCCAGCAGTGCGGGTAGCTGTGGCCGATTTCACTTTGCTGCAGCAAAGCACCAACCTCTTCCAGCTTTTCGCAGACTGCCGGGTTGGCCTCTTTCAGTTTCAGGCCGCCGAACAGTTCCAGATCCTGACGGTAGCGGCCGTAGTCATCGACCGGGTTGAAAATCTCCAGCCCATACTTGAGGCCGACGATATAGTCGTCCTGACCGTGACCGGGGGCGGTGTGGACGCAGCCGGTGCCCGCCTCGAGGGTGACATGGTCGCCGAGGATGATCAGGGAATTGCGTTCGTAGAGCGGATGCCGGCAGTTCTTCTTCTCGAAGATGCCCGCCTCAAAGCTGGCGACGGTCGAGTAGTCCGCAACGCCGAGGGTCTTCATCACCGACTCGGCCAGACCTTCGGCCAGCACCAGCAGTTCGCCGTTGGCCTCGACCACCACGTAGGGCAGTTCCGGATTGAGGCAGATCCCCAGGTTGGCCGGGATGGTCCAGGGGGTGGTGGTCCAGATGACGAAGTTCAGGGTTTTGCCAGCCAGCTGCGACAGCGACTCGGGCAGTTCGTCAATATAGGGGAATTTGACGAAGATCGACGGCGAAGTGTGATCGGCGTATTCGACCTCGGCCTCGGCCAGCGCGGTGACGCAGGAGGAGCACCAGTGGATCGGCTTCTTGCCTTTGAATAGCGAGCCGCGTTCGGCCAGCTTGGCCAGTTCGCGGGCGGTCTGCGCTTCGTAGTGCGGGGTCATGGTCAGGTAGGGATCTTCCCAGTTACCGAAGATTCCCAGACGTTGGAATTCCTCGCTCTGAATCTTGACCCACTCCTCGGCGTAGGCGCGGCACTCGCGGCGCACATCCGCCTTGCTCATCTCACGCTTCTTTTTGCCGAGTTTCTTGTCGACCATCAGCTCAATAGGCAACCCGTGGCAGTCCCAGCCCGGCACGTAAGGAGTGAAGAAGCCCTGCATCCGCTTGCTTTTGATGATGATGTCTTTGAGCGTCTTGTTCAGCGCGTGGCCCATGTGCAGGTGGCCGTTGGCGTAGGGAGGGCCATCGTGCAGGATGAAGCTTTCACCGTCTTTGTTGGCGTTTTCCAGCTTATCGTTCAGGCCGATCTCGTCCCAATGCTGCAGGATCTGCGGCTCGCGATTCGGCAGGTTGGCGCGCATCGGGAAATCGGTTTGAGGAAGATTTAGGGTATCTTTGTAGTCCATGCCTGTGCCTCTCTTCTTATCAATCGCCTCGAGCCGCTTAGCTGGTGCGGAATCAGAGGTCGGATCAGCAGAAAAATATTAGTCAGGCAGGCTAACAAAAGCAGCAGACAAGTTCAAGGGGAAAGGCAGTGATTTACTGCGCTTTTTACGGTTTTCGAGGGCGTACTGACAGCTGTGAACGTCCCCTCCGAACGTTCACGATCTGATCAGGCCAAAACCGAATGTTGCCGAGGTGTAAAATTGAACGATTTTAGGCGCTAAGGCGATTCTGTTTTTCACCATCCTGCAGGTTCAGCAACGACTTGCGCAGCAGGTCGGAAATGCTGCTGTCGGTCTCTTTGGCGATGCTCTGCAGCAGGTCCATCTCTTCGGAATTAACTCGGCAGGATACGATAAATTTTTTTGCGTTGATTGCTCTGCGGCCCATGGCTGTGGCTCCTTTCAAAATCAATAAAAACTGTGGTTGGGCTTATTGCCCGTCGACCAGTAGACTTATGTGCAAAGGAGTTGCCAGTTTTGAGGTGCGCACTGTGTTTTGTTGTCTTCTCCTGTAATATCAATTGCTTGCTGAAACATTGAAGCGATGTTGGCCAAAATTAAACAATGTATTTATGGACAGTTTGACGCAAAAGTCCGTATACGTGGACAGAAGTGCACAGCTGCTTGGCGGGCAGTTCAGAGAAGTTTACTCGTCCTTCGGGGGCGATGTTGCGCTTGGCGACTGGTGTTTCGACTTGCTCATCAGGTTGGCCCAGAGCAGGCCGAGTTGTTCATGCAGCCAGCGCTGGGTTTTGGTCAGGGTATCCGCCGAGGGGAACAACCATTTGCTGCGCACCGGTTTGGTCAGGTGTTCGGTCGGTGCCGGGACGGGCTGCAGGCCCACCTGCTGGAAGAGGGTCATGGCACGGGGCATATGCGAAGCGGAGGTGACCAATACCAGCTTGGCACCGGAAAACTGTGCGGCGATCAGTTGCGCTTCCTCGGCCGTATCTTTCGGCCCGGTGAAGGCGAGAATATCTTCTTCCGGAACCCCGAGGGCCAGGGCCAGCTCTTTGATCTGCTCGGCAAATGATTTGGGTTCGCGCCCCTTATAGCCGGTGAAAATCAGCTTGCTGCCGGGATTGAGACGATAGATACGGATCCCTTCGGCCAGCCTGACGATCGCAGCCGGGAACAGTTCGCTGGTGATCGGTAGATCGTCTGTCGAGGTCTGGCCGCTGCCAAGGACGGCGACATAGTCGGCCTGGATGTTCGCCTGTTGATAACTGGCATACTGTTGCTCCAGCGGACCGGTGACTTTTGAGCTTAATGGTGGATAACTGGCAACAAACAGCAAAGCGGTGGCCACCGCGACAAACAGCACTCCGAGCCAGCGGGTTTTGCGCCGCAACAGAAACAGCAGCGCCCAAATCAGCAGCAGCAAGATCATCGGCATCGGCATCAGCAGGCCGCCGAGGAATTTTTTCAGCATAAACAGGTAGCTGTCCAGGTTTTCCATCAGTGCCACTCCGGCCAGGAAAGCAGGTTTTCTCCACGCCACATGTGATATCTGCGTTCCCCGGCCGCGCCGGTCGGAATGCTTTTTTCACCCAGTGGCACAACATTTTCAAAAATATTAACCAGGTCATTCGGTAATGGACTGTCGGCATCATGCAGAATCAGCGCATCCCAGCCGAGTTTATCGACCGGGCCGGGCCAGAGTTCGTACTGGCTGCTGATACGCGGTGGATTGCCGGGCCACTTGTAGGTGATCGGATTGCCGGGGCTATAAAAGGCGACTTCCGCCGGATAATTGCGCAGTGGCGAGATAACAATGGTCTGCTCCGGACGCGGTTGTTGCTGCAGGGTTTCGCCAACCTGTTGTCCCAGTTCTTGCCAGCCTTTGATCCGGGAGGTCGGATCTATTTTCCCCAGCGGGAGAAAGCTCAACTGCATGGCAAACGGCAGCAGGTAGGCAAGCAAGGTCAGGAAAATTCCCAGCTTGATGCCGGGAACAAACCAGCCCCGCATTTTGTCGAAGAAGCCGGCCGACACCTGTTCCCGTCCCCAGGCCGCCAGCAGCAGTAAAGCGGCAGGATAAAAGGTGACCGGCCAGTTGGGGTTGATGCTCTGCCTGAAACTGAGACCGCTAATAGCGAACAAACCGACAGCTCCGAAGATAAACAGGAACCTGGTCTGGCGTGACCATTTCAGCACTTTCAGCAGCAGCGTAACCGTCAGCAGCAGGAGCAGCAGCCAGGTGATCGGTGTCACAAGACCCATCTGACCAGCGACAAACTCGCCGAACGTTTTGAAGTGATCGAACATGCTGCTGCCAACCGGTTCGAATTGGCGAACGGAATGTCTGACGGTGATCCAGTCGTGTTGAAAGTTCCACCAGAGCGGCGGGATCAGGAACAGCAAAGAGCCGCTCCACATCAGCCAGGGCCAGCGGCTGAATAGCTGCTTGCGGTCTTCTGAAAAGAGCAGGTAGAGGATCAGCAGCAGCGGGAAGATCAGCATCATCTGCGTGCTCAAGGAGCCCAAGCCCACCAGCAGCATGGTCAGCAGCCACCAGAAGGCGTTCGCTTTCTGTGCTTCCAGGGCGCGCCACAGGGTGTACAGGGCCAGACACCAGAAGCCGGTCAGCAGCGCATCGGTGGCCATGATCAATCCCAGTGCGGCAGTCCCCGGAGTGGCCAGCCAGGCCGCGAGGCCCCAGAAGGCGACTTCGGCGTTGAACATCCGCCGACCGCAGAGGTACATGCCGATCAGACCGAGGGCACCGAAGACAACCGCCGGCATCCGTACGGCCTGGGCACTGACGCCGAGCAGCATCGTCGAGAGGGCATTGATCCAGGCGATCATCGGCGGTTTGTCGTAATAACCGAGATCAAGCCGGCGCGACCAGTCCCAGTAGTAGCTTTCGTCCGCGCCGAGATCGAGGGGCACAATATAGAGATAGCCGAGGCGGACCAGGGTGATGCAGGTGAGCAGCAGCAGGAACATGCTGTCCCAGCGCAGGTTGGCCGGTTTGGCGATAGCTTTTGCCGCCGCTTCGGCTTTGGTTTCAAGCTCTTCGGCATTGGTTGCGTCTGCAACCTCGTCTTGAGGATGTGCTGTCAGGTCCGATTCCTCGGCTGTGGGTGCCGAGGGATATTCTGCCCCTAGTTCCGGCCAGGTTTCCGGGGCGGAGGTTACGGTTTCATCCCCCCCTTTTTCCGGAAGATACTCGGCGTCAAGAATCTCATCGCGATCTGTTTCCGGCGTTGACGCCTGAGTCGCATCGGCCTCCTCGGCAGTCTTCTTATCTGGAATGTCGTTCATGATCATCTTTCATTTCATTAGCAAAGTTATCCTGCCGAAAATACCGCAGCTGTGCCGATCGATCAAGGATTCTGTTGTCGATAATTGCAGTCCGATTCGAGCGGGCAACCTGCGCAGCATGGTCGTTTGCGACAATGTTCTTTGCACTGGATGACGATCAGGGCGTGGTATTCGTTATAGAGTGCGACATCCTCTGGTAGATGAAGCATGAAAAATTTGCGGATCTGCTGGTACTTTTCTGTTCCGCAGAGTAGTCCCAAACGGCTGAAAAGCCGGCCGGTATAAGCATCGACGACGAAAGAAAGATGCTTGCCGGCATACAGCAGGATCGAGTCGGCAGTTTCCGGGCCGATTCCTTTGAGTGCCAACAGCTCTTGCCGCAGTGGGTCGAGCGGTTGCTGCAGCATCTTTTCCAGGCTGGTTTGATAGTTGTCGCGCAGGTAACAGGCGAAGAGCTGCAGCCGCTGAGCTTTCTGGCGGAAAAAACCGGACGGGCGGATCAGTTCTTCCAGCGTGGCAGGTGACAGGGAGCAGATCGTTTCGCTGTTCAATGCATCAGCCTCACGCAGGTTGGCGATCGCTTTCTCGACATTTCCCCAGTTGGTGTTCTGGGTCAGAATGGCCCCGATCGCCATTTCAAAAGGGCTTTCGGCCGGCCACCAGTGGCGCGGGCCGTAGCGGTCGAATAAATGTTGGTAGATTGTCATCAGGTCGGACATAGGGTTGCGTTCCTCGAAAAAATCCCCGGCAGCATAGCATGACAACAAGGAGATACGTTATTCTGAATTTATGAAACCTAACCGCAATCCACGGCTTAACGGTTTGTTGTTGACCCTGTTGATCGTCTCGCTACCGCTACTTGCTGCGGCAGATTGGGATTTTAGCAAGAAATCGATTCCGCTCGATGAGATTATGTCGGGCGGCCCGCCGCGCGATGGCATCCCGGCGCTGACCACGCCAAAGTTTGTCCCGGCTGCTGAGGCAAAGCTGCGCGACGATGAACAGGTGCTGGGTGTTTTCATCAACGGTGTTGCCAAGGCCTATCCGACCCGCATCCTCTCCTGGCATGAACTGGTCAACGATGACTACCGGGATCTGCCGGTGCTGGTCAGTTGGTGACCGCTCGCTTACGCCGGAGTCGTGTACTCCAGGCAGATTGAAGGCAAAGAGCGCTTCTTCGGGGTCTCCGGCTTGCTCTACCGCAGCAATGTGCTGATGTACGACAAGGCCACCGAGTCGCTCTGGTCGCAGATCAAGGGGGAGGCAGTGACTGGCCCGTTGACCGGGACCGACCTAAAAGTGCTTCCCTCAACCCTGACATCCTGGAAAAAGTGGCACAAAAAATATCCTGAGACGGCAGTGCTCTCCTTCGAGACCGGCTACAATCGCAACTATTCATCCGATCCCTACCTCGATTACTACCAGCAGCAGAGCGGTTTCTGGTCGTTTTTCAAGCTGGGACCGGGCGAAAAAGAGAAGGAACTGGTGGTTGGGATTCAGATTGATGGGCAGGCGAAGGCCTACCCGCTACGGAAAATCAAGAAAGCCGGCAGCCTCAAAGATGAACTGGCCGGAACAGAGTTGATTTTCAGTTTTGATAAATTGACCGATGGTCTTTCTGTCGTCGATGCCGAGGGCAAGGCCGTTGAACAGATGACCGTCTACTGGTTCGTCTGGAAAGCGATCTGGCCGGAAACGAAGAGGTTTTGACTCTCTCTCCCATGCGCTTCGCTTAACCTCGCAGCAAACCTCCCGAAATATTTACTCCACTCCGGCAATGGCAAAGGGGAATGAGAAGACGAAAGGGCGGCCGTCTTTTCTTTCCCTTTCTTTTTTCCATTCATCTATAATCCCTCCCCATGCTCGACTACTTTTCTCCCGACAGTATTGACCAGCTCCGTTACGCAATTAACGAAGCAGGTGGCAACGAAATTTTCGTTCTCGCCCAGACCGATGCAGAGCGGCGTATCGTGCAGGTTGAGGTTTTGGCACGAGGGAGCAAACAGGCTGTTCCGGCAATTCTGCAGACCTGTGGATATGGAGATGTCGTTATCCACAACCATCCGTCCGGCGAATTACGCCCTTCAGGCGCAGACGTCGAATTGGCGTCGCAGTTCGGCTCTTTGGGGGTCGGTTTCTACATTGTGAATAACGCTGTGGATAACCTGTATCGGGTTGTGGAAGCGTTTGCCGCCAAAGACGAACAAAAGATTGCTTTAGAAACCATCGGGGAAATGCTCGGTCCAGATGGCGTTGTCGCAAAACAACTGCCCGATTTTGAAGAGCGCCCGGAACAGTTGCGGATGGCTTTTGCCGTTGCCGAGGCGTTTAACAGGGGCCAGCTCGCGATTGTCGAAGCGGGAACCGGGACCGGTAAAAGTCTCGCCTATTTGGTGCCGGCGCTGCTCTGGGCGCGAACCAACAATGAGCGGGTAGTGGTTTCGACCCGCACCATCAACCTGCAGGAGCAGCTGATCCGTAAAGATCTGCCCTTTTTGCAACGGGCCACCAAGATTGAATTCCGCGCCGTACTGGTCAAGGGGCGCAGCAACTATCTCTGCTGGCGGCGCAGCGAAAACGCCGGGCGGGAGTTGGGGCTGTTCGATCAGGAACAGGTCGATGAGATTCAGCAGATCCTCAAGTGGGCGGAAACCACCACCGACGGTTCCAAAGAAGACCTTTCCTTTATCCCCAGCTATCAGGCCTGGGAAGAGGTCTGCTGTGAGGCGGATCAGTGCGCGCGGGTGCGTTGCCAGCATTACAGCCGTTGTTTCTTTCATAAAGCGCGGCGTCAGGCGGCCCGCGCCGATATTCTGGTGGTCAACCATGCGCTGCTGCTTTCCGACCTGGCTCTGCGCCAGCAGACCAGCAACTATTCGGCGACTGCGGTCCTGCCACCCTTTGAGCGGGTGATTCTCGACGAGGCCCATCACCTGGAAGATGTGGCGACCAGTTATTTCTCGGCGCAGATTACCCGGTTTACTTTTTCGCGAGTGTTGAACCGTTTGCGCCATCCGCGCAAGACCAACCAGGGTCTGTTGCCGCGTCTGCTCGATCAGTTATCGCAGCAGCTACCGGAGAGCGAAGATGATCTCTATCGGACTCTGCATGAGCAGATCGAGGCGTTGATCAGCAAACGGCAGCAGCTGCTGGAACTGGCGCTGGAAGAGTTGCAGTCGATCGGTGAGGAATTGCCGGGCGCCCTCGGTAAACACGTGTCCAGCAAGTTCGAGCTGAAACACCGGGTGTTGCCCGATTTTCTTGAGACGCCGATCTGGCAGCAGATCTGTCAACGGGTGGAGACGTTGCGGCTCGCCAGTCACGAACTGGCCGAAGCCTTGCTCGGTTTGATTAAAGCGGCCGATGCCCTGCCGGAAGAGGTCGCCGACAAGCTCAATTCGTCGCTGGTCGATCTGCGTGGGATTGCCGGACGGCTGGAAGGGATCGCTGCTGACCTGGGCTCTTTTCAGGCGGCAGCCGACAACAGCTGCGTCTGGCTGGAAATCCGCGAAGGGCGCATCGGGCGTGGCAAGGGGCTGATCACCAGCCTCTGTCAGGCACCGCTGGAAGTGGCCGACAGTCTCAACAAGGCGCTCTACGAACGCTTCCGGACTCTGGTGATGACCAGCGCCACTTTGACCGTGGCCGGTGCCTTCGGTTACTATCACTCACGGGTCGGCCTCGACCGGGTTGAACCGGGGCGGCTGATTGAATTGAGCCTCGACTCCCCTTTCGATTATCAGCAGCAGGCGCTGGTGGCGGTGCCGAGCGACCTGCCGGAGCCGGGCAAGCCTGGCTTCACAGAAGCGGTCCGCGATGCGGTGGAGAAAGCGGTGCTGGCCAGTGGTGGGCGCAGTTTCGTGCTCTTTACCTCCTACGCGCTGTTGCGCCAGGTGCACGAGGAGCTTGCCCCGGTGCTTGAAGCGCAGCGTCTGCGTTGCCTGCGGCAGGGAGCGGAGAATCGACACCGGCTGCTGAAACGGTTTGCCGAGGATGAGAGCAGTATTCTGTTCGGTACCGATTCCTTCTGGGAAGGGGTCGATGTGCCGGGTCGTTCGTTGGAGCAGGTGATCATCGCCCGACTGCCGTTCAAGGTGCCGACCGAACCGGTCCTGGAAGCGCGGGCCCAGGCGATTGAGGCGCGCGGCGGTGATTCCTTTATGGAGTACACGGTGCCGCAGGCGGTGATCCGCTTCAAGCAGGGCTTCGGTCGTTTGATCCGGCATCGCAATGATCGCGGCGTGGTCTTGATCCTCGATACGCGGGTGGTGCGGCGTGGTTATGGACGGATGTTTTTGCGTTCACTACCGCCAGCAAGGGTGGTAAAAGGGCCTAGTGAGCAGGTTTTTACGGAAATTGGACGATTTTTCTCTGCATAGATAGGATGGAGTATGATGAACAGAACTTTGAAATGGATTGCAATATTATTGATCACACTTTTACTGGCGGCCTGTGATAGCGGGCAGATATTTCACAAGCTGCGTCCCAACTCGGTCATTCTGACTTTTGGCGACAGTTTGACGTTTGGAACCGGAGCGGAGGAAGGTTTCAGTTACCCGTCACAGCTGAAACGATTGATTGCCCGCAATATTCACAATGCCGGGGTCCCCGGTGAGGTCAGCGCCGAAGGCGCCCGCCGTTTGCCGTCGGTCCTCGATGAGGTCAAGCCGGACCTGGTGATCCTCTGCCATGGTGGCAATGATCTCTTGCAGAAGCTGGATAAGCAGCAGCTTAAAGATAACCTGCGGCGGATGTTCGAAGCGGTCAACCAGCGGGGAATCCCGGTGGTTATGATCGCCGTCCCCCGGCCGGGCCTGCTGCTGAGTGATGCGGAAGTTTATGGAGACCTGGCAAAAGAACTTAACATCCCATTGGTCAAAGACATCCTCGGTGATCTGCTTGCCGACCGTAACTACAAGAGTGACCAGATCCATCCGAATGCCGCAGGCTATAGCAAACTGGCCGAAGCGGTTGCCGATAAACTGATGGAGTTGGGGGTGATTTAAGTCTTGCTTGTACACTGTCGACAATTTGACAATAGGCGCCTCTCGGCTATCTTTAAACGATAGTCAATGGAGTATAAACCCGGTCGAAAGGAGGAGCCCATGCCACAGGAAATGAAGCATCAGGAAGCTTTAAAAATGGCGGTCGAAACCGAAAAAGGGCTGATCTGCTTTTATCGCAGGGCCGCTGAAATGGTCGCCGACGAAGGTGCCAAAACGGTCTTTACCCGGTTGGCTAAAGACAAAGAGGAACATGCCGGAAATTTCTTCCGCCATTATCGGGGTCAAGATTTAGGTTCTCTGGAAGACTTTATCAACCAGCCCTGTACTTTGAATGCGGCAGTTCTTAAGGAACTTAACGGACTGGAAGACATCAGTGTTAAAGAACGGCGCGCCCGTGAAATTGCTATGGATAAAGAACAGCAGCTGGCCGCATCCTTACTCGGCACGGCAAAGCAGATCATCGACCCGCTAGTCAGGTCGATTTTTGAGAAGATGGCCAAGGAAACCCAAAATCACTATCAGATTATCGAATCAGAATATGCCCGTAAAATGGGCATGCCACATGAAACCGATATAGATACATACGTCAGGGAATAGGACTTCTTATGAAAAGCAGTTTTTTGTTGGGGCTGATACTGGCTCTTTGTGTAGGAAACGCTTACGCCGTTGAGGGAGATTTTGTTAAGTTCCAAAAAATTCTCGATGACAAGTGCAGTCAATGCCACACCCGGGGACGGATCGAAGCGGCAATACAGCGGGGTGAAAACCTTGATGAGATTTTGCAGAAGATGATCCGTTTCGGTGCCAGGCTTTCTGCGCAGGAGCAGCAGGTGCTGGGGGTTTTTTGGCGGCCTGGGGAGACGTCAGCACCTGCATCTTTGCCATCGGGCCGCACTGTGTCCGAGGATCCTCTCGGGGAATTCCGGGCGGTGCTGGAAAACCGCTGTACCGGTTGTCATAGTCTTGATCGGGTAGAAGAAGCGATGATGCAGGGGCGCTCCATCGATGATCTGGTTGAGATGATGCGCAAGCGCGGTGCGATTGTGACCGAAGCGGACAAGGATGTGCTCGGCACTTTCTGGGGCAATCCGCTCAAAGACAAAACGGAGTAACTAGTGTCCCGTGTGGTTAATTCCATTGACCAATTTCGGCCCTTTTTGCCGCTGCCCGCGTTGCTCAAATTCGGCTTAGCTTTGGCTAGGCCTGCATATTCGCGCCTTGGCAGCAACAAAAATTGCTCGACATTTTCACAACGGACTAACCAAACAGGACACTAGCAGTTCCAGCGCCGTGGGGTTTATCATGGCGTTTTTTGTCTATGCCATGATATCTGAGGGGGGATCATGCGAACGATCAAAAATTGGCCGGCCGAAGAGCGGCCGCGGGAAAAGTTACTTGCCTCCGGGGCGGAAAAACTGACCGATGCCGAGCTGCTGGCATTGATTATCCGCACCGGGGATTCCAGCAGCAAACAGAGTGCCGTCGATCTGGCGCGTGGCCTGCTGGGGCGATTCGGGTCGCTGCGGCAATTGTCGGCCGCCAGCATCAGCGAGCTGTGCCAGCACCCGGGAATCGGTCCGGCCAAAGCGGCCGAGCTTCAGGCCCTGTTTCAGATCGCCCGCCGGTTTGCCGACAGTCGCATGCAGCCGGGGCAAGCCTATCGCTCTTCCCGCGATGCCTTTCAGCATTTCCACGAACGCTTTTGTGATTACCGCAAAGAAGTTTTTCTCGCCCTGCTGCTCGACAGCAAAAACCGCCTGATCCGTGAAGTGCAGATTTCCGAAGGCAGCCTCAACGCCAGTATTGTCCATCCCCGCGAAGTGTTCGCCCCGGTGCTGCGTGAATCGGCCGCCGCTGTCCTGTTTGTGCACAATCACCCCTCCGGAGACCCTGCCCCCAGTCGGGAAGATATTGAAATTACTTCGAGGTTACAGCAGGTGGGTGAGTTAATGGGCGTGCGGGTGCTTGATCACATCATTATCGGCAATGGTGATTATGTGAGCTTGGCGGACCGGGGGATCTTATAACTTTGATTCGCCCCCACCTTTGATTCGACAGCTAATCGATTTCGTACTCTTTGATCTTGTACATTAAGGAGCGCAGGCTGATTTCCAGAATTTGGGCCGCCTGGGTGCGGTTGCCGGATGTTTTGGCCAAGGCCTTGCGGATATATTCTTTTTCCAGCCGCTGGGCGGCCACTTTCAGTGAAAAATCCTCCAGACTGCTGTCGTCAGACACAGGCTGGCGCATTCTTAACGGTGGCAGATCCAGGGTTCCTCCGTGGCTGAAGATCAAGGCTTTTTCCAGATAGTTCTGCAGTTCGCGGACATTCCCCGGCCACATATATAGAGTCAGCATTTTTTGATCCTCATCGGTCAGTTGCGGGCGCTGTCGCCCTTCCTGTTCACAGAGGTTGGTCAAAAAGTAGTCTGCCAGCGGGACGATGTCTTCCGGCCGTTCTCGCAGGGGCGGCAGGCTGATGTCGACGACGGCCAGGCGGTAGAAGAGATCGCTGCGGAACTGGTTGTTCTGTACCGCTTCCTGCATGTCTTTGCCGGCTGCGGCGACAACCCGGGTGCTGATTTTCTCCGAGCGGGTGGCGCCGACTTTCCTGATTTCCCCTTCCTGCAGTACGCGCAGCAGTTTCGGTTGCAGCTCGAGCGGCAGTTCGGCGATTTCGTCAAGGAACAGGGTGCCGCCGCTGGCAATGGAAAACAGTCCCTGTTTCTCGCGATCGGCACCGGTAAAGGCCCCTTTGGTGTGACCGAACAGTTCACTTTCCAGCAACCCGGCAGTGATGGCACTGCAGTTTATCGCGAAGAACTGCCCCTTGCGCCCACTTTCGCTGTGCAGGGCTCTGGCAATCAACTCTTTCCCCGTACCGGTTTCACCGCTGATCAGCACCGCCGAGTCGGCAGTGGCCGCCGCACGAACCATTTTCAGAACCTGTTGCATCCCTTCGCTCGCATGAATGATCCGGTCGATGGAGAATTTCTGGTCCTGCTTTGACAGGGCGGTCTTCAGCTGCTGATTTTCCTGCCGAAGCTGCTGACGCTCTTCCGCTTTACGCAGAGTCAGCAGGACTTCATCCGGTTTAAACGGCTTGGAAATGTAGTCGTAGGCGCCACGTTTCATGCAGTCCAGGGCGGTATCAATGTTGCCGTAGGCACTCATCATGATGATGGTCGCATCGAGGGCGCGGATGGCAGGTTGGTCTAGAAAACTCAAGCCGTCCATATCCGGCATGCGGATATCGGAAAGGATGACGTCATACTTTTCCCGCTGAATCAGCTCCAGTGCCGCCTTGCCGTTCTCGGCCTCACAGACCCGGTATTTGTGCGGTTCCAGAACCAGGCGCAGCATATGTCGCATCGACGCTTCGTCATCGACAATCAGGAGATTACGGAACGGGTCGCTCATAGGATCCTCTTTTTGTTTGAGTCGTTTCGGCAGGATAGCATGATTTATACCGGTGTGCAAATTTTGCAGCCACAAAACTGTTTGATTGAGCGACGAAAATACATTTAAAGAACTTGCACGAAAATGAATTCGGCGTATACTTTTACACTATGGTGATAATTTACCTTAAATCACAATTGCCCAATGGAATGGAGAGCGATCATGGAAAAAAGATTGATTGACGCGCAGCTTTGGTCTCAGGCTGATGGCCAGCTGAACGAGCAGGACTGCACCGCTGCCTGGCAGGTATTGTCACGTCTCGGGGCTCCCTATCGGTTTGCCGGAAAGTCGTTCGATGGTCTTTACGAGTATCTGATTCTGCATCCAAAGACAGGGGATGTCATTGCGACTGGCAGGGCAGAGTCAACAACGATGGCAATGTGTGAGGCCGCACTGGCGGGGCAGAAGGTTTTAAGGGCGTAACTTTTTCCACCTCTGCATGCAACGATAAAGGACCGGCGATTACAGCACCGGTCCTTTTAGCTTTTCTAACTGAACTTCATTGGCCTTGGATGGATCCGAAGGGGGGCGGGGACAGAATTGAATTCTGTCCCCGGTCTTAATTCAATCAGGGTTGCCAGACCTTCAGCAGCGCCTCGGCCATCTCGGCCGGTGAATCGGCAACGCTGATACCACATTCGCGCAAGAAAGCCTTTTTGCTCGCTGCGTCCCCTTTGCCGCCGGAGATGATGGCACCGGCATGCCCCATCCGTTTGCCCGCAGGAGCAGTGGCGCCGGCGATGAAGGCAGCGACCGGTTTGCGCATGTGATCGCGGACAAATTCTGCCGCCTGTTCTTCGGCATCGCCGCCGATCTCGCCGATCATGATCACCGCTTTGGTCTCCGGATCTTCCTCGAACATCTTCAGGGTGTCGAGGTGGCTGGTGCCGTTGACCGGGTCACCGCCGATCCCGACGCAGGTGGTCTGGCCGATGCCGCGGGTGGTCAGCTGCCAGACCGCTTCATAGGTCAGGGTGCCGGAACGGGAAACCACGCCGACCGGACCCGGCTTGTGGATGTAGCCGGGCATGATGCCGATCTTGCACTGACCGGGGGTAATCACGCCGGGGCAGTTGGGGCCGATCAGCCGGCAGTTCTTTCCTTCCATGTACTTGTTGACCTTGACCATATCCAGAACCGGAACCCCCTCGGTGATGCAGATCACCAGTTCGATGCCGGCATCGACCGCTTCCATGATCGCATCGGCAGAGCCGATTGGCGGAACATAGATGACCGAGGCATTGGCGCCGGTCTTGGCGACCGCATCTTCAACGGTGTTGAAGATCGGAAATCCGTCAACTTCCTGCCCGCCTTTGCCGGGGGTGACCCCACCGACCATCTGGGTGCCGTAGTCACGGGCGCCTTGGGCGTGGAACAGGCCGGTCGCACCGGTAATCCCCTGGGTGATGACCTTGGTATCTTTATCGATCAGAATACTCATCATTCTCTCCTTGATTTTTCGAATATGCCAATGGCGCCGCAATTAGCCGTTGACGGCTTTGACGATTTTTTCGGCAGCGTCGGCCATGCCGTCGGCGCTGACAATGTTCAGGCCCGATTCGGCCAGCAGCTTTTTGCCCAGTTCGACGTTGGTCCCTTCCAGTCGAACCACCAGTGGAACCTTGACGCCGACCTGCTTGGCCCCTTCGATAACCCCGGTGGCGATAACGTCACATTTCATGATGCCGCCGAAGATGTTGACCAGGATGCCTTCGACCTTGTCGTCGGAGAGAATGATTTTGAAGGCTTCGGTGACCCGCTCGATGGTGGCACCGCCCCCAACGTCGAGGAAGTTGGCCGGAGAACCACCGTAGTGCTGGATGATGTCCATGGTTGCCATGGCCAGACCGGCGCCGTTGACCATGCAGCCGATATTGCCGTCCAGGGCAATGTAGGAGAGATCGTACTGGGACGCCTCTATCTCCATCGGGTCCTCTTCATCGTAGTCGCGCAGGTCACGGACCAGCGGATGACGGAACAGGGCGTTTTCGTCAAAGTTGAGCTTGGCGTCGAGGCAGAGCAGGTCACCTTCAACGGTCTGGATCAGCGGATTGATCTCGAGCAGGGAGCAGTCAGTTTCGACAAAGGTGCGATAGAGATTCTGCAGTAACGGCACCGCCTGCTTGACCTGGGCGATTTCAAAGCCGAGCTTGAAGGCGACGTTGCGGGCCTGGAAGGCGGTCAGTCCGACCACCGGGTCAACCGCTTCGAAAAAGATCTTCTCCGGGGTTTTGGCCGCCACTTCCTCGATATCCATGCCGCCTTCGGCCGAGGCCATCAGGGTGACCTTGTCAGTGGCCCGGTCGACCAGAAAGGACACGTAGAATTCGTCAGCGATGTTGCTGCCTTTTTCGATCAGCACCCGTTTGACGATCTTCCCTTCCGGGCCGGTCTGGTGGGTGACCAGGGTCATGCCGAACATATCACGGGCATACTGCTTGACTTCATCAGCCGTCTTGGCGATTTTGACGCCGCCACCCTTGCCACGGCCACCAGCGTGAATCTGGGCCTTGACAGCCCACGGACCATCACCGAGACGCCGAGCCCAGTCGCGCGCCGCGTTACCGTTGTAGACCACATGCCCGTCTGGAACCGGAACACCAAATTTACGCAAAATCGCTTTTGCCTGATACTCGTGAATGTTCATTCGCATCCTCACATGGTTGGATTAAAGACGGGTACCACCATTCGGCAGCTCCCGCATCTGAAAAGTAACTGACGGCCCCAGAGATCACCGTACCCTAGAGCGTATACATGATCTGGCGGTAGGCTGTCAAGTGGTCTTACCATGACTATGGTCTGGCATGTTCGTCTGGCCACACTGTGCCTGAACGCAGGTCAAGTAATGATAGCCCCTCCCGCTTGGCACCACAGCGTTTGAAACTGGCCATCTAGCCAGTCCACGTGGGAATGCGGAGACGGTCAGGGTGATCACAGCTGCAGGTTCTTTCAATCTATGTTCTTTGTCGGAGGCTGGCTGACGCTGGAGAACGTCGGACGAAGGCTGGTGCTGGGGCATTGGCAAGCCTGGGAGGGCTCTTCGCCGTTATGCGGAGAAAATAGACCGGCCTGAACTGAACCGGTCATAAATATTCGGTCCTAAAACCCTAACAAAAGCTCTTGCCACCAAGACACCAAGAGCACCAAGTAAACCCCGATTCCTGGTTTTTGTTTCTCTTAGCGCCTTGATGCCTTGGTGACTAAATGAAGACTTTTCTTCAGACCTTTTTTGCTGGTTATAAAACCGTAAATATCTGATGTTGCTTCGTTTCTATCCTTGTGCTGTTTTCAGCACTTCGGCAACTTTTTTACCGATATCCGCCGGCGAGTCGACAACGTGGACACCGCATTTTTCCAGCGCTGCCATCTTGGCTGCGGCCGTGTCATCGCCACCGGAAATAATCGCCCCGGCGTGGCCCATTCTTTTCCCTTTGGGGGCTGTTTGTCCGGCGATAAAGCTGACCACCGGTTTGTTGAAGTTCTGCTTGATCCATTCACCGGCTTTGACTTCAGCCTGGCCCCCGATTTCGCCGATCAGAACGACACATTCGGTCTGCGCATCGAATTGGAACATCTCCAGCAGATCGATATATTTCAAACCAATAATCGGGTCGCCGCCGATGCCGATGCAGGTCGATTGGCCGTAACCGAAGGCACTCACCTGCTTGACCGCTTCGTAGGTCAGGGTGCCCGATTTGGAGATGATGCCGACGGTGCCGGGGGTGTGGATTTCTCCCGGCATGATGCCCATTTTGCATTCGCCAGGCGTGATAACGCCCGGACAGTTCGGACCGATCAGCATGGTTTTGGAGGCGCTGGTTTTCATCAGCCGCTTGACCTTGATCATGTCCTTGACCGGAATGCCTTCGGTGATGCAGACACAAAGATCCAGGTTGGCATCGATCGATTCCATCACCGCGTCAGCCGCATAGGCCGGTGGAACGTAAACGATTGAGGCATTGGCGCCGGTTTTACGGATCGCCTCTTCAACGGTGTCAAACACCGGAGTGCCGTCAACATCGCTGCCGCCCCGTCCAGGGACAACCCCGGCAACGATGTTGGTTCCGTACCCCCGCATCTTCTGGGCGTGAAATTTGCCCTGGGAGCCGGTCAGCCCCTGCACGAGGACTTTGGTTCTATTATTAACAAGTATGCTCATTGTCTTCTCCCTATTTACTTATGACTTCGCAGAAGTTTTCTTTTTATCGCCCTTGTCGCCAGCAGCCAGTTCGACAGCTTTTTGTGCCGCGTCAGCCATGGTGTCGCCGGTAACAATGTTCAGCCCGGACTTGGTCGCTCCCTCTTCGAGAATTTTTCTGCCCTCCTGCACGTTGGTCCCGTCCAGCCTGACGACGATGTGCCGGTCACTCGGCACCTCCTCCGAGGCGGTCAGGACGCCCTGAGCAATGAGGTCACAGCGGACGATGCCGCCGAAAATATTGACAAAAATAACTTTCACCTTCGGATCGGTCAAAATGATCTTGAACGCTTCGCGAACCTTGCTGACATCGGCACCGCCGCCAACATCCAGGAAGTTGGCCGGGTCGCCGCCGTAGGACTTGATAATGTCCATGGTCGCCATCGCCAGGCCGGCACCGTTAACCATGCAGCCGATGTTGCCATCCATGCTGACATAAGAGAGGTCGAAGATGGAGGCGCGAACTTCCTGCGGCTCCAGCTCGCCGTAGTCTTTCATCTCTTCGATTTTCGGATGCCGGTAAAGCGCATTTTCGTCAACCGACATTTTTGCGTCGAGGCAGATGATATCCCCATCACCGGTGACGACCAGCGGGTTGATCTCCAGCATCATGCCATCGTGGTCAGCGAACACCTGGTAGAGTTTATTGGCGACATCGGCAAATTGATTCAGCAGGCTGGAGGCGAGGCCGATTTTTTTGGCGATTTTTCTGCCGAGAAAATGCCCCATCCCGGTCACCGGGTTGATGCGCGCGGTGACAATCGCGTCCGGATTTTTCTCCGCGACTTCCTCGATATCCATGCCGCCTTCTGAACTGGCAATAATCATGTGTTGTTCGGAATCCCGGTCAACCAGAAAGCTCAGATAGATCTCCTGCTTTATATCTGTCGCTTTTTCAATCAGGGTCCGGCGGACAATCTTGCCTTCAGGGCCAGTCTGTTTGGTGACGATTTTCATTCCCAGCATTTGCGATGCAACGTCGTAGACTTCGCTGAAGGTTTTGACAATCTTTACCCCACCCGCCTTGCCGCGACCGCCGGCATGTACCTGGGCCTTTATCACCCAGGCGTCGCCTTTAAGTTCTTTGGCGACGCGCAGAGCGTCACTGGCCGTGGAGGCAACACCACCGTCAGGAACGGGAACACCATAATTTCTGAGGAGTCCTTTAGCTTGAAATTCGTGCAGATCCATGGCTAACCTTTCTCGTTTATTGCGAACCTTTTAATGGTGGTTTTCGTTGAAGCCTCCCGAACAGAAGTTTTCAACAGCGTATTGTCTGATTGATCTCTTGACTCTATATAATTTGCGGCTTGATATTTTGTCTAACCATCATTCCTATAGGTGAGGGTCGTTTTTAAAGTTTGATAAAAAATACCTTATCATGTGTAGACGATTTGGTGACAATCTGACAAGTGGCCGCGCCATCGATAGGTTTGTGCTTTTTTAACGCAGCCATGGGAAAAACTATAGCCTGTCGTTCTGGCGGAGCAAGCGAGGGGAATAAAAAAACCGGCCAGAGATGAATCTGGCCGGTTGATAAAAGGAGAGAAAATTAGCGGTTGGCGAGTTACTTGGTTTTTTCCCAGTCCGCCAAAAATTTTTCGATGCCGATATCGGTCAGCGGGTGCTTGGCCAGCTGAATCATAACGCCGTAAGGGATGGTGCAGATGTCGGCGCCGATCAGCCCGGCGTTAAGCACATGCAGCGGGTTGCGGACCGAGGCGACGATGATCTCGGTGTCGTAGCCGTAGTTGTCGTAAATCGAGCGGATCTGCTCGACCCCTTCCATTCCTTCGTGGCCGATGTCATCAAGGCGGCCGACAAAAGGTGATACGTACGAGGCTCCGGCCTTGGCAGCCAGCAGGGCCTGCAGCGAGGAGAAGATCAGGGTGACGTTGGTGTTGATGCCGTCGGCACTGAACTGCTTGGTCGCTTTCAAGCCTTCGGTGGTCATCGGCACCTTGATAACGATATTCTCGTGGATCTTGGCCAGCTCGCGGCCTTCGGCAAGCATTCCCGGAGCATCCAGAGCGATGACCTCGGCGGAGATCGGGCCGTCAACGATGTTGGTGATTTCGGTGATCACTTCCCTGAAATCGCGACCGCTTTTGGCGATCAGCGAAGGGTTGGTGGTGACGCCGTCGACCAGCCCCAGCTCGTGGGCGGCGCGGATTTCTTCTACTTCTGCAGTATCGATAAAAAACTTCATCAAGGGCTCCTTTATAGGTTAATAAGCTTCAGCGAGTTGTAAATCGATTGCCACCAAGTTCACCAAGAAGAGCTGAAAAGCTCTTGTCAGGTTTAAATCCAAGAAAAAATCTAGAATTTTTTTGCCTTGCTTGGTGCTCTTCGTGGCTTGGTGGCTAAATTGATTGTCGGTTTCATGTGTTTTTCTTCTTGTATTCTTTCAGGCATTTTTTTGAGCAAAAATGCTGCTGCTGGCCATTGACCTGGGCCGAGACCGCATCGCCGAGCGGGATAAAAGTGCCGCACTGCGGGTCTTCGACCATCTGTTCCCCTTCGCGGGACCGGTTGCGCGGCATTTTGCCTCCCCGTTTCTGTTTCGGGCGGATCATACCCTGGATCATCGAATAGCCGACGAAACCGAGCAGAATCAACATCAGTAGCTTAATCATGATCTATCCATTCATCGTCTGAGCGGCTGATTCCTTCCGTTTCCGGCAGCATCGACAGTAGCTCAGTGACCGTTTGCTGCAGGACCGGGTGTTTGAAATCGGCAGCCAACTCTGCCAGAGGCATGAGTACAAAGTGGCGCTGCTGCAGGCGTGGGTGCGGTAGGACCAGTTCTCTGGTGTCGAGGATCAGCTGGTCGTAGAACAGCAAGTCGAGATCAAGCGTCCGGGCTCCCCAGCGAATTTCTCGAGTGCGACCGGCAGCATCTTCGATTTTCCGGCAAAAATCAAGCACCTCTTTCGCCGCCAGATCGGTTGCCAGTTCAACGACAGCGTTCAGATAATCCGGTTGTCCGGCCGGGCCACCGATTGGCGGCGTCCGATAGAGGGCCGATGCAGCAACCAGTTCAATCCGGGGGTGCTGCTTCAGTTTGTCTGCGGCATTTTTAAACGCCTGCTGTGGTTCACCAAGATTGCCACCTAAGGCAAGAAATGCTCGACTCTTTGCTGCAGGTATCATAACTTGAAAGATTAAAACACAGACGTGAAAACAAAATCAATTTAGATAGGACCTATATATGCAACTGAGTTTGACCCTTGGGGTTGCCGACCTGCAACGGACCGCTGATTTTTACCGCGAAATTCTGCAGCTGAACCCTCTGCGAAGTCAGGCGGATGGCAAAACTCCTGATTTTTTGCTGCTGCGTTGCGGTGAGACCTGTCTCGTCTTCCGTCAGCTGGCCGAACTGGAGGCTCAGCATCCGGCCTTGTTGCAGAACCTGACCCGGCAATCGCTTGGTGTTGGTGTCCAAGTGGAGTTCAGTTGTCCCGACCTGACCGTCGTGCGCAGCTGCATCGAGCGTTACCAGTGGCCTGTCGCCTACGAACTGGAGGATGATGAGCATCAACGCAAGGAGCTCTGGTTACACGATCCGGATGGTTATCTGCTGGTTCTGAATGAGGAAGGACAAAAAGATTAGTAATAATAGTTAGATAGATTTTATATCTGCTTGACCTGATAAATTCCAACACAACCAGAAGGTGATTTTATTGTGTGATCGTAAATCATTTTTACGAGCATAATTTTTTTTGATTGCTTGACCCAGTTTTTTTGCGCATCCAGATTTTCAGTTAAACACTCAACAATTAAAAATTATTGACAGGGAGCTTGGGCGAGAATATAGTCTCCAAAATTAAATAACGATAATCGATAATACTAAACCATTCGCAAGGATGGGGCGGAAAGCCCATAGGGTCTCACGTAGACAGCCGGGTTGCCGAAATATCGCCTGATATTCGGTGAGCCGGTTTTTTTGCGCCCTCACCGGTTATCATGACGATAATCGATAATACTAAACCATCCGCGAGGATGGGGCGGAAAACCTATTGGGTCTCACGTAGACAGCCGGGTTACCGAAATATCACCTGATATTCGGTGAGCCGGTTTTTTTGTGCCTCATCGTCTATCACTGACGATACACGATAATACTAAACCATCCGCGAGGATGGGGCAGAAAGCCCATAGGGTCTCATGCAGACAGCCGGGTTACCGAAGTATCAGCGACTTAATCGGTCCCGGCATTTTTGTGTCCGGACGCAAAAAAGTTGGCACCACAGCAATAAGGAGGTCTGGCGAGCTGGTATCTAAAGGAATGATTGGTGAAAAGTTTTTCCGATGAAATTAATTAAGTCACAGAACCTAAATGGAGAAGTTAAATGCTAAGTGAATACAAAAAAATTATCGCAATTTTTGGCCTTGTTGCCTTCCTTGTGTCCTGTCTGTTTACGGTCAGTTTTGCTGATGATCGGCGTGACAGTTACGAGAAGAAAAGACGGTTCGAAAAATACGAAACGAAACGTGAGCGGTACTCGCGGCCTGAGCGTCACGACAGCGATAGTGATGATGATCGTGATGATAGCGACTCTGACAGCGATGACGACGCAGCACCGGCACCGATTCCGGTCCCAATGCCTGATCCGAAGCCGACTCCGATTCCTGATCCTGTTCCGGTCCCGACTCCGACTCCGGTCCCGACTCCGACTCCGACTCCGACTCCGACTCCGGTCCCGACTCCGACTCCGACTCCGACTCCGACTCCGACTCCGACTCCGACTCCGACTCCGACTCCGACTCCGACTCCGACTCCGACTCCGGTCCCGACCCCGGTCCCGACCCCGGTCCCGACTCCGGTCCCGACTCCGGTCCCGACTCCGGTCCCGACCCCTGATCCGGTCCCGGCACCTCTTGACGGCGCTCAAGTCTACAATGACAATTGTGCCGGGTGCCACGGTCAGGGCAAATTTGGTGACAATGTTCCCAACAATCATATCGGCGGTCGGGTCAACTTGACCCCAGCTGAACTGGAAGCCATAAACTCCCTTTAATCAGTGTGCCTCAGCTGAACATAAAACTGCTCTCCCTTCGGGGAGGGCAGTTTTTCCGTATTAACTGAAAAAAGGAAAATATAGTCGATGTCCCCCAACTTTTATCGGATTCTTCCGGTATTACTGTCGTTTCTGCTGGTGTCTCTGGCGCATGGCAATGATCTGCCGGATAAAGTCAATTTATCATTGAAATCA
The DNA here is from genome assembly GCA_945787295.1 of uncultured Desulfuromonadales bacterium. The sequence goes on from CALZHQ010000005.1 coordinate 28,243, forward strand.
GCAATGGCGATGGCGATCCGCAATAATCTCGACTTGCGGGTCGATGCCCTTGATTCCTCGATGGCAGAAGCCAATTTACACCGGAGTCGCGGACTTTATAACCCCTATCTGAGCCTTTCAGCCAACCGTGGGCAGACCTATTATACCGGTGAAACCTATGGCATCAATGACACCACTACAGCGTTCAGCTTGACGCAATATCTGCCGAGTGGCGGTAGCCTCAGCGCCTCAACCCAGACTGGCTATTCGACCCCCGCCTCCGATTTTCCGGACGATGATTGGACCGACTGGTACACTTCGGTCGGCCTTAGCGTCAGTCAGCCGCTGTTGAAATACTTCGGCAAGGAAGCGACAGAGCTCAATATTTCGCTGGCAGCCTATGATCATGAGGATTCTATTGAGCGGTTTCGTCTCTCTGTCATCGATACGGTTTACGCGGTGATTAAAGCTTATAACCGACTCTACCGGTTGCGGGTGGATCTCATTTCACGGCAACAGGCGCTCGACTCGGCACGCCAACTGTTGGAAAGAATCAAGCAGCAGGATAAGACGGGTGAACAGCAGGGGGTGTCTTTGGCAAATGCCGAATACGCCATCAGCCAACGTCTGAAAGAATCGGTCGATGCTGAAACCAAGATCAAGGATCAGGAAGCGGATCTGCGTTACCTGATCGGCGTGGAGGCCAAGGCGACCCTGGTTCCGGTTGACCCTCCGTCCCGCGAGGAGCCGATGGAAACTGAGGCGCAGGCGATCAGTCTGGCCTTGGAGCATCGCTCCGAGTTGAAACAGCTGCGTCTCGAATTAAAGTCCAGCGCATTGCAACAGCGGGTCGCCAAAAGAAATTTACTGCCCAACCTTTCGATCAATGCCGGTGCTGGCTTCAGGGGCATTGAGGACAAGTTCAGTGACAGCGTAGAACAGATCCGTGACGGCAAGGGCCGCTGGTGGACAGCTGGACTGCAATTCAGCGTTCCGCTGGGCAATACCGTGGCTAAAAACGATTATCGTCACAATAGACTGAGGACCAGGCAGATAAAAAATCAGCTGGCCGCTCTTGAATGGAAATTGCGCGATGCTATTGAAGAGGATATGCGTGAATTGATATCCGCCCGGATTCAACGTCAGGTGGCGGATAAAGCAGTCAAAGCGGCTAAACAGCGGTTAGCGCAATATCGGCAGAGTCTGAAAAACAATACTTCAAAGGTTCAAGATCTGTTGAATGCGGAAAACGACCTGGTCAATGCGCAGAATAATCAGACCGAAGCCCTGGAAGATTTCGCCAATGCGGTCGCCTTGCTGTGGATGGATGCCGGGGTGCTGCTTGAGCGGCTGAACATCCATTTTGATACCAGCCAACCGGAGAAATTAACCGACGGAACTGAACCGATCTCATACCCGGTATCCAGCCCTGTGCCGTTGGCTCAGAAGAAAGTAATCGAAACAACAGCTCCTTTGCCGAAGTCGGACAAAGCGACTATGCCGCCCGCTGCGACGGCTTCCTCGGCAACGGACTCCGAAGCTCAGTCCTCTCAGGCCGCAAAACTGCCACCCGAAGAGGTCGCTATAACCGTGCCGGAAACTCAGTCCAAGCCGCTCCCGGCGGAACAGGCTGATAACCTTGCTGGAAGTGGGTTGTACACGCTGAAGATCGGTGAGTATGCCTCCTCCGAGTTAGCTGCAACACAAAATAAAGTGATAAGCGCCGGGCTGCTGCCGCGGGTCTCAGCCGGAAGCAAACAGCCAAGGCAAGTGATCCGTCTTAACGCTGGCGACTACCTGACTCAGGCAGACGCGCAAAAGGAGTTAGACAGATTGCATGCTGCCAATGGCGGAGGCTTTATCCTCAATCGGGGCAAGGCAGGCTACCGCCTCTATGCCGGTTCTTTCTTCAGCCAGAACAGCGCGCAGAAGGAGCAGCAACGACTTGCGGCGCTCGGCCTCAAATTGACCCTGGAAGAATCAACGGTCATGCTGCCGACATCGCTGTTAACCGCCGGCCGATTCACAACTCGTGAAGACGCACTGGAGAGTGCCAACAAGCTGGAGAGTTTGGGAGTAGAATCGGTCGTGGAGAAGATGACGGAATAACCAGTCGCATGAAAAGGGGAGTAAAGATGTCTGCACATAATAGTCATAAGTATATCGCCTGGATATTGTTTCTTACTCTTGTTGGCGCATACTTGCTGATGGCTGTTTATTTTCCCCATGCTTACATCATTGCCACCTATGAAGACCTGATTGGTGAATGGGCGCAGGTTTTTCTTTTCTCTTTCACCATGCTGTTGGCTGCCCGGCAAGCATACAGTTCTTCGCGCTTTCGGCTCTTTTTCAGCCTGCTTGCTCTGGCCTGCCTGTACGTTGCCGGTGAAGAGATTTCCTGGGGACAACGGCTGTTCGACATTCCTACGCCGGAATTCTTCAGTGCTCACAACCTGCAGCAGGAAACCAACCTGCATAATTTTTTTACCGGACCGATCAGCACCCTCACCAAACAAGGGATCGAATACTGCATTGCTGCCGGGCTGGTCGGCTATGGCTTGCTCTATCCCTGGCATCTGCAGCGCCGGATGCAAGCAGCCCTCTGGTTGGAGGGAAAAGGGCTGGCTGCTCCACCACTCTATCTCTGGCCATTCTTTGTCCTTAGTGGGGTTCTCGAACTCGGCCTGGTTCATTTCAACGAAGCGGAAATCGCTGAAATCCTCATCCCCTTTGCTCTGGCGGTCATGACTTTACACTATCGGCTGGTAAATCATCAGCAGGCCGATAGCCAACAGTCCAAGGCCTTGGATCGCTCCCATTCAATCAATCTTGCTTGGCAGAATGCTCTGCTGTTTGTTTGCGTTGTCGGCCTGGCGATCAGTACCACGTTAGCCTGTTATGCTTCCCCCAGGTTGGGACCCGAGATGGCTGGCCGCTATTACAATGGGGTCGAGAAGTTCGCCGGGCGGTATAAGCGTATTAAACAGTGGGATACGGCCGCTCAACTCTATTTGGAAATTCAGCAAGAGGAACCGGAGCGCGCCTCGATACGGCGAAACCTGTTTCTCTGCTATGAACAATTGGGGCAATTGGACGAGGCGCGCTGGCAGCTGGATAAAGCGATTGAGATCGATCTGCAGCGACTGATCGACAAGCCGGGCAGCGTTGCCGCGCATATCTCGCTGGTGCGCAACTATCAGCTGATCGATGATCGGCAGAAGATGCAGCAGTATCTACAGCAGGCCTTGGCGATCGGCCTGGCTAACAAGACCGCCGATCCGCAAAATCCTGGCACCGCGTATTGGTTGGGTCGCAGTTACGAGTTGCAGGGTGATTATGCTGCCGCTTATCGTGAGTTTGAGCGGGCCGTCAACTTGCAGCCCGACCGGCTCAAATATCGAAAAGCCCTGCTGGCGACCAGGCGTCAGCTCACAGAGCAACAGCAAGCCGAAAAGTCTTGAGCCCGGAGGGGCTTCTTAGGTCGTGGAGCGCTTACTCAGGGTTTTTATCAACCACCCTGATGATGACCGTGTAGAGAGGTTTGCCTTCCGCTTCTGAAGCCAGAACCAGAGTCATCTCAACATTTTCCAGCTGTCCGGTGGCATGACGCAGCAGATCGCAGACCGGATCATTTTCATTTGCCAGTTTGTCAAACTGTGCAACTCTCTGCTGCAGGGTTTTGCCATCTTTCAGGTAATCAAAGATACTTTCTCCCAAAAGACGGTGTCTTGAAATTCCGAAAAGCTCTTCTGCCTGTTGATTGGATATAACGATTTTGCCATTTTCCAGAAAGGTGACGATTGCTGACTGGGCCGCTTCTATGAGACTTCGATATCGATCTTCAGACTCCTGGCGCTGTAAAGTCGTATGATCCAGCTGCTCCATCATCTGGTTAAAATCGATCAGGAGCTGGCCGACTTCATCCCTGGATGTTGGGGTTGGAATCCTTTCGCTGAGATCACCGGTTGAGGTGACCCGGTGGATGGCAGTTGACGCCAGCTGAATCGGATTGATGATGATTTGTCGCACCAGGATCAGCGTCACCAAGACAACGATCAGCAGAATACCACCAAGGTAGATGAGCTCATGTTGCAAACTGGCGGCGACCTCGCCATAAAGGGCGGCCATCGGTTTGCTGAAAGAGACCGCGCCAATGACTTCTCCCAGATGATAATTGTAAGAATTGTGACCTTCGGGGAAACGATTCTTGATAAATGCCGGAGCGGCCTCATAGGTGCCGTGGCATCTCAGGCATGAGGCATCTGCAAGCAACGGCTTCATATAGCGGAACAGGTCCTGGCCGTCGCTTTTGGTCACCTGGTAGGTTTCAGGTTTTAACTGGGTTTCAAATGCTTTTAACTCTTCTGTTTCGTAAGCGTCGGGCCGATTGTCGGGGTTTCGATATCTGAGAGAAACCTGGCGCACCGTATAGCGGCTGTCTTTGGAGATCTTTTTGGCAATCTGGGTTGCGACCACCTGGGGAACCAGGGCGTAGTTATTCTCCGGCTCATCGCCAACGATTTCCGACATGTGATCAAAGGTTTCCAGCAGCTGCCGGGCAACGCTTTGCCCCTCTTCCAGAGCGACTCTCTGTACCAGCTGCTGTTGGTCCCGGTAGGTCAAAATAGCGATCAGCAGGAACAAACAGAATAACAAGGTTGCGAGAATTAAATTGAATTTTGTGCTGAGCTTGAAGCTGACCATTGAACCTCCGGAGATCATCAGCGCAGATTGCATCGAGATGAGGATGAAAACTATACCACTTTACTGCGAATGCTCAGGGTTGGTCAAAGTCTACGGCATATCCTGAAAAAAAAGCTATTAACAGACGACCCTGCGGCGGGTTGCATCTTGACCTTGCTGGTCGCTGGCCCCTTGCCAAGGAAATCTTTCCATGGTCTCCGTCTGCCAGAATGAAGCTGCCGACAAACCAATACGTCTGGCGCGAAAAACTCAGCTGATAGCAGTCATTGAGAATTGCAGCCACTGCCAATGTTGCCTCGCCGAATGCCGGGCTTGTGGTGCTCAGGAGGCCCAGACACCTATCCAGCGCTGCGGGGTGGATGATCCGCTCCTTTATTTAAGCAGCTTGCCGATGATCTCCCGGTATTTGGTTTCGATGACGTGGCGTTTCTTTTTCAAGGTGTTGGTCAGCTCTTCCCCGGCTTTAAATTCCTTGTCGAGAAAATGAATGTTCTGCAGCTTCTCAAACGGTTTGAAGCCCTTTTTCGGTTGCAGTAACTTGTTCATCTCGGCCTTGACCCGCTCGAGCACCTGCTTGTCTTTCAGCAGCTGTTCGTTTGATGCCGATTTGCGCTCGAACTTGCTGCTGACAAAATCCCGCAGCTGCTCGAAATCGGGAACAATCAGCGCGCCGAGGCCTTTTTTGTCCTGCCCGACCAGCACCGCGTCGCTGACGAACGGCAGCTGGGTGATGGTCGATTCGATCCGGCTCGGGTCGATATTTTCGCCACTGGCCAGGACGATAATCTCCTTGGAGCGGCCGGTAATGACCAGCTCGCCGCTTAAGGTCAGTTTGCCGAGGTCACCGGTCTTGAAGAAGCCATCCTCTGTGAAGGCCTTGGCGTTCTCCTCGTCATTCTGATAATAGCCGGGAAACACCTGCTCGCCGCGCAGCTGGATTTCCCCCTCTGCGCCGGCCGGTAACTCGCGGCCCTGTTCATCGACAATCCGCAGTTCGGTCCCCGTGATCGGTGGTCCCAGGGTACCGAAAGTCAGGCAGTTGAGCGCCCGTCCGGCAATCGCCGGGGCGCATTCGGTCATCCCGTAAGCATTGACGATGCGGATACCGATGGCATCAATCCATTCATCCAGATAAGGGGGCAGGCTGCCGCCGCCGCTGATCGCTATCCGCAAGCGACCGCCGAACTTCTCCTGCACCAGGGCCAGCTTTTTCTGCGCCAGCTTGTAGAGCGGCGAGAGCAGAAACAGCAGGATGGTCGAACGGGTCTTTTGCCAGTGGTATTGCCAAAAGGTCTGTTTTTCGAACCGCGGCAAATGGTTCTGCAGCACCCGCTGATGATAGCGGCTGCGGATCGCGACCTTGACCAGCAGTTTGAAAATCCGCGCTTTTTTCGGGTCCTGTTTTTCCAGGGTCTGGTTGATCTTGCTGTACATCGATTCCCAGAGCCGCGGTACCGTGGCGACCAGGGTCGGCTGGTATTTTTCCAGGTCGGCGGCAAAGGTTTTCACCGTTGAATAGACGGTGCAGCAGCCTCTTGACAGGGCCAGGTACTCGGCGACACGTTCAAAAATATGCCAGCTCGGCAGGATCGAGACCCAGCGATCGCTCTCTTCCAGGGCGATCAGTTCCGGCAGGTGGCGTACGTTGTACATGATGTTGCGGTGGGTCAGCACCACGCCCTTGGGGGTGCCGGTGGTGCCCGAGGTATAGATCAGGGTAAAGGTGTCATCCAGCGTCAGTCCATAGCGCCGGGCGATAAACTCGTCGCGGTCGGCCTTGCTGATGCTGCGATCCTTGAGGATATCGTTGTAGCTGTAAATATTATCGAACCACTTGTGGGTTTTGCCCCCCTCGATCACAAAAATCGCCCGCAGCCCTTTCAGTTCTTTAAGCATCTTTTCATGGGCTTTGAGCAGCTGCTCGGTTTCGATGACCAGAAATTCGCACTGCGCATGCGCGATGATAAATTCCAGCTCGGGGGTCGGGGTGTCACTGCCACGCGGGACACTGATCGCCCCCAGTGAAACCAGCGCATAATCGGTGACCAGCCAGGCGTAGCGGTTATCGGAAAGCAGCATCACCTTGCTGTCTTTCTCGACTTTATGCCCTTGAAAGGCCTTGGCGAGAATCACAGCATCGTCATATAGTTTCTGGTAGCTGACCTCAAATTCAACGTTTGCGGCACGGTAGATAAAAGCGGTTCGCTCGGCATATTCGTGGCTGCTGTGCAGCAGCATGTCGAACAGGGTGCCAATAGGTGGGGCGCTAGATGCCATGGTCTCTCTCGCACTGAGGGTGGAATTTCACTATAGCATTTTTTGCAGGATCTGCTATATTTGAGACTGTTAATTGTTTTACTGTACGATTCCTTGGATAAGAGCGAAAAAATGAAAAAGCGGATTGTGATTATTGATGATGATCAGCTGATTCTGGAAACGGCCGGAGAGTTCTTGCGTAATGCCGGCTACCAGGTCGAGACCAGTGATTGTGCAATCTCCTCAAACACCCTGATCTACACCGAGCCGGAACCCGACCTGCTGATTCTTGATGTGATGATGCCGTTGATGAGCGGTGATTACAAACTGAAAAAACTGAAAAGCCGCGAAGACAGCCGCAATATCCCGGTGTTGCTGATCTCGGCCAAGCCTGAGGCGGAGCTCAAAGAACTGGCGGAAGGGGCTGGCGCCGACGGTTTTCTGACCAAGCCATTGAGTGAAAGAGCTTTACTGCAGGCGGTCCGCTTGTTGCTGCGCGCTGATTAACATTGCATCGCCATAAATGATCGGAGGCCTTCCTGATAGCGGGAAGGCCTTTTTACGTGATTCTAAATGTGCTGGCTCGGCAATTTATGCTCATAATTCATTGACTTTCTCCCGTCAGAATGGTTGAATTGGACTGGATTAATGTGAGGGCTCTATGAACCTATTTTGGGGCATGCTGCCCTGTTTCGGAAGAGCTATTTGTTTGAAGGTCATCGAGAGTGCCAGGCTTGAGTTGGTTCGCGGCTGCTGAGGCTGGCATACATCGTCGAGACAGCCTACGAGCGAGGCAAATGAACGCTTTCTTCAATCGTTTGTCGATTCAGCGCAAGCTCATTGCCGTAATCCTGGCGGTTAGCGGCATGGTTTTGCTTTTGGCCCTGTTGGCGTTCGGCTTTGAACATTGGAGCACTTTGAAAAAAAACCTGGCCGATGAGGTTCAATCACTGGCCCTGGTCATCGCCGGCAACAGCTCTGCTGCCCTGGTTATTGGCGATTCACAAGCCGCCGAAGAAACCTTGAGCGCGCTGGCCGCGGTACCCCATATCGTCTCGGGTCGGATTTACGCAGCCGATGGCTCGCTCCTTGCTGAGTATGCTGCTAACAACGCGGCCAACGAGGGGCACAGGGTCGTCGGCCAGGAATTGCAGCAAGAAAGGCACTGGTTTCATGAGGGGCACCTGGATCTGGTGGTTCCTGCCTTTTTTGAAGGGGAGCGGATCGGCAGCGTTTTTATTCAGGCCAGCCTCTCGCAGATAGAGCGGGGATTAATGCGTAGCGCCGCTATTGCTGTGGCCATTTTCCTGCTTTGCTCGATTTTTGCCCTGCTGCTGGCCTCAAAGTTCCAAAGGCTGATTTCAAGACCGATCGAGGCTCTCGCCCGGGCGATGAAGGTGGTGTCGGAGAGCAAGGACTACACGCAGCGGGTTGCGAAACAGAGTGATGACGAACAGGGCACCCTGATCGACGGCTTCAACGAGATGCTCAAGCAAATCCAGGGTCAGGACCTGGAAATCAAGCAGGCCATGGCGAACCTGCAACGGGCCAAGGAAACCGCCGATGCCGCCAGCCTGGCCAAATCCCAGTTTTTAGCCAATATGAGTCACGAAATCCGTACTCCCATGAACGGCGTGCTGGGGATGACCGAAATGTTGCTTGACAGTGCTCTGGATACGGAGCAACAGCGCTTTGCCGAGACTGTGCGCACATCGGGAGAAGCCTTGCTGGCCATCATCAACGACATTCTCGATTTTTCCAAGATCGAGGCCGGGAAGTTGGAACTGGAGACCGTTGATTTCGATCTTCGTCAGCTGGTCGAGGATCTGGTCCACCTGCTATCGACCCGCGTACATGCCAAAGGGCTGGAGATGGCCGTGCTGATCCCCGAAGAGGTGCCGACGGCCCTGCGTGGCGACCCGAGTCGCCTGCGGCAGATCTTGTCCAACCTGATAGACAACGCCATCAAGTTTACCGAGCGGGGCGAAGTCGTGATTCGGGTTGAACCCATGGGACGAGCCGAAGAGTCAGTGCGACTGCGGTTTTCCATCCAGGATACCGGAATGGGTATTTCCGAGGAGCACCGCAAACGTCTGTTCCAATCATTTTCCCAAGCCGACGGCTCGACCACCCGCAGGTTTGGCGGCACCGGGCTTGGCCTGGCGATTTCCAAAGAGCTGGTGGAATTAATGGGCGGAGCGATCGACTGTGTCAGTGAACCAGGTAAGGGGTCTAATTTCAGTTTTGCTGTGCAGCTGGACATCAATCCCATCGGCAATCAGGAGAAAAAGATCTCTCATGGCGAGCTGAATGGGTTGCGGGTGTTAATCATCGATGACAACGCGGCTCACCGTGAGGTTCTGGAGCATCAGGTCGAGGATTGGGGGATGTTCCGGCAGAGTGCTTCAGGTGGCTCGGAGGGTCTGGAGGTCCTGAGATTCGCTGCCCAGCATGGTCGGCCCTATGACCTGGTTATCCTCAATATGCATCTGCCGAAGATGGACGGACTGGAAGTGGCTCGACGGATCAAGGCCGATCCGAGCATTTCTGATGTGAAGCAGGTCATGCTGACCTCGGTGGGATTGCGTGGCGACGCCCAGCGGGCAAAGGAGGCAGGGGTTCGGGCCTATTTGACCAAGCCAGTGCGGCAGGCCGATCTTTATAGCTGCCTGGTGGCCATCATGGGGAATGCCGAAGATGTCGAGTCTGCCCAACTGGTCACCCGCTACAATCTGGCCGTCGCCGAGAGCCAGTTCGAGGGCCACGTACTGCTTGCCGAGGACAACCTGGTGAACCAGCAGGTGGCAATGGGCATGTTGAAAAAATTGGGCTGCCGGGTCGATCTTGTTGGCGATGGGCAAGAAGCGGTGAACGCCCTGTGCTCCACTTCTTACGATCTGGTTTTTATGGACTGCCAGATGCCGGTGCTGGATGGTTATGCCGCCACGGCCGAAATCAGGCGCCTGGAACAGCAGGCAGGCGAGCTGCAGCACATTCCGATTGTCGCCCTGACCGCCAACGCGCTCGCAGGAGACCGGGAGAAATGTCTGGCTGCCGGGATGGACGATTACCTGAGTAAGCCGTTTAAGCAGGAGCAGATTCTTTATGTGCTCGAGCGCTGGTTGCTCCCTAGCGGCATGGAGCCAGAGCCCCTTCCTGCGGTCGAGACAGAGAGCCCGGTTCCTGACGCAGAGCTCGCCGCCGTTCAGGTTGCTGCCGAAACTGCAGCGGCTGGGCTGGAGGGAAGCCCCATCGATCGCGCAGCCCTGGATAGTATCTGCTCGCTGCAGATGGATGGTGCGCCCGATATGCTGTCCCAGATTATCCAGATCTATCTGAACGATGCGCCGAAGTTGCTGAGGCAGCTCAATGAGGCGATTATCAGCGGTGATGCCCCCGGGGTCCAAAGGGCTGCCCACAGTTTAAAATCGAGCAGCGCCAATCTCGGGGCATTGCAGCTGTCCGATTTCTGCAAAACGCTGGAATCCAGCGGCCGGGAGGCGGCTCTGGAAGAGGCTCCGCAACTGTTTGCGCAGATCGAGGTGGAGTTCGTTCGGGTTGAGGGAGCATTAGCCTTGGAAATAGGAACTAGGTAATGGACACAGCCGACCAGAGCAACCCACTGATCCTGATCGTGGACGACGATGTCTCGATGCGCATCCTGATGCGTGCGTCGTTGGAACAGGCCGGCTATCGAGTGGCTGAAGCGGAAAACGGCAGGCTGGCCATCGAACAGTTTAGCAAGCAGAAGCCGGATGCCATCCTGCTCGACGTCATGATGCCAGAACTGGACGGTTTTGAGACCTGTAGAGTGCTCCGCCAGCTCCCGGATGGAGAGCACACGCCGGTGCTGATGGTGACCGGACTGGAAGATATCCAATCGATTCATAAGGCATTCGACGCCGGGGCGTCCGATTTTGTCACCAAGCCGATCAATTGGGTGCTGCTCGGTTACCGGGTTCGCTATCTGCTGCGCACCAACCAGGCATTCCTCGGTTTGCATAGCAGCCAACAGCAACTGGCCGAAGCTCAGCAGCTGGCCAAACTGGGGACCTGGGAGTTGGCGCTGGAGAGCGAACGTCTTACCGGATCGGTGGAATTTTTCCGTCTTTGCGGCCTCAATCCAGCGGCCGATGAGGTTTCGCTGGAGCAGTTTCTCGAGACTGTCAACCCGAACGACCGGGAACCCTTCCGCATGGAACTGGTCGAAGCGCTCGGTACGGACAGTTCTATAAACCTCGATTACCGGGTCTGCCTGCCACATGGCGAGGAACGGATTGTCCATCTGCAGGGTCAGGTAATCTGCCGGCAGGACGATCGATTGAGAACGTTGAATGGCTACATCCAGGATGTCACCAATCTGCGGAAAGCGGAAGAGAAGATCCGCTACCTGGCATTCTACGATGGGCTGACCGGGTTGGCCAACCGTGAACTGTTCAAGGATCGACTGGATAAGGCTCTGGCTGCAGCAGCGCGTAAAAACCGCATCATGGCCCTGCTGTTTCTCGATCTGGATCGTTTCAAACGGATCAATGACACCCTCGGTCATCATGTTGGCGACCAGCTGTTAATCAGAATTGCAGAACGGCTCAATCAATGCCTGCGCGATACCGATTCGGTGGCCCGCTTCGGCGCTGCCGACACCGCCTGGGTATCACGACTGGGCGGTGATGAATTTACCGTGCTGCTCACCGATCTGGTCGAACCGAAAGATGCGGTTGTGGTCGCCCAGCGGATTATCGATGCCATCCCTCACCCGCTCAAAGTAGAGGGGCATGAACTTTATGTCTCTACCAGTATCGGTATCAGTGTCTTCCCCTTTGATGGTGAGGATGCCGAGACCCTGGTCAAGAATGCCGATACCGCCATGTACGAGGCGAAAAGCAAGGGCCGTAACAATTTTCAGTTTTTCAAGCATTCTCAACAAAAGGTCTCTAGCAAAAGGCTTGAACTGGAGGCGGATCTGCGCAAGGCGCTGGAGCGGGATGAATTTCTGCTCCATTACCAGCCGAAGCTCGATATCCACAGTGGCCAGATCATCGGCGCCGAGGCTTTGCTGCGCTGGATCAACCCGCGCCGCGGCATGGTCTCTCCGGGAGAATTCATTCCCATGGCCGAGGACCTGGGGCTGATTATCCCGTTAACCGAATGGGTCATCGAGACTGCCTGTCAGCAGAACCAGGCCTGGCAGCGGGCCGGTCTCAGACCGCTACGGGTTGCCGTCAATATCTCGGGTCAGCAGTTCAGTCAGCAGAAGGTGGCCGATATCACCCAGCGTGCCCTGACGCAAAGTGGCCTTGAGGCAAAATACCTGGAAGTCGAACTGACCGAAAGCATCCTGATGGAAAACAAAGAGGTTGCCCGGGAGATTCTCGAAGAACTCAAAAAACAGGGGTTGACCATCGCCATCGATGACTTCGGCACCGGCTACTCATCTCTGGCCTACCTGAAGAGTTTCCCGATCGATATCCTGAAAATCGACCGCACCTTCGTCCGCGATATCAGCACCGATCCCAACGATGCCGCGATCATCCGGGCGATTGTCGCCCTGGCGAAGACCCTGGAGCTGAAGGTGGTTGCCGAGGGGATCGAAACCGAAGAGCAACTGACCTTCCTGCAGCAGCTTGATTGCGATGAGTATCAGGGCTTTTTCTTCAGTCGACCACTGCCGGCGGCGGAGTTTGCCGAGTTGCTGAAAAAGGCTGCTCCGAGCTGATCGCATAGAGTGTGGGGGTGGCTCCCGCTTCCTGCAGTCAACAACAAAAAAAGGCGCCTCCAAACGGGGCACCTTTTCTGCTTGCAGAAACCAGCAACTCAATCCTGATTGATAACCATTTCCTCTGCTTCTTCGGCAGGCATATTTTCCCAACCAATATTTGCCTGATTCCGGTTTTCTGCTATTGATGTGGTAGAAAACGCCGAACTTATATCCTGTTTCAAGTTAAAGCGTTGCAGCATCTGTCGGAGATACTTGGCCTGGCTGGAAAGCTCTTCGCTGGTTGCGGCGCTTTCTTCGGAACTGGATGTGTTCTGCTGGATGATCTGGTCGATCTGATGCAGCCCCTGGTTGACCTGTGCGACACCATTGGCCTGCTCGTTGCTAGCTGTGGCAATTTCACTTACCAGGTCAGTGACTTTGGTAATTGAACTGACAATCTCACCCAGGGCGCCGGCGGTTTTTTGAGCAATCTGCGTGCCGTTGCTGGCTTTTTCCACCGAACCCTCGATCAAACTAGCTGTTTCTTCCGCCGCCTTGGCGCTGCGGGCCGCCAGATTACGCACTTCCTCGGCAACCACGGCGAAGCCTTTTCCGTGCTGTCCGGCTCGTGCCGCTTCAACGGCGGCATTGAGGGCCAGCAGATTGGTTTGGAAGGCGATTTCATCAATGACCTTGATAATCTTATTGATGTTCTGGCTGGCCTCGTTGATTTCGCTCATGGCGCTGATCATCGCTGCCATACTTGTTGACCCGGCATCGGCAGCGCGGCGAGCGTCTTCAGCCAACAGGTTGGCTTGCGCGGCATTCTGGGCACTCTGGTTGGTCTGGCTACTGATTTCGTTCATCGAGCTGCTGATCTCTTCCATGGATGAGGCTGACTTGGCCGCCCCTTCAGAGAGAGAGGCGCTCGAACCAGCGACCTGTGAACTGCCGGAGGCGATCTCTTGGCCGGCAGCCTGAATCTGTTCCATGATCTCGTTCAGGTCACTACCGAGCTGTTTCAAGGTGCTGCGCAGCACGTCCTGTCCATCTCGGGGAGAGGCCTCAAAGGTCAGATCCCCTTCAGCCAACTGCTGCAACGGCTGGACGATCTCCTGATGCAAACTGTCGGCAAAACGATCCAGCGCATCAGCCATGCGGCCGATCTCATCGCCACGTGACAGCTTCAGGCGTTTGTCCAGATGGCCACGTTCCAACTCTTCGAGCATGGTGACGGTTTGGGCCAGCGGTCCGGTTATGCTTCTGGCAAAGATAACTCCCAGCACCATGGCACAGAGGATTCCGCCAGTGATAATCAGCCAGAGAAAAGTGGCTACTTTGCTGGCTGTGTTGGCGGCATTCTCAGTGCTTTCCGACATTGCCTTTCGCGCTGCAGCGACGATTGCGGATAATTCTTTTTGCGCCTGGTCGAGAACCGGGGCGCTGTTTGTCAGGGCGTGTTCCTGCATGCTGCGTTGAATTCCCAGAGCATCTTCAATCGGTTTGAGCACCAGCTGGATCGACTTTTCTACGCCCAGCACACTCGGTTTGATTTCGATGGAATAGATTTCCTGGGCCAGCTCGGGCTCCTCAATCTCAAAGTAATCAAAGATCGAAACCATCGATAGGCCGACCGCTTCAAGCTGAGTCAGTAACTCCTCGCGTGCCTTGAGGATGGTGCTGTTCTGACTTTCGAGTTGTTGCGCCCAGAGACCGATCTTCGTTTGTAATGGATCTTTTTCAACCGAAACATCCACGGCATCCATGATGTTTTCACTCAGCTGAATGGCCCAATTTTGATAGGAGGAGAGCATCTTCTGGGCTTGCAGGGCCAGTTCTGCCGGGTTGTCGATCTGGGCGGCGTCGTACTGCTTTGAAAGGTCGAGGAAGGCCTGCAGTTGCTGGTTCCAGTTGTTCCACTGATTGGTAAAGGTCTGCCAGAGCTGTCTTTCTTCCCCCTGTCGTTGCAACAAATCGACGGTGGCGATCGCCTGTTCGGCATCGCGGCGCGCTTTTCCGATCAGTTCGTATTCAGACTGACGTTGCTGTAAGGATAGGGTTCCGTCGAGCAGGGTGCGCTCGCTGCTTTTCATCGCCTCAAGTGATTTGCTGAGGGTCAGGATCGCTTCCAGGGACGGAACGTCATCCTGGCTGATGGCGGCTAAATTCGCATTTAACTGTGAGGTTCCCCACCAGCCGGCCAGGCCGACCAGTAGGCAGATCAGCGCCACGAAGGAGAAGGAGCCTAAAAGCTTTTTTTGCAGACTGACAGAACTGAAGACGTTGTTCATAGCCGATCCTTGTTGCTGGCGTGGCCAGTCCAGGAGACTGGCCACAGTGAAGATTCGCCTTGCTGTCTCTTAATTGAAGAACTTCTGCCCGGCCGGGGATTTGAAGAAGCCGATCAGCTTCTGTGCTTCCGGGGTCGGCTCACCTACGGTGATCAGTGCCAGTGGGCGGCTGATTTCGTCGGTCTTGACGACTTTGGTGTCCCCCGGGTTGTCAGCGTAGAACTTCTGACTGACCGCACCGATGGCGCCCTTGTCATTCGAGACATGCTGGAGTTCCAGCCGGGTGCTCTTGACGATGGTCGCATCGGCCACATAGTCGGCCTTATTCATGACCTTTTTCTGGAAAACCGCGCGGGTCGCACTTCCGGCATGGCTGGTTACAACCTTGACCGGCATGTCCGGCCCGCCGACATCTTTCCAGTTGGTAATCTCACCGGTATTCAGCTTGGCCAGCTGCTCGAAGGAAAGAGCACCGACCGGATTGTCCTTGTGGACGATCGGCACAATGATGTCCTTGGTCATTTCGTGAAAGATCAGATTGTCTGGAATGCTGATCTCTTCGCCAGCCTTCTTGGCGGCTTTTTGGGCCGACTTTATAGCGCTTTCCAGCGGGCTTGAGGCGGCAGCAACCACAGCTTTTCCGGAGATCAGCGCCATCATTCCTTTGCCGGTGCCGACGCCGAGTACCTTGATATCGTCACCGGTGGCCGCTTTGTAATCTGCAGCACCCGGCTCCAGAAATGCTTTCTGGCAGGTGGTCGAACCCCAGACCTTGATCGTGCCGGCCAGCGCCAGGGAACTGATCAGAAGCAGGCAGGAGGTGAGGCAGAGGATTTTGATAATTTGTTTGGTCATCTTTGATTCTCCTTTGGTTTTCTTTGTTGATTGTAATAGTGGTGGTAATGGTTTGCTTGTGTGTTTATGTATTTGAATCTGCGGATAAATAAATCTTTAGTGATTTCATCAACAAAAAAGATTATCCAGCTTTAATGTTAGATTGTCAACATTAAATAAGTTAAATTATCGGGGAGGGTCTACACATCTGGAAATATTCAGAAAATAGTTTCGCTCACAGAAATCGCTATTTAAAGAATTGTCAAAATGACGACTTTGCCTTTGTGGCCGCCTTTTTATTAACAGCCTGGCCGCCACCGATAATCCTACTGATAAATGATAAGTATATTGATTACGGGATGTTATCGACTTTTGTCGGGTGTTGGCACGGTTCTCGCCATAGAGAGTCTCCGGTTAACTTTACCCACTAATCGGAGGCATGGATGAACTATCCAACTCAGATCATTAAGCTACTGGCTGTCGGCCTGTTTCTGCTGCTGTTCTTTTTGAGCAGTGCTCTGACCGTGCGGGCGGCATCTCAAGTCACTCTGACCGAGATGAAGAAGCAGGAGAAGATCGACAGCACCCGGCTGACCCTGCTGTTTACCCAGTTGCCCGATTTTGAAGTCGAGCACTCCGGGCAACGGGTCGACCTGTTGTTGAAGGATGTCTGGGTCTCGTCAAAGCTGCGCAACCTGCCGGAAGATGAGACGGTGGTAAAGATCCTGCTGGCCCAGAAACACCGTGATCTGTTCACCTCGTTGCTACTGCGGCGGCCGCCGAAGCAGGTGATTACCGAATCGAAAAACGATCCACCGCGGGTGATCATCGACCTGCTCTGGGAAGGCGAGCATGGGGCGCGGCCCGGAGTCGCCTTCCGGATCGCCGATATGCCGGCCCGCAAGGCCGGCAAACAGGCCAAAGACTATCAACAGGAATCGCCCTGGGCAGGGCGCTGGCGCGATTTCTTTCAAGAGTACCGCTCCAATTGGAAACTCGAACTCCCCTTGCGCTATAGCTTGCCGCAGCTACCGCCGCTGATCAGCGAGCAGCAGAGTCCGCTCTGGCCGTTACAGCAGTTTGCCGCCGAAGGAAAATGGTTGAGCCTGCTGCGCAAGGCGGGCCAGCTCGATGGCCTGAGCAGCGAACAGCTTTATACCCGCAACCTGCTGATCGCCGAAGCGCAGCTCCGCACTGAGGCGACAGCTGCCGGACTGGCCCGTTTGGAAGCATTACAGGAGCTGCAGGGAACGGAGCAGATTCGTGTCGATTATTTGACAGCTTACGCGCAGGCATTGGGCGGCCAGCCTTTTGTCGCCCAGTTGACCCTGCAGGAGCTGCTGCCGAAGCTGGCGATCGAGCATCCGTTGGCAGCATCTGCCTATCTGCTGGCGGCCGAGACGGCCCAGGCCTCCAAACACTACCAACTGGCCCTGAAGTACTTGCAGACGGCCGAGTTGGGTTGGCCTGCCGAACTGCTCGCTGTTGTCGATTTACGCAGCGCCGATGCCCTGGCCGGGCTCGGACAGTTGGAGCAGGCGCTGGTCAGTTACCAGGTGTTGGCCGAAGAGTCTGGCCTGTTTGAAACCCATCTCTATTCCTGCAACCTGGCGGCCGGCAGTGCTTATCAGCGTGGCGATTATCGCTTTGCCGTTCGTCTCTATCGAAAATTGAGCGAGCAGGTCAAGGCGCAGCCTGGCGCCGATCTGCTTCAGTACGCAGTCGGAGCGGCTGCTTACGCGGCGGGCGATCAGGAGTGGGGCGTGATCGGCTTGCAGAAAGCCAGCCTCGACTGGCCGGGACAAGAAGGTGGCGACCGGGCTGAGCTGCGTCTGATCGACCATCAGCTGCTCACCGGCGGGGACTTCGAAATGGCCAAGGCGGCCAGCGAGTACGGCCAGCTCGGTCAACGTTCAGGCGCCCGGATGGTCCGCGAAGAAGCCACGTTCAAACGCGCCCTGGCGCTCTACCTGTTGACCGATTATCAGGATAGCGTCAGGGAACTGATGCGTTTTCGACGTGAGTTCGGCAGTTCCAAACTGCGTCGAGAAGCCGATCAGCTGTTGCTGGAACAGTTGCCGAAGGTTGTTCACACCCTTTTGCAACAACAACGGGAACTGGAAGCGGTGGTGCTGGTCGAGCAGAACCGTAATCTGTTGTTGCGGGGCGGATTTGAGCCGGCTTTTCTGCATGATCTGGCCGGTGCGTTCACCAGCCTTGGTCTCTACACACGGGCTGGCCGGGTCCTGCTCTACCTGTTTGACCAGGCCAAAAGCGAGACTCTGCGCCAACCTCTCTACCTGCCTTTAGCGCAGTCTTTTCTCAAGCGCGGCGAACTTTCCATGGCCAGCGACTATGCCAGCCGCTATCTGCAGAAATATCCCCGGGGAGACGATAGTGGCGCCCTGTTCAGCCTGTTGCTTGATGCTTTTGAGAAGCAAGGCCGTGACGAAGAACTGCTCGCCTGGCTGGCGCGGAAGAACCGGCCCAGCAGTCCGGAACTGGAAATCCGCGCTGCCTGGATCTACTGGAGCCAGAATCGTTATCCGGATGTCGGCAAAAGTCTTGAGCGGGCGCGCAAGGCTGTCGGTGAACTGCAAGTCAAAGAAATGGCACTGCTGGGCGAGAGCTACTACCGGATGAACAAGAATAAGGCGGCGGAAAAAATTTATCGACAGCTGACAGAAGACCCCGGCTATGGGGCGCAGGCCCGTTATCGCCGGGCGCAGATACTGCTGCGCAAGCAGGAGCGGAGGAGCGCGCTTAACCTTCTGGCTCAACTGGTCGATGAAGATGGAAGCAGTGCCTGGGGGAAGTTGGCCCAGGACTTGCTCATTCAAGAAAAACAATAGAAAGTTTTAAGATTAATGTCAGAAAACGGGCAGGAGTGAGTTATGGCAGATTTCAAAATCGTTGATTCCACGATGACGGTATTAAAGAAAAGCCTCGATTTGCGGGCACAGAATCAGCAGGTGATTGCGGCCAATATTGCCAATGCCGAAACCCCCGGTTACGCAGCGCGCAAGATGTCTTTCGAGGAGGATCTGCGCAGTGCGATAAACAGCCCGGAAACCGAAACTCGGATCAGCAATGCCAAGCATTTCCCGATCGGCGCCAGTGGCATCAACGGCGTGCAGGGCAAAATCGTGCATCAGCGTGATACCAATCCGATCGGTGATGGCAACAGCGTCTCGATCGACGACGAAATGTTCGAACTGGCGGAAAACCAGTTGCTGTTCGAAGCCAGCACCCAGATCCTGAAAAAGAAGTTGACCATGCTCAAGTACGCGGTCAGCGACGGTCGCTAGGAGAAACCATGGATATTTTCACCACCATGAAAATCAGTGCTTCGGCACTTAAGGCCCAGCGGGTGCGGATGAACGCCATCAGCTCCAACCTGGCCAACATCGAAACTACCCGCACTCCCGATGGCGGTCCCTACCGCAAGCGGGAGGTGGTTTTTCAAACCACCCGGCAGGGGTTTGCCGACACCCTCGATTCGCGACTGCGGGATGCCGCCCAGGGTGTCAAGGTTTCGCACATCCAGGCCAGCAACCAGCCCCCGCGGATGGTCTTTGAGCCGAATCACCCCGATGCCGATGAGCGCGGGATGGTGGCAATGCCGAACATCAACCTGGTTGAGGAGACCGCTGACATGATGTCGGCCAGCCGGGCCTACGAAGCGAACGTCACGGTGGTCAAGTCGGCCAAGCGGATGGCTCTGAAAGCCTTGGAAATTGGACGATAGGGATAAATTATGAATTCAGTAGCTGATATCACTCTCAAAGCTCACCTGCAGGGGCTCTCCGAGCCGAAGACTGCGCCGGTACAGAATGTCGGCGATAAGTTTGCCGCGGCCCTCAGCGGTTCGATCGCCGAGGTTAACCAGGCGCAGCTGGCGGCTGACGATGCGGCCAAGCAGATCGCTGCCGGTGAAACAAAAAACCTGCATGAAGCGATGATCAAGCTGGAAGAGGCGGATATCTCTTTGCGGCTGATGGTTCAGGTCCGTAACAAGGCGGTTGAAGCCTATCAGGAAATCATGCGGATGCAGGTGTAAGGCCAGGTCTGAACAGTTGAACGAAGCGCAATCGATCCCGGAGGATTATGTCGATGGCTGAAGACGCATTGGAACAAGTCACAGTAAAAACCCCTGCACAGAAAACCCTCCTTGACGTGCTCAAGGAGTGGTCGCTGGCCCGTAAGCTGAGTCTGGTCGGGGTGACCCTGGTCAGTATTGCCCTGTTTGCGGCGATTATCATGCAATCGCAGGTGGCTGATTACAGCCTGCTGTTTGCCAACCTGCCGAGCCGTGATGCGTCTTCGGTGGTCGAGTGGCTGAAAGAGCGCAAGATTCCTTATCGCCTCGCCGATGGTGGCAAGGATATCCTGATTCCTGCCGACAAGGTTTATGAAGCCCGGATCGATCTCGCCGGTTCCGGACTCTCGGAAGGTGGCGTCGGTTTCGAGATTTTCGACAAGCAGAGCTTCGGCATGACCGACTTTGCCCAGAAGGTGAACTATCGCCGCGCCCTGCAGGGTGAACTGATGCGCACCATCACCTCGCTCGGCCCGGTCGAAGGGGCCAGGATTCATCTGGCCTTGCCGGAAAAACGCCTGTTCCGTGAACAGCAGCAGCAAGCGACCGCCTCGGTCATCGTCAAGCTGATGTCCGGCCGTTCGCTCAAAGAATCCCAGCTGCAGGGGATCGTGCATCTGGTTGCCGGCAGTGTCGAGGGTCTGGAAGCGGAGAACGTCACCGTGGTCGATTCGAGCGGCAAGGTCCTGTCAAAGAGCCGTGCTGATGAAATCTCCGGACCGATGACGCCGGGCATGCTCGAATATCAGCATGGGATGGAACGTCGCCTGGAAACCCGTGCCCAGTCGATGCTCGACCGGGCTCTGGGGGCCGGCAACTCGCTGGTACGGGTCAACGCCGAAGTCGATTTCGACCAGCGCGAGAGGGTCGAGGAAGCGATCGATCCGAACGGTGCCGTGGTGGTCAGTGAGCATGTCAGCAGCGAAAAAGGCAGTACCGAACTCGCCGGCGGTGTGCCGGGGGTCGTCTCTAACCTGCAGTCTGATGGCAGTAGCTTCGGGACTGTGGCCAGCACCCCTTCAAGTCGCACCGAAGAAGTGATCAACTACGAAATGAGTAAGGTGGTCAGCAAGACTGTGCAATCGGTCGGCACCATCAAGGCCTTGTCGGTTTCGGTCCTGGTGGCTGACAAGTTGACCCCGGGTGCTGAAGGCGCTGAACCGGCTCCGATACCGCGTAACACTGAAGAGCTCAAAGAGATCGAAAAGATGGTCCGCACCGCCCTCGGGATCAATGATACCCGTGGTGATCTGATCTCGGTGGTTTCGATGCCGTTCGAATCGGGCTTTGACCCCGAGCCATTGCCGACGCCGTCGGTGATCGACAAGATCTACCCGTTCATGCCGCT
This sequence comes from uncultured Desulfuromonadales bacterium, assembly GCA_945787295.1. The sequence continues at coordinate 49,452 of CALZHQ010000005.1, forward strand.
GATCAAGTATGGCCTGCTGAGCGTGGCCGCCCTGATGGCCTACCTGCTGTTCCTGCGGCCGCTGCTGAGCGCCTTACGTGGTGCCTCGGAAGCGACCGAACCGATGAAAACGGTCGAAGAACTGGAAGCCGAATTACGGCAAAATGATACCCCGCTGCTGGGCGGTCCGAGTGACCCGCTGGCCCAGATCCGCCAGGAAGTTCTCGGTGGTGACATCATGCCGGTCCAGGTGGTGAAAAACTGGCTGCGCGAAGAGCCTTCTGAATCCTGAAATCCCTGACTTGTTTACACTGGAGTGATTTGTGTTAAAGGCGAAACATCTAACCGGAGCGAAAAAAGCGGCCTTGCTGCTGCTCTGTCTTGGCGAGGAAGCCACGGCCAAAGTTTTCGAAGCTCTTGATGACGGCGAGGTCCGCGAAATCAGTCGCTGCATGATGGATATCGAGCATGTCGAACCGGCCATCGCGCGGGAAATTCTTGAGGAATTCAAACAGGCCCGCGGGGGGGATGTCGGGGTTTATATCCATGGCGAAGATTTTGCCAAGCATGCCATCCTCGGCGGGTCTGATAATGAACGAGCCCAGCAGTTACTCGACCAGGTTTCGGCCGGGATCGAGGGGCGTCCGCTGGAAACCATCTCAAAAATGCATCCACGGATGGTCGCTGGCCTGCTGGAGCATGAACATCCGCAGACCGTGGCGCTGATTCTTTCGACTCAGAAGGAAGATCACACCAGTCGGATTCTGGCAGAGCTGCCGGATGAAACCCGCGGTGAGGTGATGTACCGCATCGCCAAGATTGATCACGTGTCGCCCGATGTGATCGGCCAGATCGAAGATGCCCTGCAGCGTGAAGTCGGGGTGGTGGTTGGCCGTGACCGCAAGCAGGTCGGTGGCCTCGAAAAAGTGGTCGAGATTCTCGGCAAGATGGACAAGGGCGCCGATCAGGTGATTCTGACCAGTATCGAAGCGGTCGATCCCGACATGGCCGAAGAGATCCGGCGGATGATGTTCACCTTCGAAGACCTGGCATTGATCGATAATCGCGGTATGCAGGCGATCCTGCGCGAGGTCAGCACCGATATGCTGACCCTGGCCCTGAAGACCGCCTCCGACACCATCAAGGATAAGATTTTTGGCAACATCTCCCAGCGTGCCGCCGACATGATCGCCGAGGACCTGGAAGCGATGGGGCCGCGCAAACTGTCAGAAGTTGAAGCGATGCAAATGGAAGTGGTCAAGGTCGCCCTCAAGCTTGAGGAAGATGGCAGCGTGGTGATTCCTGGGCGTGGTGGAGGTGGCGATGAACTTGTCTAAGGTTTATCGCGGCGAAGAAGCCGGCGAGCTGAAGGAGTTTCAATTCCGTTCCTTCGGGGAGACCGAACCGTTGCCGCCGGTCGCCGGCGGAAATTTCGCTGCCACCGGAACCGAGCAGGTCCTTCCGGTTGCCGCCGCTCCCGTGGCTGATGTCTCGCTCGCCCAACAGATAGAAGAAGCTTATGCCCGCGGTCGTCAGGAAGGCCTGGCGAGCGCCGAACAACGCTTCGAAACAACCACCCAGGCACTGACCCAGGCTTTGGAAGATGTCAGCCGTCTGCGCGAGTCCTTGGCCCAGACCGGCGGACAGGACATGTTGCGCTTGGTGATGGCGGTGGCCGAACAGATTATCCGGCGCGCGGTCGATGTTGACGTCTCGGTGGTCCTGTCGATCATCGAAAATGCTCTGCAGGCTTCGGTGCGGGCCGACAGTTACCGGGTGCGAATCAACCCCGAGGATCTGGAAGGGGTCACCAAACAGAAGCCGCTCTTTTTAGCCAGCATCAGCGGCTTGAAAAACTTGAGTTTCGAAGCCGATGCCAGTATCAGCCGAGGCGGTTGCCGGATCGACTCGGAACTGGGTGATGTCGATGCGACCATCGAAACCCAGCTGGAGAGCATCAAACAGGCTCTCGGCGAAGCGATAGCGGACGGCTGATGCAGGATCTGGTCGCACACATCAAAGCGGTGAATCCGCTCAAGGTCAGTGGCAAGGTCACCCAGATCGTCGGTCTGGTGGTCGAAGGCTATTGCCCGACGGCGACCGTCGGTACTCTCTGCCAGCTGATCCCGCTCGGTGGCGGTGAGCCGGTTCCGGCCGAAGTGGTCGGCTTCAGGGATTCCCGGGCTCTGTTGATGCCACTCGGCGAACTGCGCGGTTTGGGGCCGGGCAGCCTGATTCAGGTGGTGCGTGACAGTGCCACCCTGCCGGTCGGTGAGCATCTGCTCGGCCGGGTCATCGACGCCCTTGGCCAGCCGCTCGATGAGCAGCCGCTGGCTCCCTGCGACGAAGAATATCCCCTCTATGCCCTGCCGGCCAGCCCGATGGCGCGGAATACGATTGTCAATCCCCTTGATCTGGGCGTGCGGGCGATCAACGGTCTGTTGACCTGCGGAACCGGCCAGCGGATGGGTATCATGGCCGGTTCCGGGGTCGGCAAAAGTGTGCTGCTCGGGATGATGGGCAAACACACCCGCGCCGATGTCAACGTCATCGCGCTGATCGGTGAGCGGGGTCGTGAGGTGCGCGAATTTATCGAGCGCGACCTGGGTCCGGAAGGGCTGGCCCGTTCGGTGGTGGTAACTGCGACTTCTGATGTCTCGCCACTACTGCGGATGCGCGGCGCTTTTGTTGCCACCACCATCGCCGAGTATTTCTGTGCCCAGGGAAAAAATGTCCTCTTGCTGATGGACTCGGTCACCCGCTTTGCCATGGCGATGCGTGAGGTCGGCCTGGCGATCGGCGAACCGCCGACCACCAAAGGTTATACCCCGTCGGTCTTTGCCACCCTGCCGAAACTGCTGGAACGGGCCGGGAGCTTCAAGGGCAAAGGGAGCATCACCGGTCTCTACACGGTGCTGGTCGAAGGGGATGACATGAACGAGCCGATCGCTGACGCGGTGCGCTCGATTCTCGATGGGCATATTGTTCTCTCCCGCGATCTGGCGGCGCGCAACCATTTTCCGGCAATCGATATTCTCAACTCGGCCAGCCGGGTCATGCGCGATATCGTCAGCCCCGAACATATGCAGCTCAACGGCCGGGTGCGGGAAATTATGGCCACCCACAGGGAGGCCGAGGATCTGATCAATATCGGTGCCTATGCCGAAGGGAGTAACGGCAAAATCGATTATGCCATCTCCCGGATTGAAGCGATTACCGAATTTCTGCGTCAAGGAATGAATGACGCGGTCGATCTCGACGCCACCGTCGAACAATTGTCCGGGCTGGTGCAGGACCGGCGCCAGCAACTCAGGCCAGGTGAGTGATGAAAAAATTCAAACTGCAGTCGGTGCTCAACTACCGCCAGTCCCTCGAGGATCAGGCGCAACAGGTATTGGCCGCCAGTCTGCAGCGCAGAAGTGAGTTCGAAGCCGAACTGCAGCGCCAGCGACAGCTGTTAACAGAGCATGACGCTGAATTAAAGGAGCGCCAGCAGGATGGGCTGACGGTGGCCGAGATCGACCTGTTTGAAAACCAGATTCAGCATTGTCGCCGCTTGATCGAACAGTTTCAGCAACAGTTGGCTTTGTTGGAGCGCCAGATTGTCGGTGAGCGCGAAGAACTGCTCAGTATGGCTCGGGACCGACAGGTGATGGGAAAACTGAAAGACAAACAAGAGGCCGCATTCCGCAAAGAATTGAGCCGCAAAGAGCGGGAAATTCTGGACGAGATTAGCCTCCGCAATAAAGGGGACATGAAATGAAAGCTCGTGTCAGCCTGGCCGTTCTGGCCTTGGTATTACTGGTTGCTCCGGCACTTGCCCAGACTCTGGTCGCTGACGATCAGATCTCGTCGGTGGAAGAGCGCCGCATCCTGGTCTCGATCGAGCAGGAGTACGATAAACTGGCGGAGCGCGAAGCCGATCTGGACAGTCGCGAATTGCAGCTAAAGACCCTTGAGACAGAGGTCGATAAGAAACTCGCGGCGATGCAGGAGTTAAGAATTGAACTGGTCAAACTGCTGAACCGCAAGCAGGAAGAAGAAGGACGTCGGGTCGGTGAACTGAGCAAGATTTACGAAAAGATGGACCCGGCCAAGGCGGCCCGCCTGATCAAGGATCTCGATCAGCAACTGGCCATCGAACTGCTGATCGGCATCAAGAAAAAGACCGCCGGTCGAATCCTCGACAGCCTCGACACCGCAACCGCATCTGAATTGAGCAAGGCTTTTACCGATATTCCGGTGAAAGATAAAGCGGGCTACTAGCCCGCAAGCAACAAAATCCAATAGGAAGGAGGTGAAACAGATGCAAGCATTGTCCATGATCGACATGGGAGCCAAAACTCCCGAATTCGTCGCTCCGGCCAAGCCGGCAGAACCCCAGGGCAAGCAGTTCGACAAAGTATTAGGCGAACAACGTCGTCCTGAACCAGCTGAAGCTAAGCAACAACCGGCTGAAACCAGGCAGCAACCGGCTGAAACCGGGCAGCAACCGGCTGAAACAAAACAAACCGCGCACAAGCAGGATGTCAGCACAACCACAAAATCGGTAGAACAACCGGCCCAACAACCGAAACAGCAGCAGGGCGCAGAAAAACAGGCGCAAGTTCCGGCTGAAGTTGTTGCTGAAGCCAAGCCGAAACTGCAGCAGATCGTCATGAAGCTGATGAAAACGATCGCTGGTGGTGAAACGCCGGAACTGACCGATGAGTCTGCTGTGACTAAGGAAGTCGGTTCGATCGATGAACTGTTGACCCAACTGGTGCAACAACTTGAAGGGGCTGAGCTCGAAGGTGAGCAGGTCCTGGCAGGGATCGACCTGTCAGTACTGGTTGAACAGTCGCAAGAACTCAACGCTGAAGGTGGTGAGGAGCAGATGGCGCAACTGGTGGATCAGCTGGGAATTCAGTTGGAGGAACAACTGGTTAACGAAGAAGGTTTGTTAGCCAACGCCGAGCTGGCAGCCACGATGTTGCCGGTAACTGATTCACAGGCAACCGCACCGACGCTGGTAGAAAACCTGGCCCAGGCGAGACAGATCCTGCAGAAGGCGATCGATAGCGTTACCGCGCAAAAGGCTCCGGAAGTTGTCTCTGGAGAGAACCTGGTTATGGAAGATGAATCCGCTGGACAGGAGCTGCTGCTCGACCAGGAAACTGCCGAAAAGATCGATCCACGTTTTGCCGGCTTGCTCAAACCGCGCAGTACCACTCAGCAGCCGCAACAGTCGTTGCGTCAACAGGTGCAGGGCAATAACGCCAAAATGAACCAAGGACAGTTGAGCCCGGTAGCTGAAAACGTTCAGCCGATGGGGGAAATGAAGGTTGAACAGAGCAAGGTTGCAGAATTTACCGAGCAACTGGCCAACAATCCGAAGCAGGCGTTTGAAAACCTGGTCCAGCCAGCTCAAGGTCAAGCACAACCAGGCGTAACGGCACAAGCGCAGAGCATGACCGGTAAAGTGACGCCGGAAGCACCGATGGTGCAATTGCCGAGCGGCCAGCAGGTGGCCGAAAGTCAGATTTTTGACCAGGTTGTCGCCCGTTTCTCCGGACGCTTCAACGGAGAATCAAGTCGGATGGTCTTACGAATGCAACCGGCGGAACTCGGTTCTTTAAAGCTTGAACTGATGGTCGAAGGTGATCGCGTTCGTGCCAATCTCCAGGCGCAATCTCTGCAGGTTCAAGAAGTGCTGGAGAGGAATCTTCCGCAATTACGCAACGCTCTGGCCGAACAGGGGCTGAAGATCGATGAGTTCCGGGTGGATGTTGACCAGGAGCAAAACCATCAGGAGCAATTCGAACAGATGGCGCAACAGCAGCAACAGCGTCAGGAATCACAAACCCGATCGCAGTGGCAGCAACCCCTGGAAACAGAGGAACAGATCATTCCCTTAGCCCACCTGATCCAGAACGGTGGCGGAGGCATCAGCCTTCACGTGTAGCAAAATAAACGAAAGGAGGAACGTTACAGATGTCTGCTATTAGTGAAATCAGCACCGGATACACGAACCCGGCCACCAGCCTGGGAACCCAGGAGACAGCCATGGGGAAAGAGGATTTCCTCAAGCTGCTTGTTGCGCAGTTGCAAAACCAGGACCCGATGAATCCGTCGGACCCGACCGAGTTCACCGCTCAACTGGCTCAGTTCAGCCAGCTGGAGCAGTTGACCAACATCACCACCAGTCTCGAAGGTCTCAACACCATGAGTGGCGAGATGCAGCGGATGTCGGCCTTGAGCCTGATGGGGCAGGACGTTGTGGCACAGACCGAGCAGTTTCAATACAACGGCGACCCGATGGAACTGGGCTATCGCCTTGAGCTGCCGGCCGACGATGTACAGCTGTACGTACTGAACCAGACCGGCGCCACCATGGCGACCATCAGTGCGCCCCAGAACTCTGCCGGGCAGCATTTTATCAGTTGGGACGGCTTGACCGATTACGGCATGCCGGCGGAGCCAGGCGCTTACTCTCTGGTGGTGCGTGCCGTTGATGGGGATGACAAGGCCCTGACCGCCGAAAGTCTGGTCAAGGGACGTGTCGAAGCGGTCGATATGGCCGGCGGCGGGTCGCAGTTGGAAACCAGCGCCGGAATTTTTGCCATGGATAAAGTGGAACGGGTCGGGGCTTCGTTATGAGCGATCGCATCACCATTATCCCGCAACCGATCACCCCCGGTCGAAGCCAGGGGGGCGTTCGCAACAAACCGCAGCCAGGTGCTGCCAGCGCCGGCAGTTTCGATCAGCTGCTGCGGAATAAAATCGACCAGGGAGCGGTAAAGTTCTCCAGGCACGCGGTCGATAGGATGAACAGCCGGGGCATTCAGTTCAGCCCCAAGCAGATCGAACGACTGGAGCAGGCTGTCGCCCAGGTCGATGCCAGGGGAGGCAAAGAATCCCTGGTGCTGATTGATGACACCGCCCTGGTGGTCAGTGTCAAGAATGATACCGTCGTCACGGTAGTCGATAAACAGCAGTTGAAGAACAACGTCTTCACCAATATCGACAGCGCCGTGATTGCCTAACCGAACCGGTCCTCTTTGAGGAGGTTCGCGAGCCGCCGACCGATTGACGCGGCTCTCACCTAATAGGAGTGACAAGATGGGAGTTTCAGGTTCTCTGTACAGTGGCATCAGTGGTCTCAGCGCCAATGGTAACGCCATGAATGTTATCGGTAACAATATTGCCAACGCCAACACCATCGGCTTTAAGTCCAGCCGCACCGTTTTCGGTGACCTGCTCGCCAGCCAGGTTTCCGGCTCCGGTGGCACCTCCCAGGTCGGCCGCGGTACCGGTCTGTCGGTGGTCGACAACATCTTCAGCCAGGGGACCCTGGAAACC
>CALZHQ010000005.1:56820-66642 GCA_945787295.1 uncultured Desulfuromonadales bacterium
TTGAAGGTCCCGGGATGTTTATCGTCAGCGACCCGCAGACCAACAATTCAACCAACAGCTATACCCGTGCCGGTGCTTTCCGCTTTGATTCCGACGGCTACCTGGTTTCTCCGGAAGGGTTTAACGTCATGGGGTTTCAGCTCGATTCCAGCGGGAACACCTATGGTGATCTGACGCCGATCTGGGCCAACACCCAGACGTTCGCAGCCGCAGGGCCAACGGCCAACCTGACCCTGAATACAAACGTCGATTCTGACTCGGTGGCGATTCCTGGCGGCTTCGATATCACCAACCCGTCGGCCAGCTCGCACTACGCCACCTCGATCCGGATTTTTGACAGTCTCGGCAGCAGCCATTTAATGACCACCTATTTCACCAAGACCTCCACCAATGCCTGGGAATGGAATTCGGTTCTCGATGGTGCTGAAGTCAACGGTGGAACCCCCGGAACCCTGGAACTGGTCGGTGAAGGAATGCTTGGGTTCGATACCAGCGGCAACCTCGATCTGACCACCTCCGGCAACGGTATCCCGCTGGCCGCCCCCGGGACATTCACCAGTATCGCAGGGGCCCTCGACTGGGCTAACGGTTCAGTTCAGACCCAGCAGGTGACGATGGATATGCAGACCACCCAGTACGCCAGCCCTTCGGTGGTGGTCTCTCAGGAGCAGGATGGCTACGGCGTTGGGGCCGTGGTGAAGTTGAGTATCGATGAGGCGGGGAACGTGATCGGCAACTTTTCTAATGGCAACCCGCGGAAACTGATGCAGATCGCCCTGGCCAAGTTCAATAGCACCAACGGCCTGAAAAAGGACGGCAACAACATCTGGAATGAAAGTGACGCTTCGGGTCCGCCGATTGTCGGCACCGTCGGTTCGGGGGTTGGCAACATCTTCACCAATGCCCTGGAGTTGTCGAACGTCGACCTGGCCCAGGAGTTCGTCAAGATGATCACCACCCAGCGGGGCTTCTCGGCCAACTCGAAAACCATTACCACCACCGACGAGATGCTGGCCGAGGTTATCAACCTGAAACGCTAAGTGATTCATCGGTCAAAATCATGACATAAAACTCTGCCGCCCCCTTTCCGGGGGCGGCATTTTTTTGTCTCCGCTTTCGTAGTGTTTTTTGTATCTCCTAAGTAGTTGAAAATTAGAAGTAAAAAAAATATTTTCGTAGGTTTTTAGGAGTGGCGCAGAAATTGCTAAAACGTTAGTCGGTGCTAAGTTTTAGACGTGATATGTTCACGCCAATTTCAAGGATGAGTCATGGATTTAGCGACAATAGTCGGCCTGGTTGCAGCTTTTGGACTGATGCTCAGTGCGATCATGCAGGGAGGCTCTCTGCTGATCTTTATCGATATCCCGTCAATAATGATTGTTATCGGTGGGACCATCGGGATGTCACTGGTGCACTTTCCCTTCGGCGATATTCTCAGTGCCTTCAAGGTAGCCCGGCATGCGTTCTTCCATAAAAGTGTCTCACCGGTCGATACCATCGGCAAACTGATCACTTATGCCGGTAAAGCCCGTAAAGAAGGGATTCTGTCGTTGCAGTCGGTGATGAATGAGATCGAAGATGATTTCTTTCTTAAGGGGCTGCAGATGGCGGTTGACGGCCAGGAACCGGAAGCCCTCAAGGACATGCTGGATAAAGAGATCGAGTATGTCATGGAGCGGCATGATAAGGGGGCGGATATTTTTTCCACCTTTGCCGCTTATTCGCCGGCGATGGGGATGATCGGAACCCTGATCGGGCTGGTGCAGATGCTGCAGAATATGAGCGATCCCTCTTCTATCGGTCCGGCGATGGCGATTGCGCTGTTGACCACCTTTTACGGCGCGGTGATCGCAAATATTATTGCCAGCCCGATCTCTGGCAAACTGAAATTGCGCTCGGCCTGCGAAGTGCTGAACAAGACATTGGTCACCGAAGGGATGAAATCGATCCTCGAAGGTGAAAACCCACGCTTGATGGAGCAGCGGCTGCACGCCTTTGTCGCTCCTGCAGAACGTGAAAGCAACTTCGGGAAGTAGAGGCTGAAGATGGCGAAGAAAGCGAAAAAACAGCCTGCCGGCGCCCCGATGTGGATGGTCACCTTTTCTGACATGGTGACCCTGCTGCTGACCTTTTTCGTGCTGTTGCTGTCGATGGCCAACATGGACCAGATCAAATTTAACCAGGCGGCTGATTCCTTGGCCGGAGCCTTCGGAGTGCTCGGCAGTGCCGATCAGACCTCCGTGTCAACTCCCAAAGTGGTCTCTTATACGCCGATCAATGATGACTTTAACTCACAGGTCTATCGGCGCTTGAAGACCAAGCTCCGGGAATTGAAGCTGAACAAGAAGGTCAAGCTGGTCAAGGATCGTGGTGCGGTCGTGCTGCGGATTGATGATTCGATTCTGTTCGCATCCGGCCAGCAGGTCTTGAATCAGGAAGCCTACCCGGTATTGCGCAAGGTGGCTGAACTGGTTCGTCCCTTGCCGCTGAAACTCAAGGTTGAGGGGCACACCGATGATCGGGGCGATGAACTGGCCAACTGGGATCTTTCGGTCAGTCGATCGGTTTCGGTGTTACGTTTCCTGGCCGCCAATCAGCTGATCCCATTAACCCGGCTGGCGGCAACCGGATACGGTTCGCAGAAACCGCTGTTTCCGAACAACAGTGATCGCGAACGGGCATTGAATCGGCGGGTTGAATTTGTCCTCGAAAGTCAGGGCGACCCGTCTCAGGACCTGCCCTACCTGATCGACGCGCGAGATCAGGCCCCTTTTTAGAGAGATTTTAATTCTGAAGGCAAATCTGATGCCGCAGAACTGAAGGAAGGATAACTCATGGCCAAAAAAGATGCAGCGGAACAACCGGAAGAGTCTGGATCAAATATGAAGCTGATCATTATTGCCGCTGCAGTGGTGCTGCTGATCGGAATCGGGGTCGGGGTCTTTCTGTTCATGGGCGGAGAAGAGGAAAAAATCTCCCCGGAGCAGGAACAGGCCGAACTGGAAAAAAAGGCCAAGATGGTTGGTCCGATGGTCAGTATCGATACCTTTATTGTCAATATTATGGATGACGAAGAGAGCCGTTACCTGAAGGCTGCGATTACCATCGAAGTCGATGCCCCGGAAGCGGCGGTGGAAGTCAATGAGCGGATGGCCCAGGTCAAAGATGCCATTCTGCTGTTGGTCGGCAACAAAACCTTCAGTGAATTACAGGACCTGCAAGGCAAAATCCAATTACGCGCCGAATTGATCAACCGGATCAACAGCATTCTGGTCAATGGCAAAGTGAAGCGCATCTATTTCACCGATTTCGTGGTCCAGTAAGGGCTTAGCACGTGGAAAAGATACTCAGCAAAGATGAAATTGCCGACCTGCTCTCTGCAGTCAGGCACGGCGATATCCAGGTCGATCCGGAAGCGGCCGAACCGGCCAGCCCTGTTGCGGCAGCTACAGCCAGATCTGTCAAGGCAGAGGAATGCAACCTGTTCCGTGCCGATGGCCCCGAAGGTTGGAAACTGCCCAACTTCGACCTGGTCCTCGACAGCTTCGCGCACAACTACGCAATGTCTCTTTCGACCCGTTTCCAGCGCGCCGTCAGTGTCAAGCTGGACGCCATGGAATCGATGAGTTTCGACACTCTGCTGCAGCGGCTTTCCGGTCGTGGTGCCATCGGTATTTTGCAGTTTGAGCCACTCAGTGGCGGTGGGTTGGCTATCTTTGACGAGCAGCTCTCATTTTCCCTGGTCGAGATCGTTCTCGGTGGTTCGTCTGAAAGTGAAATAACCGCTCCGAATCGGCCGATGAGCGCCATCGAACTGAATGTCATCCGTGACGTCATCGAGTCGGCCTGCCCCGAACTGAATAAAGGTTTTCAGCAGTTGCAGGAGGTTAAATCCTCGCTGGTCAAAGTGGTCAGCAACCTGCGATTGCTCAATTTCGTGCTGCCGGATGCCGGTGTCGTTGCGGCCCGTTTCCGGGTTTCTATCGACAGTCTCGAAGGGGATATCACCCTGGTTTTTCCACAGACAGCTCTTGAACCGCTGCAACGTCAGCAGCAGGAGAAAGTGGTGCCGGTCAGTACGGTACAGAACACCAAGTGGCGCAAGCTGGTCTGTGAAGAACTGGACCACATGGATGTCGAGATCGAAGCACTGTTTTCGACCCTTTCATTGCGGGTGCGCGACATCCTCAATTTTCAAGTCGGCGATGTTGTTGAACTCGGCTGTAACCCCGACACGCCACTCCAGGTGTCGGTTGAGGGGCGACCGAAGTTCTACGCAATGGCAGGCGTACAAGCAGGTAAAAAGGCAATCCGTATCATGGGACGGATTCCTAACGGAGGATAGATGATGAGCGACATGAATCAGGAAAATGGACAAGAGCTGGCAGCAGCCAGCCAAAAGGACCTCGAAGGGCGCGGCATCGATCTGTTGCTCGATATCCCTCTGCAGGTTTCGGTGGAAGTTGGTCGGTCGAGGATTCTCGTTCGCGAGCTGCTGCAGATGCAGGAAGGCACTTTGATCGAGCTCGATAAACTGGCTGGAGAGCCGCTCGACCTCTATGTTAATTCCCGGCTGATTGCCAGGGGGGAAGCGGTGGTGGTCAACGACAAGTTCGGCCTGCGTCTGACCGATGTGGTCAGCCCGTCAGAGCGGATTGAAAACCTCGGATGAAAACGCAACTGCTGAGTATAGTTCTGCTGCTGACACCGACACTGCTGATGGCGGCGGATAAGCCGGGCGATGTCAGTTTACTGACACCGGCGTTAAAGATGCTTGCTGGGCTGGCCGTTATTGTCGGCCTGTTGTTGCTCTTTTACGGCCTGAGCCGTAAGGGCTTCAAGTTTCTGCCGCAGCAGCGTGAAGGAGCAATCAAGATTCTCGAAACCAAACCGCTCGGCGGGAAAAAGTTTCTCTGCCTGGTCTCAGTTCGCGGTGAAGATCTTCTCCTCGGGATGAGTAACGAACGAATCGAATGCCTCAGCAAGCTGCCCCCCCGCAGTGCTTTTTCCGACACTCTGCAACAGCAACTGGAGGAAGAAGCATCATGAAACTGAAAACTCTCCTGCTGTTGCTGATTCTGCTGTTTCCGGTCACAGTCTTGGCTCAGGGGCTGCCAACCATTACCGTGGGCATTGGTGAAGCGACCGAACCGGGTGAAGTCTCTACCGCCCTGCAGATTCTGATCGTTCTGACGATTCTTTCAGTGGCCCCGGCGATTCTATTGATGACCACCGGATTTACCCGGATTGTTATCGTGCTGTCTTTTGTCCGTCAGGCAATGGGCACCCAGCAGGCGCCATCGAATCAGATTGTGATAGGTCTCGCTCTGTTCCTGACCTTTTTCGTTATGGCACCGGTCTTTGAGCGGATCAATGAGAATGCCCTGCAACCCTATCTGAGTAAACAGATCAACCAGGACCAGGCATTGGAACAGGCATTGTTGCCGATGCGTGAATTCATGTTCAGCCAGGTTGGCGAAAAAGATCTGCAACTGCTGGTCGATATATCCAAATCCCCACAACCGGAAAACCAGGACGACATATCGCTGATGACCCTGATTCCGGCCTTCATGTTGTCTGAATTGAAGCGTGCTTTCCAGATGGGTTTTCTGCTGTTTGTCCCGTTCCTGATGATCGATATGATCGTGGCCTCAGTGCTGATGGCGATGGGCATGATGATGCTGCCGCCGATAATTGTCTCCCTGCCATTTAAAATATTACTCTTCGTCCTGGTTGATGGCTGGACACTGGTGATCGGTTCGCTGGTGCAGAGTTTCGGCTGATGACTCCCGAATTTGTTGTCGATATCGCACGTCAGGCGATCGAGACCGTGTTGATGGTGGCAGGCCCGATGTTGATTGCGGCCCTGTCGATCGGTTTGGTTATCAGTATTTTTCAGGCCGCCACCCAGATCAACGAACAGACCATGACCTTCATCCCGAAAATCGTCGGTGTGTTTGTCACCCTGTTGATTTTCGCTCCCTGGATGTTGCAGAAAGCGACCGGTTTTCTGCTGATGATCTTCGATCGTTTGCCGAATGTCGGTCCTTAAAGGAGTGTAGGAACAGGGATGGAACTGCCTGCCTTTACCCTGCCGATGATTCAGGGATTCTTGATCTGTCTGGCCCGGGTCGGTTCGATGATCGGCTCCATTCCGGTATTCAATGGCGGGCAGATCCCGCCGCAGATGCGGCTCGGGATTGTGGTTCTTTTCTCACTGCTGGTATTTCCGATCGTTGAAGTCTTTATCCCCGCTCAAACCTATTCCCCTCTTGCGCTGGCAGTCCTGTTAGCCCAGGAAGTCATCTTTGGCTTATTGATCGGGTTTCTCGCCCAACTGGTCTTTATGGCTGCCGAGTTTGCCGGTTCGCTGATCGGCTACCAGATGGGGTTTGCCGCTGCCAATGTCTTTGATCCCACGACCCAACGCCAAGTCGCATTGATCTCCCAGTTTCAGGGCGTTTTTGCGATTCTTTTGTTTTTGGCTCTAGATGTTCACCACCTCTTCCTCGAGGCAATCGTTGTCTCCTTCGAGATGTTGCCACCTGGCTCGCTCGATCTGTCTGGTGGCGCGATTCCGATGGTGATGGATGTGGCCAATCATTCCCTGGTGCTCAGTATCCAGTTAGTGACCCCGATTCTGGTTCTGTTGATTCTCTCAAACTTAACGCTCGGCATCATGTCGCGTGTCTTCCCGCAACTCAATGTCTTCATGCTCTCCTTTCCGATTAACATTGGTGTCTCCTTCATTGTCATGGGACTGACCCTTGGCGTCTTTGCCGCGATGCTCAGTAGAGAATTTTCTGCGCTTGCGGACCGCTTTTTGCAACTCTTCAGTTTGCTTTGAAAATTTTAACTTGAAACTGCCGGAATTTTGGCAGTTGCCCTTTGAACCGCCAGTTGAGGCTGTTGAGAAAGAGGGTGCAGCAAGGCTTGCGCTGGACGATTCATGAGGCGTCGCCGGAGGGTACGTCGCATGATGAGGACGGGCGTAACAGCGCTGATTCCCCTTTTCCGACAGCCGGAGGAAAACCATGGCTGATTCTGATCAGGAACGCACAGAACAGGCAACGTCGAAACGTCGCCTGGATTTCCGTGAAAAAGGGCAGGTCGCGCAAAGTAAAGAAGTCGGTACTGCTGCCCTCCTGACTTTTTCGATGCTGCTCTGGGTTTTTTATGCCCGCTACTTTTGGGGAGATCTCCGTATCCTGATGGATGCGCTGCTGCGGGCAATGGCCCATTTCGAGGCGACCCCTTTAAGTGTCGTTGAGCTGCTCTGGTCGATGGGGATACTGTTGGGAGGACTTCTCTGGCCGATATTTTTATTGACCTTGGTGGTTGGTTTTTTGGCTTCTTTTGCTCAGGTTGGCCCGCTTTTCACTCTGAAACCATTTAAACCGGAGATTGACAAGTTCAACCCAATCAAAGGGATGGCCAAGTTTGTCTCCAAACGATCTGCGGTAGAGCTGTTCAAATCACTAGCCAAGGTCTCTTTGATTGCTTTTGTGGCTTATAAGACAGTGGCGAATGAGTTTGAGACAGCTCTGAGCCTGATTGACCTCGAGCTTTCACAGTCGCTTATTTTTCTTGGACAGACTGCCTTTCTGGTGATGGCCAAAACCTCCGGAGTTCTGATTGTGCTGGCAATCATCGACTATGCCTTCACGAAATATGAGATGGAGCAGAAGATGAAAATGACCAAGCAGGAGATCAAGGAAGAATTCAAGGAGACGGAAGGAGATCCGCAGATCAAGGCCCGGGTTCGGTCGATGCAGCAACAGATGGCGCGTAAGCGGATGATGGCCGAGGTGCCGCAGGCTGACGTGGTTATCACCAACCCGACTCACTTTTCTGTGGCGATCAGTTACAACCGTGAGGCAATGGATGCGCCGACCATCGTCGCCAAGGGTGCCGATCACCTGGCCTTCCGGATCCGGGAAATTGCCCGTGAACATAAGGTTCCAATCGTTGAAAACAAGCCGGTGGCACGGGCTTTGTACACACAAGAGGTGGGAGAGCAAGTTCCCGAGGAAATGTTCAAGGCCGTGGCCGAAATTCTGGCCTATGTCTACAGCTTGAAAAATCGATAACAGGCTGAAAATAAAAGAATTACCGAAGAATTCTCGACATGCGGCCGGCAAGCCAAAAGCTTGACAGGCGGCTGTCAGAATTCAGGCTCCAGGAGTAGATATGGCAATGTTAGACGGAATTCTCGAAGGTGACTGGCGAGAAAAAGTAATGCGCAGTGATGTGCTGGTCGCTTTCGGGCTGGTGCTGATTCTGATGCTGATGATCCTGCCGGTCCCGCCGATGCTGCTCGACGTTTTCCTGTCGCTGAATATTACGGTCGGTTTGCTGATTCTGATCATCGCCCTTTACACCACCCGGGCCCTCGATTTTGCCATCTTTCCGAGCATTCTATTGATTACGACCCTGTTTCGACTTTCCCTCAATGTCGCCTCAACCCGGCTGATTCTGTTGCATGGTGATGAAGGGCCGAGTGCCGCAGGTAGCGTTATTCAGTCCTTCGGTCAGTTTGTCGTCGGGGGTAACTACGTGGTCGGGATCGTTATCTTCGCCATCCTGGTCCTGATCAACTTCATGGTTATCACCAAGGGGGCCGGGCGGGTCGCCGAGGTGGCCGCCCGTTTTACCCTGGATGCCATGCCGGGCAAGCAGATGGCAATCGATGCCGACCTGAACGCCGGACTGATCGATGAAGCCGATGCCCGTAAACGGCGTGAAGAGATTGCTTCCGAGTCCGATTTCTTCGGTGCCATGGACGGTGCCAGTAAGTTCGTTAAAGGGGATGCCATCGCCGGTATCATCATTACCCTGATCAACATCGGTGCCGGCTTCGTTATCGGGGTCATGCAAAAAGGGATGCCGATGGCGGAGGCCGCGGCCAACTACACGATTTTGACTGTTGGTGACGGTTTGGTCGGCCAGATTCCGGCGCTGATCATCTCCACCGGTGCCGGCATCATGGTGACCAGAACTGCCGGGAACGAAGACTTCGGCAGTGAGATGAAACGTCAGTTTTCAGTTCACCCTCGAGCCATCTGGGTCGTGGCTGCCATCCTGTTTGGCTTCTCGGTGATCCCCGGCCTGCCGCACATCCCCTTCTTCTTGATGGCATTACTGTTGGGTGGAATCGCTTACCGGGTCCAGAAAACCAAAGAGAACATCTCCTTGCGTGAAGAGCTGGCGGCCGAAACGCCGGATCAGCCGTTGCTGGCCGAAGAGAACTACGAGCAGATGCTTTCCGTCGATCTGCTCGAAATGGAAGTCGGCTACGGCCTGATCCCGCTGGTCGATGCGAGCCAGAATGGTGAGCTGCTGCCGCGCATCAAGTCGATCCGCCGCCAGTTTGCCCTCGACATGGGCTTCATCGTCCCACCGGTGCATATCAAGGATAACCTGCAGCTCAAACCGAACGAATACGCCATTATCCTCAAAGGGGTGAAGATCGGCGGCGGCGAGCTGCTGCCTGGTCATTATCTGGCGATGAATCCTGGAACCGCGACCGAGACTATCAAAGGGATCGATACCGTCGAACCGGCCTTTAATCTACCGGCGATCTGGATTCCGGAAGACAAGAAAGAGCGGGCGCAGATTTCCGGTTACACCGTGGTCGATAACACCACCGTGGTTGCCACCCATCTGAGCGAGCTGGTCAAGCGGCACGGTCACGAGCTGCTCGGTCGCCAGGAGACCCAGAACCTGCTCGACAACCTGGCAGGCGAATATCCGAAGCTGGTCGAGGAGCTGGTGCCGAACCTGCTCAGCCTCGGTGTGGCGATGCGCGTGCTGCAGAATCTG
>CALZHQ010000006.1 GCA_945787295.1 uncultured Desulfuromonadales bacterium
TCGAAGAAGGTTTTTTCGCGCATCTTCGACGGATCATCAAAGTTGACCTCGGAAACCTTCAACAGGGCAAAATAGCGTTCACCCTCTTTCGGCGGCCGAATCTGCCCGGCAACCGTGTCGCCAGTCCGCAAGGCAAAACGCCGGATCTGTGAGGGCGAGATATAGATATCATCCGGTCCCGGCAGGTAGTTGGCATCCGGAGCCCGCAAGAAGCCGAACCCGTCCGGAAGAATTTCGAGAACCCCCTCGCCGAATATGGCCTTCTTTTTAGCTGCTGTTGCATTGAGGATGGCAAAGATCAGATCTTGCCGACGCATCCCGCCGATCTCCTCCAGCTTCAGCTCTTTGCCAAGCGCGATCAGGTCAGAGATTTTCTTTTTCTTCAGTTCTTTTAGGTTCATACAGGGTCTCCAAGACTTACCAGTGGACGTGCAGTGACCTTCCAAAGTGTTTGCACTTCATTTGGGGTGGATATTAAAGAATTGCCTATCGATAGCAAAAGTTTCGATAAGATCATTGATTGGTCGATCAGTTTATTATCTCAAATGTCTCGTGTGTTTCGGTAGTTTTTATATATGAATGGTCAATAGATTCTATGCTGAAGGTTGCTACTCAACCTAGCGCTGGCAGCGTTAAACAGGCAGGCGCTTTATTGCGTCTTCACATCACATTATCCAGCTTTTACCCGCTTTATCACCCCGTGTCAACCGTGAAAAGAATTTTAATCATTCTTTCAGCGACCCTTATCCCGACAATGTTCCGGCAATAACTGCCCACAGACTTCAAAGCCAACCCTTTCGGCGTAGTTTTCGTTCGCGACCAAGCAAGATCAAAGCGGGGGCAAATGTGCGGGCTTTTTCCTGTCCAGCGGCGCTACCCTGGGCCAGCTCGTGGGCATAATCGTTGCTCAGTAGCACAGCGACAAAACGATGGATGGCCGGCTCATCTTCGCTCACCGGCAAAGGGGTTTAGTTTCAACCCCGCGCTCCGGTTCAGCCGGCCCGGGACGCCTCATGAGGCAGTAACAGATGAAAGCAACTGCCCGGCCTGTTAAGTCCCGTCTCCTCAGATGAGCCTGGGCTGGAGGCCCAGCTCAGACCGCCATGGCCATGCACTATCCGTTTGACCAGGGCCAGCCCCAGCCCTGCGCCGCTACCGAGGGATCCATCTCCGGAGCTGTGTTCTTCGATATTGCCGACAGTATAAAAACGTTCAAAAACATGCGGCAACTCCTGGCGGGGAATACCGATACCATTATCAACAACGCAGACCTCAAAGAAGGTTCCCTCCCAACTGACATTCTCCGGAAATTCAGGATAGAAGAGACGGATCTGTTCAGCATCGGCAGCAAGGCTCTCGAGACTTCTGACCTGGCCACTGACCCTGATTTCGCCACCTTCTTCGGTATACTTGATGGCGTTACCGAGTAAATCTTCAAGAGCCCGCCGCAGCAGGCCCGGATCGATCGAAAGCGCTGGCCAATCTTCATTCTCGCCGCAATCCAAAGCCAGCTCACGCTCTTTGAGCCCTTTGGCAATATTACTGCGGACATGGGTCAATAGCGGGCAGAGAGAGACCGACTCACGCTGTGGATGGAATCCATCCGCATCGAGTCTGACAATATCGAGCATATTTTCGACAATATCGGCAAGCCGCTGGGACCCCTGCATGGCATAATCGAGCAGACTCTGCTCATCCTCATTGATCCGCCCGGGCAGGCGCTCTTCGAGAAACTCCAGGGCTCCGAGCAGGAAGGTCAGCGGAGTGGTCAATTCATGGGAAGCAAGACCGATAAAATCGGATTTCATGCGGTCTATCTCGCGCAGTTCAGCGTTGAGCTTTTCCTGGCGGGCCATCGCTTCCTGGAGCTGCCGGCGCGAATCTTCGAGTGCCTGAGCCTTCTCTTTCTGCTCCCGGTGGCTTGCCAGCAGATTTTCGTACAGCTGCTGCCGCTCCAGTTCGCGGGCTTTTTCCTTGCTCAGGTCACGGGCCACAATCAGAGCCCCTGACACATCCTCGCCATCGGTGATCGCCGATAGCCGCAATGCCAACACCACTTGCTGGCCGGTCGCCCAATCGAAGGGCAGTTCGAGATCCTGCCCTTCCCCTTGCAAGGTTTTCAGAAAAGCCTGAACAACCTGTGGGTAGCCCTGAAACAGTGACGCCAGCTTTTTCCCCAGCAGCTCACTTGGCGACCAGCGGAAAACCTGTTGGCAGGAACTGTTCGCCCGGTTGATCAGGCCATCCCGATCGACTGAGATCAATGCATCGGTAACAGCTTCAAAGAGATTCTGATAGCGCGCCTCTGAGATTTCCAAATCATGGATTCTCTGCTCTTCACGAGCACAGTCATCACGACCGGACACACAATAGATCTGCTGGCTATGTTGTTTTTTTACTGAGGACAAGCAACGCTCCGGTGCCATCAATTAACAAAAACTAATTGCGGGCCGAAAGTATAACATAAAATCCTGACAAGACTTTAAAGCGAGTCGAGCAAGCTGGGGCTGATTCCTGAAACAATACGATCAAATAACTTGTCATACATCTCCGGCAAGCGCCCCTCCTTTTTGACAGCAACGTTGCCATCCAGCGCTTTTTCAATCCCGGAAAGACCAATATTCTTCACCCGAACCAGATCTATGCGATTGTAATAGGCCTCGTCGAAATCAGCGTACTGTAGCAGTAACGCCTGATAGGCGTCACCACCGCTCAACTGCCAGAGAACCTCTCCGTTCCGATCGATAACTGCCGCCGTTGCGACAACATCATTGTAACGGGTTTCCAGCGATTCCAGTAAAGTTCGAGAGCGCCGCTTTTCTTTGACCTGGGCACCAGAAAAGACCACGACCAGCAAGGCATCAACAACATTACGCTGAGTCAGTTCGGCCACTGAGTCACGGTTGAACTGGTAGCCCAACGGCCGCCCGTCGGCAGCGTGCGGATGTTCCCCGGCCAGCAGAGAGAGTGACAAAAGGTCCGGACTCCCCTCCAGGGGCCGGACATCGAAATAGCCTTTTTTCTCGCGTAGCCTTTCGACCAGGATATTGTGCTTACTCGTCGCTGAGCGGGCCAGCAGATCGAGCAAGGCCTCTTTTTGCGGATACTCAAAAGTTGCTGCGCGGTCGACCAATAACGGCAGCACACCGAGCACCTGCACTTTCGCCTGGTAATCCTGTTTCGGAACCTGATATTTCCCCCAACTACATCCCGCAAGCAGCAGCAACACCAGCCCAAATAAGAACCATTTGCGCATCATTTCCTCCTCAAACCAAAGACATGACTAGATTTATCCTTCACAAGCTTTCGAACGTCCTAATGATAGCGGAATTGTCCCGGCCCGGCAAAGAAAGCCGGCACGCCCCCCAAAAAAAACTAACCAATAACCAGAACAAAGACTATTGCCACCAAGACACCAAGAGCACCAAGTAAACACCGATTCCTAACTTTTGTTTCTCTAAGCGACTTGGTGCCTTGATACATTGGTGGCTAAATGAAAACTTTTTATCTGAACCATTTTTTTGGTCAAAAAAAAAAGCGCAACCCTCCGTTAGAAGTCGAGAGCCGGTGCCGGCCGCTCTGCGGTCGAGACTTTCCCGACCTCAAAATTGGCCAACCCCCAGCGCAACAATTCGGCCGCTGATGCCGATTTTAATTCCTCCGCAGGTTGCTGACCTAAAAAATCGAGAGCGGCCCAAAGTGCCCGGCTGCCATTCTCGCGAGTCACGATTCCTGTGCGGCCATGGCGCTTGCTTAACTTTTCAGCATCGGTCCCCATCGCCAGTGGCAAATGATAATAATCGGGGACCGGCTGATTTAAGCAGCGATAGAGAAAAACCTGTCTCGGGGTTGATGAGAGCAGGTCGGCACCGCGCACAACCTGATTAACTCCGGAATCGATATCATCAACCACGACTGCGAGCTGATAAGCAAACAGGCCATCGACACGTTGCACGACAAAATCGCCGATATCCCGCTGCAGATTCTGCCGTAACGGACCGAAAATATGATCGCGGCAGAACAACTCTTCATCCGGCACCCGTAACCTGATCGCCCGTTCAACCCGCTTACCAACAGGTCCCTGCCGACAAGTCCCCGGATAAACCGGGCCTTCTTCTCCAGGGTGCGGTGCACTGGCAATAATTTCACGCCGGGAACAACTGCAGGCAAAAACCAACTCGCCGTCGCTCAACTGCTGCAACACCTGCTGATAGCGTTTGAAGCGCTGACTTTGATAAAGCACCTCGCCGTCCCATTCAAAAGCAAGAGCCTCCAGCAGTTTCAGCATGTCGTCAGCTGCGCCGGGAACAACGCGCGGCGGATCGAGATCTTCAATCCGCAGCAACCAGTCACCGTGCTGTCTTTTTGCCAACAGATAGCTGCCGAGCGCGGCCAATAAAGTACCGAAATGGAGCGGGCCGGTCGGGCTCGGAGCAAAACGTCCGACAATCTGCTTTTGAATTAATCTATCTGCCATCACTCTGTATTCGCTCAGCGACCGTAAAGGGTGGTCTGCTCTTCTCTTTAGTCTGGGCAAAATGATGCGGCCTGACTCACCCCCTGTCAAGTCGACAAAATTTAACCCGACCACAATCAGCCCATTGACATCAACTGATCTTCAGTGTATTTCTTACTCAATGAGTTAACTTTGGAGGATGAGTGTGGTTATAACACGAGCGACAGAATATGCGATCAGAACCGTCATTTATCTGGCCCAACAGCCGACCAATGATATTGTTCTGAAGAGAGACATCTGCCGTACCCAGAATGTCACCCCGGCCTTTTTGACCAAAATACTGCAACCTTTGATCAAAGCCGGAATCGTCAGTTCCCAGCGTGGTGTCGGCGGCGGCTTTCTGCTCGCCAAAGATCCCGGCACAATTACGCTGCTTGACATCCTCCAGGCAGAAGAGGGGCAATTGAAATTGAACCATTGCCTGATTGATGATGACGCCTGTGAACGTGATGCACACTGCCCTGCCCACGAAGTCTGGCACGAAGCTCAGGAAGAAATGGTCCAGGTGCTGCAAAAGTACAGTGTTGCCGAACTGGTCCAACGAGAGAAGGTAAAACTGGCCCAACTCGAAGCCTGAACCGGCCTAAAACCAGTATGGACAAAAAGAGGTCGCGGAATTATCCGTGACCTCTTTTTTATCGCTTAAAAAATACCCTGGAGACCAGGAGGGATAAGGTCGTCCAGGGTAAAGCAGGAGGCTGCCACGGCCTCCTGTAACCTTGCACTTTCCACCCAGTGTACAACCCTTCTACAGGCTGTCAAACCCGGCTACCAATTAATTCTATTTAACATTTTCCTCGGGATAGGCATTGATCTGATGGACGCTCAAATCAGAGCCGTTGAACTCTTGCTCTTCATGCAAACGGAAGCCGCTGACCATATCAATCAGCTTGTAAACCACAAAAGCGGTGACCAGTGCATAAACGATCGCCAACAGGCTACCAACCAGCTGGGCCATAAAGGAAACACCGCCGAGACCACCAAGAGCAGTGGTGCCGAAGATGCCTGCAGCAATTCCGCCCCAGGTACCGACGACACCATGTAACGGCCAGACGCCGAGGACATCGTCAATTTTCAATTTTTCCTGCTCAAACTGGAAGCCGTAAACAAAAATAAGCGAACCAAGACCACCGATGAAGAACGCGCCGATCGGATGCACAAGGTCAGACCCGGCACAGATGGCAATCAAGCCGGCCAAGGCACCGTTGTGGACAAAGCCGGGGTCATTCTTGCTGGCGACCAAGGCGAACAGGACGCCTCCGACCATTGCCAGAAGGGAGTTGACAGCGACCAGGCCGGACACCGCGCCCAGACTCTGAGCACTCATGACGTTAAAGCCGAACCAGCCGATCGCCAGAATCCAGCTGCCGAGCGCCAGAAACGGAATATTACTGATCGGAATCGCCTGACTACGACCGCGGACATAGCGTCCCATCCTTGGCCCAAGAATGATGACTGCCGGCAATGCCAGCCAGCCACCGATTGAGTGAACGACAACACTGCCCGCAAAATCATGGAACTGGGCGCCGAAGGTCGATTCAAAGAACCCTTGCAGCCCAGCGCTGTTCTGGCCCCAGATAATCGATTCGAAAATTGGATAAGAGATCCCGGCAAAAACGGCCCCCGCAATAACCTGCGGCCAGAACTTGGCGCGTTCGGCAATCCCGCCGGAGATAATCGCTGGAATACAGGCAGCAAAACAGAGCAGGAAGAAGAAGCGGACCAATTCATAGCCCTGGTTTCCACCCAGCAGTTCAGAGGCCGGCATCAGAAAATGGACGCCGTATGAAATCGGATAGCCGATCAGAAAATAGACGACGGTAGAAACCGACCAGTCAGACAGAATTTTAACGAAGGCATTGACCTGATTCTTGCGCCGAACAGTACCAACTTCAAGAAAGGCAAAACCGGCGTGCATGGCGAACACCATGACCGCACCAAGCAATAAGAACAGAACATCCCCGCCACGCTGCAGGGCCGTAAGCGATGCTTCCATCGAAAAGACCTCCTCGTCTTGTATGTTGTTGTCAACATCATTGTTAAACGCCAGAGGTCTGTTTCAATAGCCGTGCCGTTTTCAGACAGGCCCAAAACTAGGTCTTCTAGTACAACTGCACTCCAGCATGTGCCCACATTTTAGACAGACCTGCCCAATCTTTAATCACATCACGATTCACGGTCACGAATCATTGCCAATAGGGAGCAACAGCTGCTTGCATGTTTTCCATTAACGATATACAATTCAAGAATTCTTTTAATTTTCTAATTCAGTGAGTTGCTGGATTCCTTATCTATCTCCGAGAGGCGACATGCAAAATATCGTCAGCATCCGCTGGAAAATACTGGCCGGACTGCTTACCCTGGCCATTATTCCGATGCTTTTGCTTACCTACCTATTTTCCGACATTACCAGCAGTCAGGTCCGCGCGCAGATGGAACTGACCGCCGACCAGGCAGGACGCTACATCATGCAAGGGGCCTCCGATGCAGAAGACCTCCTGGAAGAATCTCTGGCCCTGATGGCGCAGGATGAGGAGTTTCTCAATGCCGTTGCTTTCGGCCAGACGACCGGGAATCCCGATAAAATACACAGTATTATGAAAAACTACCGGGCTCAGTTCGGTTTCGACCGAGTTGAACTGGTCCATACAGACGGGCATATCCACTCTCTTTCAGCTGAAGACAAGATGCCTGAACCGGTTATCATCAATCCCCCCGAAACAGATAAAATAGAGTTCAATGCAAAAAGCTCCACTCAACTGACTATCGACGGCAACCGCCTGAGCATTTCCGGTAGCGTGCCTTTGAACTACAAAGGCTCCACAATGGGCAACATACGTGCCTTCCGGTTCATTGATGAGCGAAATGCCAAAAATTGGGCGGCGATGATCGAAGCAGATGTCGGCTTTCACAACGGAGAAAAAATTATCGCCAGCAGCAGTTCTGATTTCAAAACCCTTCCGCTCAGTTTGAATCAAATCCTTGATGAAGATTATGTGCAGATGAAACTGAAGAACCGCTCGCACATTGTCTACAACTACCCACTGAATAATAAAGTCGCCGGTTTTCTGATTGCCCTCGATGAGTCGTCGATACTGGCTACCAACCGGGCGATGCAGCGCACCCTGCTGCTGATTGCAGTCGGCGTCATGGCGTTCGCTATTTTTCTGGGGGTTATTATATCTCGGGGCATCGCCCGACCGATCGATTCGGTCGTCGCCAATCTGCGCGATATCGCCGAAGGGGAAGCCGACCTGACCAAGACCCTGAAAGTTTCCACCAATGATGAAATAGGCCTTTTGGCGGGCAACTTCAATCACTTTATTGAGCGCTTGAGGGGGATTGTTGCCAGCACCCGCATAACCATCAGCGGTCTTGCTGAGGCAACCAGTACCATCCGGAGTCGTTCCAGCGAAGTCAGCCACGCTGCAGACCAACAGACCAAGGCGTTGGAAAAAACCCACCAGAGTGTGAACGGAATCGGCAACACTGCCGCTGAGATTGCCGACAACGTCACCGAATTGGTGGCCTCGGTCCAGCAGAGTGCCGCGGCAACCCATGAACTCGAATCAACCACCCTGAGCATTACCGAACAGATGGAAAACCTGTTCGGTATCATCAGCGATATCTCCAGTTCGATCCACCAGCTTTCCTCTTCGAATGAGCAGATTGACAGTAACGTCATTGAACTGTCCAATAATGCCCGGGACACATCTCTATCCGCTGAAGAGCTCGAGCAGGCAACCAGCACCATCGAGAAGAGCGCCGAGCAGACCAGTAAACTGGCCCAGCAGGCGACAACCGAAGCGCTGGAAGGGAAAGCGGCGGTTCAAGACACGATCCGCGGCATCAGCGGCCTGCAGGAATTGATGGAACAGGCGCACACGTCCATCCGGGAACTGGGTGAAAGATCTGACGCCATCGGCAATATCATTAACGTCATCGCCGAAGTTGCCGATCAGACCAACTTACTGGCCCTGAATGCGGCCATCATTGCCGCCCAGGCGGGCGAACATGGTCAAGGTTTTGCGGTTGTCGCCGAAGAGATTCGCAACCTGGCCGAGAGAACCTCGGTATCGACCAAAGAGATTGCCGAAATTATCGAGAATCTGCAGCAAGGAACTCAGACTGCCGTAGCAACGATCGAAGCGGGCAGCTTGCGCGCTCAGCAGGAAGTTGCCCGTTCACATGCCGCCGGTGAAGCGCTGGAAAAACTGCATGAAAGCTCCCTGATCTCAACCGAACAGATCACCGGTATCGCCAAGCACACTCAGAAACAGTCACAGGAAAACCGCAAAATAACCCAGGCAGTGCTCGGCATCACCAAAATGCTCGAGCAGATTGCAAACTCTATCGGCCAACAGACCGCCAGCACTCGCAATCTGTCCAACGCAGCAGAGTCGATGAAAAACATCGCCGCCCGGGTTAAGAACAGTACCTCTGAGCAAGGGCGGGGCAGCCAGCAGATCGCGCAGAGCATGGAGCATATCCAGCAGATGATCGAGCGGATTGATAGTGCCACCCGAGCCCAGAATGACAGCTGCAGTGAGGTTGTCGAATCGGTTGCCATGGTCAGCCGGATTGCCGAGCAGAATGCCGATCGCGCCACGGGCATGGATATCGTGGTTGAAAAACTGATTGAACATGCGGCCCTGCTGCAAGAGGAGATGGGGGCCTTTATTATCGAGGAAGCCGAACCGGAACAACCCAAGCAGAGCAGTTCCGATTGACAACTGTCGATCGAGTAAGTTAGAGTCGCCGCACACGTAACACGTACAACGTCTTTATCCAGAGTGGTGGAGGGAAAAGGCCCTGCGAAGCCACGGCAACCGGCCATTTGAAGCAGATGCGACAGGGGTACCGGTGCCAATTCCTGCTCCGTGAACAGCAGTGTTCAGGGGACAGATGAGGACGGAGCCCACGATACCGAACATTGTATCTCAAAGGCCCATCCCATCTTTTTGGGAAGGGCCTTTTTTATTGCGCAAAAGGGGAACATGCTTGAACGATTCAGTTGGTCTGGTGACAACCGAATATGCAGATTTCGATGTCGAACTGCGGCTCGAAAGCGGGCGGCTGCTCGGTCCACTGACAATCGCCTACGAAAGCTATGGCCAGCTGGACACGGCTAAGTCGAACGTCATTCTGGTCACCCACGCCTGGACCGGCGACGCGCATGCCGCTGGCTCCCATAGCGAAGAGGACCGCAAGCCGGGCTGGTGGGATAACATGATCGGCCCAGGCAAGGTTTTCGATACCGACAAATATTTCGTCCTCTGCAGTAACGTCATCGGCTCCTGCAAGGGTTCGACCGGACCGACCAGTATCAATCCCCGCACCCAAAAACCGTATCGTTTAAACTTTCCGGCCCTGATGGTTCGCGACATGGTCCGCGCCCAGAAGCTGCTGATCGACCGACTGGGCATCAATTCGCTCCTGGCAGTGGTTGGCGGGTCGATGGGTGCAATGCAGGCGCTGGAATGGGGCATCCATTATCCCGAGCTGGTCCGGTCGGTTATACCGATCGCCGGGACCGGCCGGACCTCTCCGATGGCGA
This sequence comes from uncultured Desulfuromonadales bacterium, assembly GCA_945787295.1. The sequence goes on from CALZHQ010000006.1 coordinate 10,074, forward strand.
TTTCCCTCAACGCTTTGGCCCGGCAGGCGATCTTTAACGATCCACTCTGGAAAAAAGGCAATTACCGCACCGAGCATCCGCCAGCCGACGGTCTGGCCCTGGCCCGCGCGGTGGGGCATATCTCTTTTCTCTCCGATACCTCGATGAACCTCAAATTCGGGCGGCGTTTTTCGGTGCGGGACGGGATGTTCGATTTTTTCGGCAAGTTCGAGATCGAACGCTACCTCGACTACAACGGCGGCAACTTTGTCGACCGTTTCGACACCAACTCGTTTCTCTACCTGGCCAAAGCCCTCGATCTCTACGACGTTGCCTGGAATTTCGATTCCTTCAGTGACGCCCTCGATCGGCTCAACTGTCCCTCACTCTGGTTTGCCTTCAGCTCCGACTGGCTTTACACCCCACAGCAGACCGAAGAGGTGGTCAACGAACTGCAGCGACTGGGCAAACCGGTCGACTACCGGCTGATCCAGTCGGATTACGGGCATGATTCGTTCCTGGTCGAACCGGAGAAATTTATTCCGATATTGGCAGAGTTTATTACTGAACAAGCCGAAAAATGACTTCGCAGGGGAGCATCGACGACGAATACAAAAAGGGTGGCTTTGCTTAAGGATCCTCCCTTTTACTTACCGAACAGGTCGAGTTGTTGAAACTTGTGTTTTTCCGATTTGAACGGCCGCGGTTGAAACCTTGGACACTCAAGCATTACAACCGCCACTGGCTGCTTGCATTGCCGGATACAACGGCCGCAGAGCTTGTTGATTTCTTCTGTTTTATTTTCAGTCATAAAAACCCCATAGCTCAGTGCAGTCTACTGCAGAGTGGCCGAGACTGGCAAGCGTTCAGATGCAATCAACTGTTGTCCCGCCCTTGGCAAAATGCTAAATTATTAAAATATCTTTTTGTAATTGAACAGGTCCCGGCGACAAGATGACTTCTCCAATGCTTGAAATCACCATTCTCGGATCAGGAACCAGCACCGGCATCCCGGTCGTCGGCTGCGATTGCCCGGTCTGCCAATCGGCAGACCCACGCAACAGACGAACCCGTTGCAGTGCCCTGATCAATTATGGGCCACGCAACATCCTGATCGACACCGCCACCGACCTGCGGCAGCAGGCACTGCGGGAGAATATCTGCCACATCGATGCGGTCCTCTATACTCACAGTCACGCCGACCACATGCACGGCATCGATGATTTGCGCGGTTTCAACCTCAGACAAAAAGAGCCGATTCCGCTGTACGGCTCCCCGCGCACTCTGGAGCGGGTGCGGGACAACTTCAATTATATTTTTGCAGACATCGAAAAGCCCGGCTATGTTCCCCGGCTCAGTCTGCATCCGATCGAAGCAGCGTTCCAGCTGTTCGAGCTGACGATCGTGCCGATCCCGTTACTCCATGGTGGTATGCAGGTCTTCGGCTACCGCTGTGGCCCCTTCGCCTACCTGACCGATTGCAACGGCATCCCGGATGAGTCGCTACCACTGCTTGAAAACCTTGACCTACTGATACTCGACGGACTGCGTTTCAAACCGCACAACACCCATTTCAACATCCCGCAAGCGATTCAGATGGCGCAGAAGATCGGTGCCCGACAAACCCTGCTGACCCACCTCAGCCATGACGTCGATCACCCTCGCCACGATCCACAACTGCCGGACGGAATCAATTTTGCTTTTGATGGTCAACGCTTTTCTCTCGAGCTGTCACAGACGACCGAAGAGCCGTTAAAGAGACAGCTGCCATGAATACCGAGTTACGGCTGCACGGCCGGATGAATGACAGCGTCGAATATTATGCGACGGCGGCCGGAAGCCTGAATGCACACCACCATTTTTACCAAATTTCCGACCAGGAACTGCGCTTTTTCGCCCCTGGCAATGAGCTGACTCTCGATGGCAAAGGGGTCCGCCAACAAGGCAACGGCGGCGCGTTCTGCGAGTACATGTTCGGTGTCGAACAACCGCTGGCCGATCTAACCAAAGGTGGCATTGTCAACCGCCTGATTCTGCTCGGCGCCCAGTATGATGACGACGGCAGCCTGAAGATCGGAGATCAGAACCGTTCGGAGCGGACCTACGATCAGGTCTTTTTTGAAGGACACGCGGTCTTCAACTGTTTCTTTTTTATCGATGGCCTCAGCGGCAAAACGCATGCTCAGCGGCAGAAACAGATCCTGCGCAAGCTGGGAAAAACCCTGAAGCGGCTCACCAACCTCAATCAGCGGGACGATTCTCAACTGGTCTCGGAACTGCTGACTCAACTGCCTGAACAGTGCACCATCTACCTGGTGCGGTTGATCAACACCCGCCACCGGCGCTACTTGCAGGAATTTCAAAGCCTTTATTATCAACATCGGACGATTCCCGAGGATATTTTTACCAACTTACAATCCCTGGCCAACGACATGGGGATCGACCGCTACCAGCAGGAGCGGATCCGTATCGATGTCATGTACCGGCATCGCGACAACTACCGGATCATCGATGAGTACAAAAAGATCCTGATCGATTGTCACCTGCAGGGCGTCCTCGGCACCGAGCAGCATGCCCGCCTGACCCGGTTGAAAACTCTGTCCGTGCGCAACAAAATTCCGTCAGCGCTGTTTCTGACCCTTGACGATCTGCTTAAAGTCGAACCGGAGAAAACCACCGTGGTTCCAGACTACATCAGCACCACCCAGAAGATCCTGCAGTCCATCTTTCGAAACGGTAAAAAAACCAAAGCAGGAGTCTCCGCAGAGGACATGGAACAGCTGCTGTTTGCCAAACTTCAGGCGCATCGTAACCGCGATCACTCATTCGAACAGCTGCTGCTCGAAACCGGAAGAATCTGCGATGAACAGATCCGTGACGGCGCACCACTGACCCTGCTGGAAAACTTTTCCTACATCATCACCTTTTTCGACCGCTACGACAGTACCTCATCCCATCTCAGCCAGATGGCGTTTATGGAGAACTTTCGCCTGAGCGAAGATATTCTGCGCAGCCTGCTCGGTAGCCAGCAAGCGTTCAACGAACTGCAGGAAGGCCTGTTCGGTCGGCTGTTCTTTGATGAAATCCTCGACAACGGGTATCTCGGCCGCTTCGGCCGGCGTAAACTGTCCTGCCTGCAGAAAGGACTGGCTGAAGTTGCTTCCGGGAGCTCATCCCTGCAGGATCTGGGCAACCAGGCAAAACAACTTGATGCCGAAGAGCGGCTTTACAATACGGTGCTGAAAAACGCCAAGGAACGGATTCGCAATCGCTACTCCCGTTACGAAACGCCATCTGAACAGGAAGAATTATTCAGCGACCTGAGTGACGAACTGCTGGTGCGCGGCATCATCAGCGACCTGCTCGACCCGAAACTGTTCCGCAGCGTTATTCACGACATCAAAAAAGAGGCGATCTACCTGCACAGCCTGTTGCCGGAAATCATCTCCTCACAAGACAGGAAGCTGCGCGAAGACTTCCTCAGCAACAGTGGCCTCGACCGTTTCTATGTCGAGGAGCTGGAAAGAGAGTATTTCACCCTCAATCAGATCGATCTCGATCATTTACATCAACTCCGGTCGGGAAGCAGCTGATGAGAGCAGCAAAACCGGTCAAGCTCTGCTAAGCTTAGCAAGTTGTTTTGATTCACCTTTATTCGCCGCGCCAGGGGGCCCGTCATGGCAGACGTCAACCGCAACCAGATCCGCAATTTTGGCATCATTTCACACATTGATGCCGGCAAAACAACTGTCTCCGAACGGATCCTCTTTTACACCGGGGAAATCCACAAGATGGGCGAAGTCCACGACGGTATGGCGGTTATGGACTGGATGGAGCAGGAGCAGGAACGAGGCATCACCATCACGGCTTCCGCAACCTGCTGCCGCTGGCGCGACTACACCTTCAACCTGATCGACACCCCCGGCCACATCGACTTTACCGTCGAAGTGGAGCGCTCCCTGCGCGCCCTCGATGGCGCCGTGGCAATCTTCAGCGCGGTTGAAGGGGTCCAGCCGCAGAGTGAATCGGTCTGGCGGCAGGCCGATCGCTACCAGGTCCCACGTATCTGCCTGATCAACAAAATGGATCGGATCGGTGCCGACCACAGAGCGGTGTTGATCGCCATGATCGAAAAGCTGCATGCCAAACCGGTACTGCTCCAGCTGCCTCTCGGTATCGAAGATGACTTCCGCGGTGTTATCGATCTGGTTCATGAAAAAACCATCCTGTTCGCCGAGGATGATCTCGGGCAGACTTTGGTCGAGGGTGAGATCCCCGAAGAATTGCGCGAGGAAGCACAGCAGGCCCGCGAGCGGATCATTGAAATCGCCGCCGATTACGACGACAGCATCCTGAACGACTTTCTCGAGGGTGAGCCGATTGCCGGAGACAGGCTACTACCGGCACTCCGCCAAGGCGTGATCAGCTGCCAGATAGCGCCAGTCCTGCTCGGCTCGGCACTCCGCAACAAAGGGGTTCAGCCAGTTCTCGATGCCATCTGCGCGCTGCTGCCATCACCTCTCGACACCCCACCGGCTGACGCCACCCGGCTGGACAATCAATCGCAACAAGTGATTGAAAGCGACCCCAAAGGTCCGCTCTGTGCCTTGGCATTTAAAGTTCTCGCCGATGAAGGCCGCAAGCTGACCTACCTGCGGCTTTATTCCGGCAGCGTGAAACCGGGCGACTCGGTCTACAACAGCCGAACCCTCAGTGAAGAGAAGGTCGCCCGCCTGTTCCGCATGCATTCGCACAAACGTGAGCGGATCGACCATGCCGTGGCTGGCGATATCGTCACCGCGACCGGCTTGAAAAACGTTCTCACCGGCGACACCATCAGCCTTTCCGGCACCCCGCTGCAACTGGCCGGCCTGGAATATCCGGAACCGGTTGTCTCTTTGGCGGTAGAGCCGAAGACTGTCGATGACCGCGACAAGCTGCCGCCGGCGCTGGAAAAACTGCAATGGGAGGACCCGACCTTCCTGGTCAAAGAAGATCCGGAAACCGGACAGACGCTGCTGACCGGCATGGGCGAGCTGCATCTGGAGGTGGTGGTGAAAAGGCTGGAAACCGATTTTGGCGTCGGTGCCCAAACAGGGCGGCCGCAGGTCGTCTACCGCGAGACCCTGACCAGAGCCAGTCGTCAGCACGAACTGTTTGAACGGGAGATCGACGGCAGGATGCATTACGGCGAAGCCACCATCGCCATCGAACCGCTGCCCCGCCGCAGCGGCCTGCAGATCGAGATCGGTCAAGCGGTACAACAACAGTGGCCAGAGGAAGAGAGAGAGTTGTTGCAGCAAAAGATCGCTGCCGCCTGCCAGTCCGGGCCGATCTCCGGCTATCCTTTGACAGATTTGAAACTGACCCTTACCGAGGCGCCGTACGACAGCAACAAGACGACGGAACTCGGGACCTCTGCAGCCATCAATCGGGCCATCAGCCAGGCGCTGAAGAATGGCAAGCCGACCTTGCTGGAACCGGTGATGAAATTGGAACTGACCGCGCCAGTTGATTACACCGGCCGGGTCATGGGCAGCCTGCAACAAAAGCGCGGCCAGGTCGAAGGTGTCACCTCACGGCCGGGTCAGGATGTCACCCGCGCCACGGTACCACTGCTGGAAATGTTCGGCTACATGACCGAACTGCGTAGCGCCACCAAGGGGCAGGGCAGCTTTACCATGGAGTTTTCCCACTTCGATCAGGCCCCGGCAGAAACCCTGCAAAAATACGGTTTGAAGTAGCAAGCGAACTGATCAGCTTCAGGCGGCACGATGCTCGCGGCCGGTTTTACGCAGGTAATATTCGTAATCACCCTCGTAAGCAATCATCTCCCCCCGATCGATGGCAAACACCCGCCCCACCAGGCAGCGCAGGAAATGGCGGTCGTGGCTGACCAGCAGCAGGGTCCCGGTAAAATTCTGCAGCGCCGCCAGTAACACTTCACGTGACTGTATGTCGAGATGGTTGGTCGGTTCGTCAAGAATCAGCAGGTTGAGCGGGCGGCCGAGCAGAGTCGCCAGCACCAGCCGTGATTTTTCCCCGCCGGAGAGTTTGTCGACCCGTTTGTCAACATCATCCCCTTGGAACAGAAAAGCCGCGCAGAGGTTACGCAGCACACCGATCGTCTGCAGCGGCAGGGCATCCTGGACCGTTTCGAAAACGGTCTTCTGCGGATCGAGCAGGTCCATCGAATGCTGACTGAAATAGCCGAGCTGGACATTGGCGCCGATCGTTGCGGTTCCCGCAGTCGGCTCGATTTCTCCAGCCAGGTTTTTCAGAAAGGTCGACTTACCGGCACCATTGATCCCGACAACGGCAATCTTGTCACCACGCCGAACCATTCCCGAGACCCCTGAATTTTGCTCAGGTTGTCGATTGCGATCACATCATCACCACTGCGCGGCGGCGGGGAGAATTCAAAACGCACCAGCTTCTGTTCCGGCGGCAGGACGATCCGGTCGATCTTTTCCAGCTTCTTCACCCGTGACTGAACCTGGGCAGCATGTGAGGCGCGCGCGGCAAAGCGCGCAATGAACTCCTCTTCCTTGGCCAGCATCTCCTGCTGCCGCCGATAACTGGCCAGCAACTGTTCACGCCGGATTTCCCGCTCACGCAGGTAAAAATCGTAATTGCCACCGTAACTGGTGATGCTTCCCCCGGCCACTTCAACGACCCGTGCGACCAGCCGGTTCATGAAATCCCGGTCGTGGCTGGTCATCACCAGCGCCCCCTGATACTCATCCGCCAGCCAGCTTTCCAGCCAGATGATCGATTCCACGTCCAGGTGGTTGGTCGGCTCGTCAAGCAACAGAACATCGGGGTTGAGGGTGAGGATCCGGGCCAGGGCGATGCGCATCTTCCAGCCGCCACTGAAGGACTCGACCGGCCGCGGATAATCATCCGGGCCGATCCCGAGGCCGGTCAGAACAGCCTGGGCGCGGCTCTCCAGGTCGTAGCCGCCACGGTATTCGAACTCCTGTTGGCTATCGCCATAACGCTCCAGCAGGTTCGTCATCTCATCCTCAGAGAGTGACTCACACATCTGCGTTTCCATCTGCTTGATCTGCGCGCCAAGCTTGACCGTTGCCTCAGAAGCAGCAATCACCTCGTCCAAGGCACTGCGCCCCGTCATCTCTCCAACATCCTGAGAGAAATAACCGATGACGGTCTTTTTGCCACAGCTGATCTCGCCACCATCGACAGCTTCTTCGCCGGTTATCAGTCGGAAGATGGTCGATTTGCCAGCACCGTTCGGGCCGACCAGGCCGGTGCGACTGCCGGGCAGAATCTGAAAACTGGCGTTTTTGAACAGCACCCGGCTGCCGTGCTGCTTGCTGATATCGGTCAGATGAATCATGGGCTCCCTCGCGAAAAAAAATCATGCACTGTTATCACGATGGAGTTTTTCGGGCAAGAAAAATAAAACAGACAGTTAACGCTAATTGGGAAGGAATAACATGTTCACAAATATTTAATTTTCACTTTGAAAAGTATGTGGCTTTTATGATCATATGTATTTTCAGTACTGCTGATAGATCGCCTGACCGTTTTCAACCAACATATCGTTGACATTACGCCATTCATCATGAAGCGCATCGTGGATCCAGATCTCGGCCAGGTAACGGCCATACTTGCCCTTGGCATCCTGAATCGTTTGTAGCATCACCTCTTTGTCAAGAATCAAGCTACGCAAGTAGTCTCGTGACTGGCGTCCGGCCTCTTTACTCGCACCGCGAATTTCAGGGGCATTGATCCGGTACAGGCGCAGGATTTCTTTCTTTTTCCAGACCCCGAAACCAAGATCGAGGTCGGCGTGACAGGTGTCACCGTCATAAACCGAAACCACGTGAGCCCGATAGTAGTAACACTTTTCGTTCATCAGTGACCTCCCGCAAAAAAAACCGTTAGCTTTTAATGATTAGCATAACGGCTTTTTCGCACTGTTAAAGTGGAAATCTTCTCATCGCCTCTAGCAGGCAGGCACTGATCAATATGTCCGCTGGTTAATTCTCGACAACAGGTCGGCGCGGCAGCAAAAAACGATATCCCTCAAAACGAAAGATCGCTCCTTCGAGACTGATCTCTTCGAGCTGATATTTGCCATCCAGCGTTGCCCCTTCGCGCAACATCTGGTCATTGACCCGGACCAGACTGGCAGCCCCACTCGATTTATTGAACGCATGCAATGACATGTGTAAAACAGGGATCCGGCGCTGTACCGAAAGTGGCAGCTCTGAGAGCTGATAAACCTGCTGATATTCCGAGTTTTCTTCCGGCGACGCGGTTGCTCCAACTTCGGGTTGTTCGCGAACCGGTTCTGATTGTGGCTCAATCCGCGGCACCGGGCCTAGTTCCGTTTTGCGCGGGACCGTTTCAGCGACGCTCACTGGCGGCGTGGAACTGGCGACATAAGTATCCGGCTCCACGCCCTGCTGCCAGGGCCCGAAAAACCAGATCAACAAGCCGACATTTATCAACAATACGACGATAAGCAGCAGAATCCAGATCGATCGGCGAGGTTGTGCTGCTGAACCCAGCTCATGGACCGCGTCCAATCGCGGTCCGGCCGCATCCTGTCGTTTCTTATCTGACTTTTTTAGCGCATCAAGGATAAACGACATAAACGATCAGCCCCGTTGTCCTTTCGTCAGAGTGGGGTAACCTTCCCCGGTCCGGCTGTTGAGCAGGATAAGGGTATAACTCCCGACAATGCCATCAGGCTCCAGACCAGCGCTGGTCTGAAACTGCTGTACTTCTTCCAGCAGCTGCCCCTCCAGAACCGGTTCGAAGGTCGTCCTGACACTGCGCCCGCTTAAAGCCGCCATCTGCTCCTCCAGCCAGACGACAAGCTCTCCCTGAGATCCCGGCTTAAGGGCCTGCTGATAATGTGGCGGTTTTTTCCAGAGCAGCGCAAATTCGCCGAACCAATGTTTATTGAGGGTTGCCAAGGAAACTATTTTCACCTGCTCCGCCAGCACCAGGGTGACATCCTGTTCACTAAGAGCCGTCAAGGTCGCATAAAAGTCCTGTCCTTGCAGGTCGGACAATTTAAGCACCGCAGGCCGATTGAGCTGCGTCAACAGTCCCAGGCTGCCCCGCTTGAGAATCAGCTTTAACCCGAGCGCTTCCGCCTGACGGGCCGCAGCGCCCTCGGTTTCCCGATATTCCTGCCCCCAGCGGGAGAAAAGAACTTTATACGCCAGGATACTGCTGCGCCCGACCGGCTCCTGGCTCTGCCAGCTCAGTTTCTGCGGAGCCTCCGCCCGGTTGATAGGAATCTTTGGCAACGGCTCGCCAGCTTTTTGCGGCTGGCTATTCAGGTAGATCTGTAACAAAAACGCACTGCCACCGAGCAGCAACAAAACCACCAAAGCCCATTGCCAGAGCGGTGCCGGTGTGATCAGGCGGGGAACCCCGCCACTCAATTGATAAAGCTTGTTGGTCGTCGTTTCGGGAAAAAGCTGCTGTTCGACGCCGGCCACCGATAAGCGATGACCGACATAAGCCTGAATTTCGTTTTTGGACAACGGCTCCAGATGATAACGGGCCGTAATCCTTTGCGCCAATTGCCGCAACTCGGATCGCTCGAGCATCTGCTTCAATTCCGGCTGGCCGAGCATGATCACCTGCAGCAGCTTCTGCTTATGGGTCTCAAGATTCGTCAACAGCCGGATCTGCTCCAGAACATCAACCTGCAGGTTTTGCGCCTCATCGATGATCAAGACCGTCTTGCGACCCTGGCTGTGGGCATCCAGCAGAAAAGCATTGATAGCATCGATAAAAACTTTATTGCTCCGATTGCCGGCCGGGTAGGCGATGCCGAGTTCATCACAGATGGTGGCCAACAGTTCGACAACCGTCAGTTTCGGATTGAGGACAAAAGCGATTTCTGAATGTTCCGGAACCTGGCCGAGCAGACAACGGCAGACCGTGGTTTTCCCAGTGCCGACTTCACCAGTCAAAAGGACAAAACCGCCGTCGGTTTTCAATCCATAAACCAGGTGGGCAAGAGCTTCGCGATGCCGGTCGCTCATATACAGAAACTGCGGGTCGGGAGCAATTGAAAAGGGCGCTTCCTTAAAGCCGAAATATTCGTTGTACATAAGCGGCAACACCCCTAAAGGATTCGTACAATTGCAGATTATTATCAAGAAGTGATTAACGGTGGCTGTAGCCTATAAAATTTAACCGTTTAAGGCAACAGTTCATCAGCGGTTCAGAACACAAAAGCGCACCCCCCGGTAATAAAGAAGATAGTTCCTATTTCTCCTTTATCGCCAGTTCCAATTGCTGGATCTTTTGTGGTGATTTTGGTGAGTGTGTTCACGGTCAAAAAAACGGCCCGGAGCAAAGGCTACTCGTTCGGGATAACGAACAGGAAAGTACTCCCTTGCCCCACTCCGGGACTTTCCGCCCAGACAAAACCACCATGCAATTCAACCAGATTCCGGGTCAACGACAACCCCAGCCCGGTCCCCTCGAACTTCCTGCTGGTGGAATTGTCTGCTTGCTCAAACGGCTCGAAAATCCGCCTTAAGTCTTCCGCGGCAAGACCGATGCCATCGTCCTGCACACTGATCAGAATATACTCTCCAGTCAGTTGCGGTTTTTCGCCATTCAGCAGTCGGGTCGCTGCGGGGAGTTGAATTTGTGCTGACGAAACAGCTTTCGCCCTGATATCGATCCGGCCGCGATCGGGAGTAAATTTGATCGCATTTGAAATGAGATTATAGATAACCTGCTTCAGCTTTCGCTCATCAGCTTTTACCGCAACGGGAACATCCTCCAACTGCATAGCGGTCTGAATCGATTGACGCTGAGCCTTTTCTTTGATCATCACCAGGCTACCACGCAACAGCTCCTGAATATTTACATCCCAGAGGTCAAGCTCCAGCATACCCGCTTCCACCTTCGAGAGATCGAGAATATCGTTAATCAGCGAGAGGAGATGCTTGCTGCTCTGCAAGACATCGGTCAAATATTCTTCCTGCACTTCGTTGATTTCACCGAAATGACGGTCGATGACAACTTCAGTAAAACCGATGATAGCATTCAGCGGCGTACGCAGCTCATGGCTCATGTTGGCGAGAAACTCACTCTTCGAAACGTTGGCCACCTCTGCCGCTTCCCGGGCACTGGAAAGTTCCCGATAGCTCTGTTCCAGCTTATCCATCATATGGTTGAAGTCGATACACATGTTTTCGACCTCATCGATCTGCTGCTTTTTTTTCACCTTGAGCCGGTGGCTGAGGTCCCCTTCTTGGCTCGAGACCAACAAAAGAACCTTGATCAGCTCGTTGATACGATCGAACACCCGGAATTTCAGCAGGGAGAACAAGAGAATGGAAATGATAACCGTACCGAAAAAAGGCAACAGGTTATTCAGCAACAGACGTCGCTTCTGCTGTAGAAACGGCTCCTGATCAAGAGCCACCAGCAGTTGGCCGACCGAGTCCCCAAAGGAGTCCTTCAGGGTCTGCGCTTTAACGTAATAGGCCTTGCCTTTCGCTTGCATTTCTCCGCTCGTTGCGGAGAAATGATAGGTCGGATCGTTAATGCTGTTAAAAACAGTGTTGTTGTGATTGTCCAGCAGCAATACTTCCGCGCCGGTGAGAACAGCGATCCGGTCCGCCAGATCCTGGTCCTGGTTGACGATCCTGACGAATACCAGGTAACCGTAGACATCGCCGGAATCATGATACAGATGAACCGTCGACTTGATGGCCAGCACCGGCCGGAAAAATCCCGCTGCCGCCCCTTGCAGTTGTTCGCGTAACAGCTCAGGATCGATCAGTTCCAGAGCGACCCGTTGATCGAAGGAACGCAGCAAAGCTTCATAACTTAACGGATTGGGGGAATCCGGCCCGAGGGCATTGGTGGTGATCAGGCTGCCGTATTCATCAAACAGAAATACCAGATCGATGTCATGCTTCGTGGAAAGGGTGCGCAGCATTATGGTCAGAGGAGACAGCTTGTCATAGTCGAGAAAATCGACAAATTTCTGGTTCTGCACACGCACAATACTGGCGATGATCTTCTGCCGCTCCAGCTCGTTATCGAGGGTCGCCGTTGCGATAACCAGCTTATTCGTCAGGTCGCTGTCGATCTGCTCCTGGGCTTTTCTGTTTTCGCCAACCGTAGAATAAATACCATTGGCGATAATCATCGCTATCAGAAGGCCGAAGAGAAGGATAATCCGGCCGATAACCGTCGTCTGCTTACTCAACACGGATGCGGTAGTCGGCAGGTTCTGATCTGTCAATTAGACCCCTTTTCCCGATGGAGGCAAAAGCTCATAATTGCATTACACTTTGCCACTTATTCGACAGACCCGCATGGCATCGATTTCGGATTCCAATTGGAGGCGAATGACCCCTTTTGCGGCGGCCGGATCTCAACCTCGCGGTTGTCAGCATTCCATCGTTCGATACCGCCCTTGAGCACGCCGGCCACATTGAAGCCTTTAGCAGCAAGGAATTTAGCGGCAATGGTCGATTGCTTCATCGCCCAGTCGGTAATCAGAATATTGCAATCCTTCGGCAGATCTTTGTAATACTCGGAAAGATAAACCAGCGGGCAAAGCACCGCCTGCTTGATGAATGAGCTATCTCGAGCGTATTCCAGCGGGCGCACATCAATAACAAAATAATTATCGCTCTGCAGCATCTCCGCAACTTTGTCGGGAGCGATTTTTCTGATCTTGATTTTGCGCCACTCCTCGTTCGCCTGCATCGGGTAATTGAAAAAACGCCATTCAGGGATTCCACCGACAAAAGCAAAAACATTTTTGTAGCCTTTTCTGACCGCAACCCTTGCAGCCTTAAGACTGTAAGGTCAGCGTTTGCCCATGCAGTAAAAGACCAGATTGGTCTCCATGTTTTCGGGCAATTTGTCCGTGTTTTCCAACTCCACCACCGGAATACTGATCGACCCGGCAATATGCTGGATTTCGTATTCGATCTGGCTGAGAACATTCACCAGTAGAGCATTGCCGTCATCGATCAGCTTTTTCACTTCGGGAGCGGTCACCACGGTAACACCTTCCACAGATTCCGCCTGGCATGGCAAGGGTGCCCCGCTGCAAAAACAGACGACCAGCAAGACAATAAACAGATGCTTCATAACCATTCCTTTCTCTGAAGGTTAAATCAAATATTGTTGAATTGATGAGATGAAGGTTCTGGTATCGATAGGCTTGGTCAAATATCCGTCGCAGCCGGCAGCGAGAGCTTTTTCACAATCCCCGTCCATGGCAAAAGAAGTTACCGCAATTATGGGGATCAAATTAAGCGACTTATCCTGCTTTAAAACTGAGGCCGCCTCCAGTCCGTCCATTCCCGGCAGATGAAGGTCCATCAGGATAAGATCAGGCCTGTGCTGCTGCGCGAGCTGCAACCCGCTTTCTGCATCATTCGCCTTCAAAATCTCAAACCTATTCACCTCGAGCAGGGTACGCATCAGTTTCATATTGAGGAAATTATCTTCAATAATAAGAATTTTCTTACCGTTCATTCAGCACCCCGAGACTCGCGTTATGAGCTTGATTCTGCAGTTTAGTAACCGGTAATTTCTCCCGAAAGCAGTTCTTTCAATTGCAGCACCACCTGGTGATCCAACTTGCCGCTATCCACCTCTTCTTGCAGGATGGCAATTCCCTTCTCTCTGCCGAGCCCATTGCGGTAGGGCCGGTTGGTCGTCAAAGCATCGAAAATATCGACTACCGTCATCACCCTCACCGGGAGTGAAATCTCGTCGCCGACAAGGCCATCCGGATAGCCGCTGCCATCAAGTTTTTCATGATGATGACGGATGATATCGAGGGCCGGTCCCAGGGTCTTCTTCAACGGCAGGCAGATTTTGTAACCGATATTTGAATGCTCCTGCATGACATCCCATTCTTTATCACTCAGCTTTCCCGGCTTGTTGAGAATATCAGTCGGCACGCCTATCTTACCAATGTCGTGCAGGATTCCACCCAGCTTGAGAGCTTCCAGTTCCTCCCCCTCCAAACCGAGCCGCCTCCCCACTCCGATAGCCAGACCGGCAACCCGCTGGATGTGACTTTCAGTATAGGTGTCTTTCGCTTCGACAATGTTAGCCAGCGAATAGAGGACATTTTCGATGCTGGTCAGATTGTTGTTCAGCTTTTTGAAGCGCACCAGTGACTTGGTTCGAGCCAGCAGCTCAGCCTTATTCGGCGGCTTGGTGATAAAATCGTCAGCTCCCGCTTCGATCCCCTTGATTTTCGCCTCGACCGAGTCGAGAGCCGTAACCATGACGACCGGGATCATTCGGGTCGCCTCACTGTTTTTCAGCTGCCGACAAACTTTGTAACCATCGACCCCAGGCATCATAATATCGAGCAGGATAAGATCGACGTCCTCCTTGCTCACCAGGCTGAGTGCCTCTTCGCCACTGTAAGCCTTGACCACCCGGTAACCGAGGGGAAGCAGAAAGGCCTCCATCAGCTTCACGTTTCTCGGTTCGTCATCTGCCACCAAGATTGTCCCCCGACAATTATCAGCGGGAGCAAGCTCTTTTTCCGGTGAATAGAAACAGATTTTATTCAGTACCGATCCCTTGGCATTTCCAAGGGCTTCACAAGCGTGCTCCAGCAGTTGCTCCCTGTTGATGGCATCTCCGGGAAAAGAAACAGCACCGATACTCAAGGAAAACCGGCCATCGATAGATGTTTCCTTCTTATCCATCAGTCGACTGAGAATCTCCATGGCAGGCTGCAGAGTTATCTCAATCAGGACAATGGCAAACCGATCCTTTGTCAGCCGGGCAGCGAAATCGGTAGAACGAACTCCACACTCTTGAATCAGCCGTGCAAAATCCTTCAGCAATCGATCACCTGCCAGAGCTCCATGTTCCCGGTTATAATCGGAGAAATTGTCGATATCGAGCAGGGCAAGCACAAAAGGAGCGCCATAACGACTGCAACGTTCGATTTCACGATCAAGCGTCAGTTGGAAGAACCCGTGGTTGTACAGTCCGGTCAAGCCATCACAGAAAGAGGCCTGAACCTCTTTTTGATATTCTTCCTGCAGAGCAATCGACACGCAAAAAACTCCTCAGTGGCATTTATCGATGGGCCAATAGCCTGAAAAATAGAGAGGAAAGATATTACCGATAACTTATTGGCAAATTATTATGGAGGAATACTAACCTAAAGGCGGGTCAATCTCAACCGGAAAACACAATCATTTCAGCACTACCTGCTCAACACATAGCGGCACTCCGGCCGGCCGACGAGCCCGGAGATAAGATCGGCCTGTAAAAATCCTTCGGTGGCAAGAATTTCCAGATGACGGCGCGCGATCGAGCGACTGAAGCCGACCGCCAGCGGAGCACAGGATCACCCTGACAGCAGAGCATCCGGAATCCCGGGCCGGCGCTACAACGGCCACCAGCGATCCGCTTTAAACATCAAAAGAGCTGGGATCAACAACTCCGATCCGGATTGCATATTTGACCATTTCAACCGGGTTGCTCATCCCAAGTTTTTTTACGATATTGGTCCGATGTTTTTCACTGGTTTTTGGGCTGACATCAAGGAGCTTGCTAATTTCTATTGAGGATTTCCCATCCATAAGCAATCGAAACACCTGTTTTTCCCGATCGGACAGCGAATGATATTTCTGTTCTTCCGGAAGCCCTGATTCACTTTCTGGCTGCCGAAAAAAGTCGACCAGAGTGGCCTGAATCTGCTCACTGAAGTAGTATTGCCCCTGAATAACTGCATGGATCGCAGCGACCAGGGTTTCACCTGGATCGCCCTTTAAAATATAGGCATGAGCCCCGGCCCGCAGCGCTTCCCTGGCGAATGAGTCCTTGCCATACATCGATAGGATGATTATTTTCACCTCTGGAATCAGCTGTCGCAGTGCTGAGATCGTCTCCAGACCGCCGACTTCTGGCATCGCGATATCAAGTATCACCAATTCCGGCGCAACCTGTTCGGCGACCGTGACAGCCTCCCGGCCGTTTTCCGCTTCCCCGACGACTTCGATACCCTCTTCGGTATCCAATAATTTCCGCAAACCGGCGCGAACGATGCTATGGTCGTCGACAATCATGACCTTAATGTTGTTCTTCATGAATATCCTTTCTAACTGGCAGAACAATCGTAATCGTTGTTCCCTTGCCAGGCGCTGTGAGAATCTCGAACTCGCCATTTAACGCTGCCACCCGCTCACGCATCCCGAGCAGGCCAACCCCCTCGAACCCTCTAGCAGCAACCGCCAGCCGGCCAGTGTCAAAGCCGACGCCATTATCCTGCACCCGCAA
Source organism: uncultured Desulfuromonadales bacterium (assembly GCA_945787295.1). The sequence goes on from CALZHQ010000006.1 coordinate 26,349, forward strand.
AACAACCTTATCCGCTTGCGCCTCAAGAACAACCGATACTTCCGAAGCTTCTGAGTATTTGATGACATTGTTCAGGCTTTCCTGACAGGTCCGGTACAGGGCAACCTCCATGTCGGGTGTGATATGGCGCTGATGTTCATTGAGCACAAAGTCTTCACTGATATCAATAGCTGGATACTGTTCGGAAAATTCTGCGACCAACCCTTTCAGGGCCGCAATCAACCCGATCTCATCCAGCATTGAGGGACGAAGCCGGTATGTCACCTCGCGCAACTCATTCCCGAGTTGCGCAATCAGTTCGACAATATCCTGAACATCTTCTTTCTGCTGAGCATGGTGGTCTGGTAGAGACTTGCGTAGCGCGTCCATCCGGAACTGAACCGCCGTCAATGTCTGGCCACATTGATCATGCAAATCATGGCTGATTTTTTTACGCTCCTCTTCGGCACTGTCGAGCAACTTATGCGAGAGATATTGGATCTCGCTTTCAGAACGCTTGTGCTCCACCCAGAACGGACGATAAAGCAGAAAATAGAAGGGCGTCAAAAAGGTCAGCAGGATCGTCGAATCGATAATCGCTTCATATTCATGCGACAGGGGCGGCAATGAGTTCAGCACGTACATAACACCGACTTCGCAGACAAAGATGGCCGTGGCCATCAACAGGACCAGCTGGAAGGGGGTCAGGACTTTCCGTCTTCGCGGCAGACGCAACGGCAATCTGGTCTGCTGTTCGGCTAAATGAGTTTTTCCATCGATTGTATCCATCCAAAGCTCATTTCTTTACTAATTCGATAGACTTACAAAATCATAATTGACAGACAGCTCCAATTCAATACCCCGTCAAGCAATAACGTAACATTTTAGGACAAAAAAATCCCCATCCCGGTAGGAGGTCCGGGATGGGGAGAAAGCACGTGGGAGAGAGATGAAATCCACGTGTAAAGGACGGTTTATTTTCTAATTTTTATTTTTCAGCGCCTCGGCCAGCAGTTCGATGGTGTGCTGGGCACGCACCTGTGAACCTTGCTTTTCCAGACCACCACGGATCTGCATCATGCAGCCGGGGCAGTCCATGGCGACGCAACTGGCGCCGCTCTCAGCGATATCGTTCAACTTGTCCTTGAGAATCATCTTGGCGATATCTGGATGGCTGGTCAGCGAGTAGGAGCCACCGAAACCGCAACAGCGATCGGCGTGTGCCATCTCGACCAGATCATAGCCGGAGGTTTCGATCAGCTGACGCGGTTCCTTCCAGACCCCGGCGCCCCGCTTGAGGTGACAAGAATCATGGTAGGTGACCTTTTCGCTGCTGGCCAACGCCTTGAAGGTGTCGGCGGCACCGAGTTGATTGACAACAAAACCAGCGGCATCGACGGTGATCTCGGCCAGCTGCTCGGCCTTGGCGGCCCAGGCCGGGTTATCCTTCAGATGCTCGACGAAATCGCGCTGCAATGCCATGGTGCAGGTCGGGCAGGTGGTCAGCACGAAGTCGGGATTGCCATCAAGCATGGCGTCGATATTCTGCTTGGCCAGCTCGATGGCGGTCTCTTTATCACCCGAGTAGAGGGCCGGCACACCACAGCAGTTCTGCTTCTGCGGATAGTAAACCTCAACATCAAGGGCGTTCATCACCGTCACCAGATCGAGACCCAGTTCAGGATAGAGGAAATCGTTGGCACAGCCACCGAACAGCGCGACCCGGTAGCGTGGTTTGTCGACGGTCTGCGGATGCTGCAGAATGACATCACGCAGCGGCTTTTCCGCGACCGCCGGCAGGGTGCGCCACTCGGTCAGTGAAGAGAAGAACAGTGGCAGGTGCCGGATGGTTCGCTCGCCCTTGGTGACCGGTTTCTGCATGATGCTGGCGGCCCGGATCAGCCCGTGGAACAGCTTGCGATTACGCATCACTTTGCGGAAAACGATGTCCTTGCCGGCGCCGATCCCCTCCTCCTCGCCGATGGTTTCGCGCAGGGAGAGGATGATCTCCTCAAGATCGATCTTGCTCGGGCAGATCGCCACACAGGAACGACAACCGATACAGGCGCGGACGATTTCGGCGGCATTCTCAAGGCCGTGAAAAAAGGCGGTCAGAATGATACCGATAGCACCGATGTAGATATGACCGAAGACATGGCCGCCGACCGTCTGGTAAACCGGGCAGACGTTGGCACAGGCCCCGCAACGGATACAGTTGAGGGCATCCTGGCAGTGGGGCGACTCGGCCAGGGTGCTGCGACCGTTATCGAGCAGCACAATGTGCAGTTCCTTTTCTTCACCGGCACAGGGGACCGCACCGCGAATCCAGGTAACATAGGAGGTGAGCGGCTGGCCGGTGGCATTCTTCGGTAACACGCGGATGATCTTGGTTGCATCTTCCAGGGTCGGGACCAGTTTTTCGATCCCGACCAGGGCGACATGCACCTTCGGCAGGGTCGAGGCGAGCCGTGCGTTGCCTTCGTTGGTCACCAAGGCAAGGCCGCCGGTTTCAGCGATCGCAATGTTGGCACCGGTAATCCCGATCTCAGCGTCCAGATAACCCTGGCGCAACTGCTCGCGAGCGACCTGCACCAAGTGTTTGATCTCAGCCGGTTCAGTTTTGCCGGTTTCTTTACTGAATAGCTCGGCGACATCCTCTTTGAACATATGGATCGCCGGCATCACCATGTGGCTGGGCCGCTGCCCGGCCAACTGGATGATCCATTCTCCCAGGTCGGTTTCCAAGGCCCTGGTGCCCGCCTTTTCCAAAGCGACATTCAGATGGGTTTCCTCGCTGGCCATACTTTTACTTTTCACCGCCAGCTTGGCGCCCTTCTTTTTCGCCAGTTCAGCGATATAGTTATTGGCGTCCGCGGCGGTCTTGGCCAGGTAGACAGTCGTACCAGCGGCTTCAGCGTTCGCCGTGAACTGCTGCAGCAACTCGGCGTGATTTTCCCGCACACCAGTCTTCATCTTGGAAATTTCGCTGCGCATCGCCTCGAAATCGTAGTTGGCAAAGGCATTAGCGCGTGAAATCAGGTAGGCGTCACCGAACTTGTGCAGCGCATCCTGTAGTTTCGGTGTGGCAAGGGCGTTGTCGATCCGCTGGCGATAATCCTTACTGCGTTGTTTATTCATTTTATCGCTCCTCACATTTCCAACGGATCACTGGAGAGTTTTGGCACCAGCAGAATGTGCAGTTGTTTTGGACCGTGAACGCCAATGGTCAGTACTCGCTCGATATCGGCGGTCCGGCTCGGGCCGGTGATGTAGGCGATATAGTTACGCGGGTCACGCTGGTGCAGTTGCCGCATCGGTGATACCGCCTCCAGGCTGTCGGCGAGGATCTTTTCCGGGTCGAGGAGGGCGAACTGAATTTCCGGCAGCGTGGTCGCCAGACGGATATCTTCAGCGGTGCTCTCCAGTGCCAGGCTGCCGGTGTCGGCCATGGCGAAATTAACGCCGGTCAGACCGGCTTCCGCCTTGGCTGATGTCTCCCTGGTCAGGTCAGCCTCGACAGCAACTCCAGCCTTGGTTAAAGCCGATCTAAGTTTAAAACGGGAACCGGTCGCAAAGGAGGGCAGCAGCAGAGTCCCAGAGACACGTTCCGCAATATAGCCGACCGCCTCTTTCAGGCTCTCCGCCAGAAAAACCTCGGCTCCAATATTACGCGCCGCGACGGTAAATTGTTCAACACGCTGTTTATTCCCCATAAATCGATCTCCCTGTCAATTGGTCTTACCAGTCACCTTAATTAACCATGTCCGGCCCTGTCAAGAAGAAAAACATTGTTCCAAAACCAGTCATGCACTCTCTATCCCTGCTATCATTAAAAGTACCACTGAAGAGATCTATTTTTCGATTTCACTCAAAAATAAGTCGCATTCGGTTGAATTTGCGTTGTTACCTGCTTTGTTTAATGTATTACCTCAGCAATTTCGATTCATAAAAGGATCATTGATTATTATTTGAATCATGATCTTAACAACCAAAAACAAGGAGCTTACGGAACAGTTTCCGGCGCACCGATTCATCCCAGAATCAGTGTGTCAGCACGACGGATTCAGCAACAGCCCACAAAAGCTGACTTTAAAACTCTTTTCTAGACATGGAACACAGCTTGCTGGAAGGACAGAGACCCTTTACCCAGCTTTCCATGGAGGAAATCGATGAAAGATGTCTATATCGCCACAGCTCGCCGCACCCCATTCGGGGCATTCGGCGGAGTTCTGGCCGATACCCCGGCTGCAACCCTGGCCGCTGAGCTTATCCGAAATATCCTGCAAACTACCGACATCGCTCCTGATGCAATCGACGAAGTCATCATCGGCCAAGTCCTGCAAGGCGGTTGTGCTCAGGCACCGGCTCGCCAGGCGATGCGCCAGGCCGGATTGCCGGACAGCGTGCATGCCATGACCATCAACAAGGTCTGTGGCAGCGGCCTGAAAGCGATGATGTTGGCCGCCGACTCCATCCGCCTCGGCGAAAGTCGACTGGCCATCGCTGGTGGCATGGAAAACATGTCCCAGGCCCCCTACATCCTACCGAGCGCGCGTTACGGCCAGCGCCTCGGCAATGGTCAAATGCTCGACCTGCTGATCGTTGACGGCCTGCAAGACCCCTACTCAGGTCAGCACATGGGAGAGATCACCGAGCGCTGGATCAAACAACATGGCGTCAGTCGTGAGCAGCAGGACGAATACGCGGCGCGCTCTTATCGGCTCTCCCAGACTGCGCTGGAGAAACAGACCTTCGCCGACGAATTGGTACCGGTCATCAAACAGACCCGCAAAGGGGAAGTGCGCATCGACAGCGACGAAGAACCGCTGCGCGGCAGTATTGACAAGTTGCCGGGCTTAAGGCCGGTCTTCGCCAAGGATGGCAGCATCACCGCCGGCAACGCCTCGACGATCAACGACGGAGCAGCACTGGCCCTGCTGGCTGACGAAGAATCACTCAAAAAACACAACCTGCAGCCGCAAGCACGGCTGGTCTGTGCCAGCACCCACAGTATCGATCCTGACCTGTTCGCCGAAGCACCAGTCGGCGCCATCCGCAAGTGCGTCGAGAAAGCCGGCATCAGCCTGGACCAGGTTGGCCTGTTCGAAATCAACGAAGCATTCGCGGCCGTGCCGCTGGTCGCCATGCAACAGCTTGGCTTGCCGCTGGAGAACATCAACGTCAACGGTGGCGCCGTCTCCATCGGCCACCCGATCGGCGCCAGCGGCGGCCGCCTGGTCGCCACCCTGCTGCGTGAAATGCAGCTGCGCGGTGAGCGCTACGGCATCGCCAGCCTCTGCATCGGCGGCGGCGAAGCAGTTGCTGCCCTGTTCGAGCGTGTTTAACGAATCACAATAAGGAGCTTTTCCATGAAACCGGTTTACACCGACGCCAAACGGGCCCTCGCCGGGCTGACAACCGATAACATGAGTATCGCCGCCGGCGGCTTCGGCCTCTGCGGCATCCCCGACCAGCTGATCATTGCACTGCGTGACAGCGGCGCACAAAATCTGACCGTGGTCAGCAACAACGCAGGAATTGACGAGGTCGGCCTCGGACTGCTGCTGCAGACCCGACAGATCAAAAAGATGATCGCGTCCTATGTTGGCGAAAACGCCATCTTCGAAAAACAGTTCCTCAGCGGTGAACTGGAGCTGGACCTGACACCCCAGGGCACCCTGGCTGAAAAACTGCGCGCCGGCGGTGCCGGTATCCCGGCCTTCTACACCCGTACCGGCTACGGCACCGTACTGGCTGAAGGTAAGCCGACAGCCAGCTACAACGGTCTCGACTACGTGCTGGAGGAGAGCATCGTCACCGACCTGGCGCTGGTCAAAGCCTGGCGTGCCGACAAGAGTGGCAACCTGCAGTTCCGCAAGACCGCACGCAATTTTAACCCGCTGTGTGCGAAGGCTGGACGGGTCTGCGTGGTGGAAGTTGAAGAACTGGTCGAGACCGGCGAACTGGAGCCGGACCAGGTCCATTTAAGTGGCAACTATGTTGATCGCATCCTGCTCAACCCGACCCCGGATAAGGTTATCGAGCAACGTACCCTGGCCGGGGCCGGGATGGCGAAAGGCTTTTCGGAAAAACGTCTGTGGATGGCGCAACGAGTCGCCAAAGAATTTGCCGACGGCATGTACGCCAACCTCGGCATCGGCATGCCGACCCTGGTCTCCAATTATCTCCCCGACAACATCGAGGTGGTGATGCAGTCGGAAAACGGCCTGCTCGGCATCGGCCCCTTCCCCACCGAAGAACAGGTCGACGCAGACCTGATTAATGCCGGCAAGCAGACCGTCACCGAGTTGCCGGGCAGCAGCTATTTCGACAGCTCCGAGTCCTTCGCCATGATCCGCGGCGGCCACGTCGACCTCTCGGTGCTTGGCGCCATGCAAGTCTCTGCGACCGGCGATCTGGCCAACTGGATGATACCGGGTGCCATGGTCAAGGGGCCGGGTGGTGCCATGGACCTGGTCTCCGGGGTGAAGAAGATCATCGTCATGATGGATCACTGCGCCAAGGACGGCTCACCGAAGGTGCTGGAAGAATGTAGCCTGCCCCTGACTGGCAAAAACGTCGTCGATCTGCTGGTCACTGATCTGGCAGTCTTCGAGGTCGACGCGCAAAAAGGCCTGACCCTGATCGAACTGGCCCCGGAGTCGAGTCTGGAACTGGTCAAGGAAAAGACCGGTTGCACCTTCGCCGTAGCCAACAACCTGAAATAGCTGGAGGAGATTGAAATATGAGTCAACGGATTGCAGTCGTTACTGGAGCCTCAAGCGGCATCGGCCTCGCTGCCGCCCAAGCGCTGGCGAGGATTGGGCACAAAGTCGTACTGGCCGATGTCAACGAAGAAGCCGGCACCCGCGAAGCGGAAAAGATTGGCGGCCGTTTCGTCAAGGCCGACCTCAGCACCCAGCAGGGCTGCCGGGCCTTGGCCGATGCCGTGCTGGGCAAGTTCGGCCGCTGCGACATCTTGGTCAACAATGCTGGCATTCAGCACGTCGCGCCGATCGAGGAGTTCCCTGAAGAGAAGTGGGAATTCATCATCAACCTGATGCTGACCGCGCCTTTCCGGCTATGCAAATACTTCTGGCCGTCGATGCGTGAAAACGGCTGGGGCCGGATCATCAACATCAACTCGGCCCATGGTCTGCGCGCTTCAGAGTTCAAGTCGGCCTATGTCAGCGCCAAGCATGGCATGGCCGGTCTGACCAAGACCGCGGCGCTGGAAGGCGGACCCCAGGGGATCACCGTCAACTCGATCTGCCCGGCCTACGTCCGCACCCCGCTGGTCGACAACCAGATCGACTCTCAGGCTGAGACCCACGGTATCCCTCGAGAAGAAGTCATCAGCAGCATCATGCTGAAGAAGGCCGCCGTCAAGCGGTTGATCGAACCGAGCGAAATCGGCGACCTGGTGGTTTATCTCTGTTCCGACTCAGCAGCCTGCATCAGCGGCTCAATGATGACCATCGACTGCGGCTGGACCGCCGCTTAACAGAGGAGCAACCGCAACTGATGCAACCCCGACTCTCCCCGAAACTGCTGCAGATCGTTTTCGACAACGTCTACAACGGGATCTATATCGTTGACAGCCGTGGAGTGACGATCGCCGTCAACCGGACTTTCGAGGAAATGTCGGGGCTGACCCACGCCGAACTGGCCGGGCGCAGCCTCTACGATATGGTCGGTGAAGGAAAAACCTTTTCCGGGTCTGCGAGCTTGCTGGTGATCAAACACAAAAAACCGGTCACCGCCACCTACTCGACCAGCACCGGCCGTAAATTGCTGGTCAAAGGCCGCCCGGTGTTCGACGCCAACGACGAGATTGAATACATTATCAACACCATCTGGGATCTGACGGTCGTGCAATACAGCCATCAGATCGACGCCGACACCGCCCGAGCGCACTTGCTGAGCGAAGAGGACCTGGTCACCTGCAGCGAGCAGATGATGGCGGTGATCGATCTCTCGCTGCGGGTCGCAGCAACAGATTCGACCCTGCTGCTGAGCGGCGAGTCGGGGGTCGGTAAGAGCCTGCTGGCCCGCACCATCCACCGGGCCAGCCAGCGCAAGCAACAACCGCTGATACAGATCAACTGCGCGGCTATTCCGGAAAATCTGATCGAAGCGGAACTGTTCGGCTATGAAGGGGGGGCTTTCACCGGGGCCAACAGCAAAGGCAAAGCCGGGCTGCTGGAGATGGCTCAGGGCGGCACCGTCTTTCTCGATGAAATCTCGGAGCTCCCCTTTCATCTGCAATCAAAGCTGCTCGGGGTTTTGCAGGATAAACAGTTCTTCCGGGTCGGCGGCCGCCAGGTGCAGCAGGTTGATGTCAGGCTGATCGCCGCTTCCAACAAGGACCTGGCAAGTCTGGTCGCTGAGGGCCGCTTCCGCGAAGATCTCTACTACCGGCTGAATGTCGTACCGATCCACCTGCCGCCGCTCCGCGAACGCCGGGATGACATTCCGGCGCTGATCGAATATTTCACCGACAAGTACAACCGCAAGTACAACAGCTATAAAAAATTCTCCAACAACCTGGTACAGCAGCTGGTCACCATGCCTTGGAAAGGGAATATCCGTGAGCTGGAAAACCACATAGAACGGAGTATCGTCACCACCCCTGGCGATCTCATCACTCAGGACAACGCCATGATCCCAGGCCTTACCCAAGAGTTACCGGACAGCATGACGTTGAAGCAGCTGTTAGCCGAACATGAAAAAAAAATTCTACTGAAAGCCAGAGAAAAATTTGGCACCACACGCAGAATCGCTGTGGCACTCGGAATCAGTCAGGCCAGTGCCGCCCGAAAACTAAAAAACCTTCGCGAGGAGACATATTCTTGAAGACAGATATACTTCAACAAACAACATCGTTCTATTTTCTCTTGACATCCGTAAACGGCTTGACTAATGTTCCAAACACACTGGTCTTACCAATTTAATGGACAAGCGCTATATTCAGACAAACCACTTGGTGGATTAGCCACCTGTTTTTCATTTTTAACCCTGCAAGATGACGGAGGAAAAACATGAAGAAGTTCAGATTGTTCATCGGCCTGGCGCTGATCCTCACCCTCGCACTGGCGCCGAATGCGTTTGCTGCCAAGCGTGAGAAGTTCGGTACCGACAAGCGCCACGAAGAGGTCAAAAAAGAGCTGCGCACCATCAAAACCTCAGACAAAAAATTCCGCTGGAAAATGGTTATGCCCTGGAGCAAAGGCTTGCTCTTTTACGATATGGCGCAACATTTTGCTGACAGCGTAAAACTGGCCTCCGGTGGCCGTCTCGATATCAAACTTTTCTCGGCTGGCGAACTGGTCGGCGCAATGGAATCCTTCGATGCCGTTTCCAAAGGCTCGGCGCAGGTTGGTCACGACTGGCCCGGTTACTGGAAAGGCAAGAACGAAAACTTCGTCTCTTTTGCTTCCGTTCCTTTCGGCCTTGATGCCGAAGGTTACAACATCTGGCTGTATGAGCGTGGTGGTCTTGAGCAGATGCAGGAGCTCTACGGCCGCTACAACCTCTACGTCCTGCCGGGTGGCCAGGGTGGCCAGGAGATGGGCCTCTTCTCCAACAAAAAAGCCACCAAGATGTCTGATTTCAAAGGCATGCGCCTGCGGACTCCGGGCTGGTTCATGGACATCATGAATCAACTCGGCGCCTCGGTCTCCCCACTGCCGGGCGGTGAAGTCTACCTGGCCCTGGAGCGTGGCGTCATCGATGCCGCAGAATTCTCCTCACCGGCCATCAACTACCCGATGGGCTTCGATGAGATCACCAAGTACGTCATCGAACCGGGCGTTCATCAGCCTGGCATCCAGTGCGGCCTGTTCTTCAATATGGACGCCTGGAACGAGCTGCCGGCCGACTTGCAGTGGATCGTTAATATCGCTGCCAAGGAAACCCAGCTCTGGTCGACCGCCTGGATCGAAAACCTGAACGTGCAGGCAATCAATAAGTTCAAGGAAAAGATCGAGTTTGTGACCATGGATGCGGAAACCCGCAGTGCTTTCGCCAAAAAAACCAAAGAGTACCTTGAAAGCGTGAAAGCCAAGCATCCTGATGTGAAGAAAACCCTCGATTCTCAAGAGCAGTTCAAGAAGGATTTCGCCGAGTGGCGTCAGCAGCGCAGTGGCGTTGCCCCCTGGCCGATCGATGACTACATCGCCGGCAAGCATATGCAATAAACCTAAAAACCTATTGGGCGGGGCGCTTTGCCCCGCCCGATATTACGCTTAACGAGGTATCCCATGCTCGCACTGTCAACAGGCATTAATCGCCTGAACGACGCCACCGGTAACCTGACCTCCTACTTAATACTCCCACTGATTGTGGTTGTCGTGTATGAGGTTTTTATGCGCTACGCCTTCAACGCCCCGACCGTCTGGGCCTTTGAAGCCACAACTTTGATCTACGGATGTCATTTTGCACTCGGCTTTGCCTATACCCATCAGCACAATGGCCACGTAGCAATTGATGTTTTCGAAGCCAGACTGGCTTCACGGCCACGCACAATTCTACGGATTATCGTCAACCTGCTGCTGTTTGTCCCCACGGTCGGCATGCTGTCTTTTTACGGTATCCGTTACGCTGCCACCTCCTGGCAAAACTGGGAACTGGCATCAACTTCCTGGGCGCCGCCGCTCTACCCGTTCAAAACAATTTTGGCGATCGGCTTCGTGCTGCTGTTCCTGCAAGGTATCGCCAAGCTGATCGAAGACATTAAAAGTCTCGGCGACAGCGTCGAGTAAAAAACCCGCTAGGGGCGAGGCAGATATTTCCCGGCGCCCGGTCAGGCGAAATCTGCGTCGCCCCTAAACAGCCCCTGCGGGCGAAGCGCTTAAACCAATTTCCGAAATATCCGGAGTTAGCATGTCAGCAGAAATTCTCACTATTTTGATGTTCGTCACCCTGATGGCCTCGATTGCCCTCGGCCATCCGCTGGCGATCACCCTGGCTGGAGTTGCGACATTCTACGGCCTGATCGAAAACGGCTTTGAAGTTGCTTCGCTGCTTGATCTGTTCGTCAACAACAGTTGGGGTATCTTCCAGAATTATGTCCTGGTCGCCATCCCGCTGTTTATCTTCATGGCGCAGATTCTTGATCGATCGAAGGTTTCAGAAGGGCTTTTTGATGCCCTCTATATCGTTCTCGGCGGCCTGCGTGGCGGCTTAGGAATGGCGGTAATTGTCGTTTCGACAGTCTTTGCCGCAACGACCGGGATTATCGGCGCCTCGGTCGTCGCCATGGGCCTGATGGCTGGCCCGGCGCTGTTGCGTCGAGGTTACGACCGCGGGTTGGCATCGGGCATCATCTGCTCCTCCGGGACCCTCGGCATCCTGATTCCACCGTCGATTATGTTAGTCGTTTACGGCGGCTTGACCGGGATGAAAGAAACCTCGGTCGGCAACCTGTTTGCGGGAGCCATTCTGCCGGGCATCCTGCTCTCCGGCCTCTATCTCGGCTATGTGGCACTACGCTGTGGCCTCAACCCAAAGCTCGGCCCGCCGATTCCGCTGGAAGAGCGCACCGCAACCGTCGCTGAAAAAGTCATAATGACGGCGAAAAACTTCGTGCCGCCATTCGGTCTTATTTTGACCGTCATGGGCACCATCCTGGCTGGTGTCGCCACCCCGACCGAAGCGGCCGCTCTTGGCTGCCTTGGCGCTATGGTGCTGGCCTTTTTCAACAAAAAACTGAACCTGGAAGTCCTCAAACTAGCTAGCGAAGCGACCCTGCGGACGACAGCGATGATTATGATGCTGTTTGTCGGCGGCAAGCTGTTCTCGGTGGTTTTTCTTTCAGTTGGTGGCGGTGATGTCGTTGCTGACCTGCTGCTCGGCATGGACGTCCACGAGTATATTGTTCTGGCGATCATGATGTTAGTGGTCTTTATGATGGGGATGTTCATCGACTGGGCAGCGATCCTGCTGGTCATCGTCCCGATTTTCACCCCAATTGCCAATGACCTCGGTTTCGATCCGCTCTGGTTTGCGATGCTCGTCTGCATCAACCTGCAGACTTCGTTTTTGACCCCACCCTTCGGTTATGCGCTCTTTTATTTTAAGGGTGTGGCACCACCAGAATACACCATGGGAGATATTTACAAGGGGATTCTGCCGTTTGTTGTTATCCAACTGGTCGGCCTTGCCGTGATGGTTTTCTTTCCGCAGATCATCACCTATCTGCCAGACCTATTCTTTGGACGGTAACAAATAGCTGAGGAGAGATCACAATGCTACCAAAAATAAAAACAATTCTTTACACCTCGGGAATGGGTGCCGGTTCTCCACATGTCTTCCGCTACGCCATGGAAATGGCCAAGCAGCACGATGCACAGATCGTTGCCGTATCCGCGCTGGAGACCCTGTCGACCTTCGCTCAGAGCCTGGTCGATGTCCATATCCGTTCAGATCAACAGGAATGTCTCCACAGTGAAGCCCATACTCACGCCAAGCAAAAACTTGAGCAGCGCATCACGCAACTGTTTGAGAAAGAGTTCGCCAACGACCCGCAGAGCAAAGACCGGCTGCGTGAAATCAGGATCGAGGATGGCAGTCCTGCCCAGGTGATCCTGCGGATCGCCGAAGAAATCGACGCCGACCTAATTATCATGGGCTCGCATCGGCATACGGTGATCGGTGACGCCATGCTTGGCACCACAACCCACAAAGTTCTGCATAGTACCGCCAAGCCAGTTCTGGTCGTACGGATACCCGAAGGGTTCCACGAAGAAGGGTTCTGATTCGACCGGTCGAGACATGGGAAGCTCATTGCCCCAGAAGAAAAAATGGAAGGTCATATGATTTCTACAGCAGTGGTTCAGCAACTTATAGAAAAACTCGGCAAAGCCAACGTTATCACTGAAAAAGAGGACCTGCTGGTGCTCGGTTACGACTCCACTCCGGGCCTGCACAGTATGCCGGACCTGGTCGTCTACCCAACCGAGAGCGAACAGGTTCAGTCAGTAGTCGAGATCGCCCGTGACAACAGGATTCCCTTCACTCCGCGCGGTAGCGGCACTGGTCTTTCCGGAGGCAGCATCCCGGTGAATGGAGGCATTGTCATCTGCCTGAACAAGATGAATAAAATCCTAGAAATTGATGAAGAGAACCTGACCGCCACCTGTCAGGCAGGGGTAGTCACGCTTGACCTGTTTAATGCGGTTGCAGAAAAGGGTCTTTTTTATCCACCTGATCCCGGCTCACAGAAAATCTCAACCCTCGCCGGGAACGTCATGGAAGATGCTGGCGGCCTGCGCGGTCTCAAGTACGGCGTTACTCGCGATTACGTCATGGCATTGAAATGTGTCCTACCCGACGGCACACTACTGGAAACCGGCGGGAAGAGCGTCAAAGACGTGGCGGGCTACGCCTTTAAAGATCTGCTGATCGGCTCTGAGGGAACCCTGGCGATCATCACCGAAATCACCGTTAAACTGATTCCACCACCACAGGACAAGCGCACCTTCCTAGCCTATTTCGACAAGATCCGCATTGCCGGTGAAGCAGTTTCGAAGATTATCGCTGCGAAAATCATCCCTTCAACCATGGAAATCATGGACAAAGCGACCATCAACTGCGTCGAGGACTACGTCAAAATCGGCCTGCCCCGAGAAATGGCGGCTCTATTGCTGATCGAAGTCGACGGCCACCCGGCATTGGTTGCCGAGGAGGCTGAAGATGTGGAACGGATCCTGAAAGAGGTTGGCGCGGCCGAAGTCCATGTTGCTAAAGACGCCGCGGAAGCCGGCGAACTGGCTGCAGCTCGACGTACTGCCCTTTCCGCTCTGGCACGGGTCTCTCCAACAACCCTGCTGGAAGATGCCACTGTTCCTCGCTCAATGCTGGCTGAAACCTTCGACCTGATCGAGAAACTAACCGAAAAATATCAACTCACCGTCGGCACCTTCGGTCATGCCGGGGATGGCAATCTGCACCCTACAGTACTCTGTGACGAACGGGACGAAGATGAAATGAAACGTGCTCACGCCTTCTACGATGAACTTTATGATCAGGTTCTGGCCTGGGGTGGCACCGTCTCCGGCGAGCACGGCATCGGTATCGCCAAGAAAGGCTACCTGGCCAAGCAAATCGGCCCCGGTGGAGTGGCGGTCATGAAACGGATCAAGCAGTCATTCGATCCGGACGGCCTGCTCAATCCGGGTAAAATCTTTGCCGACGATCAGGAGTAGCATGATGGCCGACAAAGAGAAGCTTGGCAATTTCACCGAACAGGACGCACCAACCTACGAATCAGTTCTACAGTGCATGCGTTGTGGCTTCTGTCTTCCGACTTGTCCGACGTTCGCCCTGACCGGCCGGGAACGCTCCAGCCCTCGTGGCCGGGTGGCGCTGGCCCGTGCCGTTGCTGAAGAAAAACTAGATTTCAACCAGGCGATGGAAGAGGAGGCCTACTTCTGTCTCGATTGTCGAGCCTGCACCACCTCCTGCCCTTCAGGTGTCAAGGCCGGTGAAGTAATGGAAGTCTGCCGCAGCCAGGTCCATCAACAGATCGACCAACCAAAATGGCAAAAGCTTTTCCGCAGCTTCATCCTCGAGAAGATGGTGCCGAATCCGGATTTGATGGAAACCTCGATGCTGCCGGCACGGCTCTACCAGAAGCTCGGTATTCAATGGCTGGTTCGCCACAGCCGCGTCCTGAAGCTGGGACCGAAGTGGATCGACAAAGCAGAAGGGATGATGCCGGAAATGCATCAGCCTCTGCGCCAATGGCTACCAGAGCTGACCCTGGCTAAAGGGGAAAAACGCGGCAGCGTTGCCTTCTTCCTCGGCTGCGTCATGACTCTGATGTATGCCGAAGTTTCACGGCAGACAGTGCGTGTTCTCAGCCATCAGGGTTTCGATGTCTTCACCCCGAAACAGCAGAAATGTTGTGGAGCGCCACACCTGACCGAAGGGGACCGGGAAACCACCCGCCAGCTGGCAACCCACAATCTCGACCTGTTCCTCGATCTCAATGTCGATGCCATTGTCACTGATTGTGCCGGCTGCAGTGCGGCCCTGAAAGAGTACGAGGAGATTCTCGCCGAACGTCAGGATCATGAGCGGCTGGAACTGTTCCGCAGCAAGATCAAGGATGTCAGTGAATTTTTGGTCGAGCAGGGTCTACGCACCGACGATCTACAACCGATCAACAAGTCAGTGACCTACCACGAACCCTGTCACCTTTGCCACGCGCAGGGGATCACCAAGCAGCCGCGCGATCTGATCAAGGCGATTCCTGGAATCGAGTTCCGCGAGATGAACGAGTCAAGCTGGTGTTGCGGTTCTGCTGCCACCTTCAGCCTCAAATTCACCGAGGAGAGTCAGCAGATCCTTGATCGCAAGCTGAATAACGTCAAAAAAACCGAGGCAGACATCCTGATCACTGCCAACCCCGGCTGCCACCTGCAACTCGCCTGGGGCCTGCGTGAAGCCGGCATGCCGCAACCTGTGATGCACCTGATGGAACTGCTTGGCCAGGCAACCCCGGACTAAAGAAATCGTTTCAAAAGGGGCGACCCGCCCGGTTGCCCCTAGATTATCCTCAAAAATCCGTGCAGCTACCCCCGAGCTACCCGAGACAGTTCGGGGCGCCCGGTTCTCTGTCTCACAGGGAACCGGGCTTTTTTCTACCGTTCCACCCTGACCGCTGTATAGCCCAACCCCTGCATGCACCTGACCTTTTCCGCATCCTTTTCCTCCTGAAACAGATGAAATTCAGCAGGGCTGGTCAAAAAACCTCCCCCCCAGGCATTTTTATTTGCTGCCTTGCGGCAGAAATCATAATCTGCATCGCGCTCTTCAGCGCTCCGATACTCATGCTGCCACTCCCACTGAGGACCGTAGGCACAGCTAGAAAGAAAGAGAAAGACAAGCATAATCAGCCAACGATTCTTCATCATCGCCCCCTTTTACACCAAGTATAGCAAGAAACAGCCAGGGGAAGATTGCCGGCGAGAAATCAAAACAATACACGCCATAACAGCCATGAGGACTTAAATTTCTTGACATTAGAGGCCACCAATTGTATTAAAGAAAAATAATTGGAGGTAGTTATTTATTTACATTCCGCCTGCCTGAAGTTCTGCCAGTGTCATCAACCATCATCATTTGCCAAGAAAAGAGAGGGATAATGTTTAACGCACGTATGCCACTTATTATTGCACTCTTTTGTGTAGCCCTATTGACCGGTTGCGCAACCGTCCAGAAAACACCCGTTAAAATTCTTGATCAAGGTCCGGACATCAGTCCGTCCCTGGCAGCTGAAGCGCCGGAAAAAGGTCTGAAGAGAAAAGTTGCCATTGCCCGATTCAGCAATGAAACGAAATATGGCCAAGGTTTTTTAACTGACAGTAATAACGATCGGATCGGCAAACAGGCGATGGATATTCTGTCGACCAGATTGGCATCAACGGAAAAATTCATTTTACTGGAACGTGCCGATCTCGACAAAATCGACGCTGAATTAAAAATCGGCGGCCTTGCCAGTCTCAACATTCCTGCTGATTATCTGATTGTTGGTTCGGTATCGGAATTCGGTCGCAAAAATGTCAGCAAAGTCGGTGTCTTCAGCCGGGTGAAAAAACAGATGGCCTTCGCTACCGTCAATGTCCGCCTGGTCGATGTCAATACCGGGCAGATCATTTACTCCGAAGAAGGTTCCGGCGAAGCTTTTTCCGAGGCAGGCACGGTCATGGGGGTGGGCTCTAAAGCAGGTCATGATTCCAGCCTGAACGACCAGGCAATTTCGGCAGCCATTTCTAAGCTGGTCAACAACCTGATTGAAAACCTTCTCGACAAACCCTGGCGCGCCTACATCCTTTCCTATGAAGATGGCAGCTATATTATTTCAGGCGGTGCCTCCCAGGGGATCTCTACTGGCGATCAGTTCACCGTCTTCAAAAAAGGCAAAGCGGTTAAAAACCCACAAACAAATATGCTGATCGAGCTTCCGGGCAAAGCGGTCGGGACCATCACGGTAGCTGCAACCGTTGGCGAAACCCAGGGGAATGAGGTTTCGATCTGCGCATCAGCTGACGGCCAACTCCCTGTCGCTCAATTCGATCAATACTATGTCCAGGAAACTGTCCATTAAGGAGGGAAATATGCAACGCTTGTTCTTGACATTAATCTGCCTGTTATTGCTATCAGCCTGCGGTTATCAGTCTGGTGTCGTGCAAAAAAGTGAACTGGGCTACATTCAGCTAACCGGGAACTGGAAGAACACACAGGTCTCAATTGATAAGGCCGATCCCTTCGAACTCAAGTACCTTTCCGACCCCAACGACCCGGATGCGACACAGAGCAAACCGACCCTGAAGTACGGACTAAAGCCCGGCAAGCATATCGTCAAAGCGAGTCGCGATGGAAAACTACTCGTCAACCGGATAATTCTGGTCACCAGCCAACAAACCACGGAGGTTGCAATTCCATGAAAAAGTTTATTCTTCTGCTGTTCTGCGTCTCGTTCCTGGCAGGTTGTGCCACGACTGCCAAACCTCTTTACTATTGGCAGGATTACTCCGACTCCCTTTACAAGTACAAAAAAGAGCCAAGCGATGAAACCTTTGCAGCCCACAAGCAAACCCTACAAGGCATCATAGAATTATCCGGCGAAAAAGAAACCCGCGTTCCTCCCGGGGTTTTTGCCGAACTCGGCTTGATGTATATGAAGGAAGGGAGTGCAGCTGAGGCGGTTAAATTTTTCCGCCTGGAAGAAGAAACCTATCCTGAATCAGCCGTCTTGATGAGTAAAATGATCAACGGTGCAGACAAGAAGACCACTCAGAACTAACTCGGAGGGAAGATGAAAACTCTACATTTAATTATTATCACAGTTTTACTACTGCTTGTTACGGCCTGCGCCCCGAACACAACGACAAAGCTCAAAGCCTTTCCGGGGATGTATGAAGAGAAGCCGACGACACTGTTGGTTTTTCCGCCAATGAATCAATCCACAGCGGCAGAAGCAAAGGAATACTACAACACAACAATTGCTGAACCGTTGACGCTTAATGGCTATTATGTTTTACCGTTGGAAATCGTCAGCGATATATTGAAGTCTGAAGGGTACTCAGACACGGAATTGCTGATCGATGTGCCTCCGCAGCAATTCCGGGATCATTTCGGCGCAGACGCGGTAATGTTCATCACCATCAAAGGCTGGGATACTTCTTACTATGTCGTTGGCGGCAAAGTCAGTGTCACAATCTGCTACGTCCTCAAATCAACCGAAACAGCTGAAACTCTCTGGAGCTATGAAAACACTCTCGCCGTCGACACCTCGGGCGGCGACTACAGCAGTGCAGGCTTAGCCGGGCTGGTGGTTTCCCTGGTAGAAACGGCGGTCAAGACCGCAATGACCGACTATGTGCCGGTCGCAAAAAAACTTAACACGGTTGCCGTTACCAGAATGCCTGCAGGAAAATATAGCCCAGCCTATGAAAAGGATGGCAACCAGCAGATTTTTGTCATGCAAGCACCGCAAGAAGCACAATAAGTTCTTTACTGCAATAAGACTGTACAGGGGCGACCAATTGGTCGCCCCTGCATATCCTGCCCCTCCCCAAGAACACAAAAGTATTCACATCGTTAAATCAAGGAGCTGTCCTAAAAACTAGAAATTGTTTAAGAAAATCTCAGAAAAACAACCTGATCTGGTTTCTGGATCAGATCCTTTACGAGAGTAGTTAAAACCCGCAGACCTGTTACACATTAAATGCATTACGGTAACTTGATTATTAGCAAGGGTCCTGCTAAAAGAAATCTTGTCATTTTCAATCGGAGGGGAATATGCCCAATAACACTAAGACTTTTATCGCCACAGTTGCGACCCTGTTGACGGTGCTGTTGCTTGCCGCTTCTCCGGCACTTGCCTTCAAACGCAGTCTGCGCTGTCAGATTATCCGTGATGCCATCCTGTTTGCTCCGGAAAACCTTCAGGAATACCTGATTAACAATTTTGAAGCGGTCCATAAAGGGATTCATCACGTCGATATGCACGACAAGCGCAGCAGCTCCCTCAACCCCTATGATGCCGAAAACATCTACAAATCCCTGATCGACAGTATCAACAAAGGGAACCTCTGCTCTTACAATACTGCCCATCGCTTCGGAGTTTTGGCCGGCTATCTAGCCGAAGCGGTCAACCCGGCCGAGCATAAAAAATTACGTGATCTGGTTCCGGGTCAGGTCCTTTACGATGGGCAACATCCGGTGGGAGAAATTCATGACAGTTTATCGCGTATTATCCGCAATTATCGCAACCCCTACCTGGGTCAGCAGCGACGAGATGTAACCGATTTTCTTTATGTTGTTGCGGTCAACGAAATTGTCGATCACTGGTGCAGTGCCTGGCAGGAAGCGGCCCAGGACATCGGCGAGTTGAGACATGCAGGGTACGATATCCAGCGCGTCCGCCAAGCCGACCTGCTGCGCGGAGTTAACCTTAAATTACCAGGTTGACGGATTCGTTAATCGGCAGGTCTGCCGAACATAATTGAAGAGTAAAGACAAACGGTATCAAGGATCAGCCAGGACAGCATCGAATTACGGCTGAGATCAATCAGGCAGGAGAAAATGTGGCCCCTCGACTGGCTGCTCATTGAGGATGGCCAAGGTGTCCTGTGCGGATAATGCCTTACCGTAGATGTACCCCTGCACCTCACTGCAACCGAGATTTCGCAGGTAATCGAGCTGTAAAAGATTTTCGACCCCCTCAGCCACCATATGCAGATTCAGGCCTTTGGCCATCATGGCAATGGCATCCACAACACAGGATTCATTCTTTTCCTCTTCAATCTCACGGACGAATGAGCGATCAATCTTCAGAGTATTCACGGGGAAATTCTGCAGATAGCTGAGCGACGAGTAACCTCGCCCGAAATCATCGATTGCAATCGAAAGACCAAACTCGCGCAACTGACGAAGATTCTTGATGATTTCTGCCTGCCCCTGCAACAGGCCCTGCTCGGTAACTTCCAGTTCAAAGATTGAAGCATTAAGCCCAAAACGCTGTATGGTCTCTATAAAGTTTTGCACGAAGCTTTCCTGCTCTAACTGCACCGGTGAAACATTGATCGAAATCTTCATATCGGGGAGCCCCTGCTGCTTCCAGCGCACTAATTCTTCGCAGGTATTGGTCAGCACCCAGTCGCCGATCGGCACAATCAGCTTCGATTCTTCAGCAATCGAAATAAAATCTCCGGGGAAGATCAAGCCCTTTTCCGGGTGCCGCCAACGCAGCAGGGCTTCCATCCCGACGATAATATGGCGGGAAGGATCCACCTTGGGTTGGAAAAAGACTTCAAACTGCTCCTGCTCCAGGGCCAGGTAAAGATCCCGCTCAACCGAAAGGAAGGTCGAATCGCTGCTGTCCATGGCATCACTGTAGAAGCAGTAGCCATCTTTGCCGTTGGCCTTGACATGATACATGGCGATATCGGCACTCTGCAGCAGTGTCTCCTTATCCTCCCCTGCCAGTGGGTACAAAGCGATGCCGATACTCATGCTCAAGTAAAACTCATGCTTGCTAACCCGAAACGGACGTCGGACCGATTTGAGAATTTTTTCCGCAACGGCGGCAACATCCTCTTTACTTTTGATATCCGGCAGCAGTAGTGAGAACTCATCACCACCAAAGCGGGACAGGGTATCCTCAGCCCGCAGGCAACCGAGAATTCGCTCGGAAACCTGCTGCAGGACCAGATCACCCATTGCGTGGCCGAGCGTGTCGTTGATCAGCTTAAAGCGATCGAGATCGAGGAACAGCAGGGCAAACTTCTGTCGATTCCTGCGGGCATGGGCAAGGACCTGGGTAATCCGGTCATTGAACAGCACCCGGTTCGGCAGGCTGGTCAGCAGGTCGTGATAAGCCTGATAGCTGATCCGTGCCTCGGAGCGCTTACGGGCAGTGATGTCGCGGGCACAGCCGAGCGTGCCGATAAAAACCTTTTCACCCGCTTCATCTTTCTCATACATGCCGATCGCATTCAGCTCGACCATCAACTCGTAATTATCGAGACATTCGACCCGCTTGCTCGCCTTGTTAACCAGCAGACGGATCTCGGCATTGCTGGTTGCCCGTTCTCCGGTCCGATGCTCACTGAAAAAACTGTAAATATCATCCGCGTTATGGGAATGGATCAGCTTGGAAAAGTGCTCCCCGATCAACTCACTCCGCTTGTAACCGAGCAGCTCTTCGACCGTGTCGTTGACGTAGGTAAAGGTTCCATGCGGATCGAGCATATAGATAAAGTCGGGGGAATTATTGACGATGAAACGATGCATCCGTTCTGATTCACTCAAGGAATGCTCGGTACGATGCAGTTGCCGGGACTGCCAGTAATGCTCAAGAGCATTTTTTACCGTTGTCAGCAGTTCTTCTGGTTCGTAAGGCTTGCGGATAAAATCGTAGGCACCGTTTCGCAAGGCATTTTTCACGGCAAAAAAAGAAGATTCCCCGCTGACGACAATCACTTCAACATCGATCTGCAGCTGCTCGATCCTACGCAGCACCAAGTGTCCATCCATACTTGGCATCTGCAGATCGAGCAATACCAGGTTGTAGCATCCCTGTTGCAGTTTATCGAGCGCTTCAGCACCACTGGTCGCCATCTCGACCTGATAGCCGCTGATCCGCAACAACGCCTGCAGGCTTTCCAGCAGCGCTATCTGATCGTCAACGATCAGGATCTGCGATCGTTTGATTCTGTCAGGAGTGAGGACTCCCTCGATATTTCTCGCCCGCAAAATCCCCCCTAGGGTTGCTCCGTGAGTGAAGTGATTATTTCCCGCAAGGTATCTGCAGTTGGAAACCGGTACCGGTCGATGGCGAACTATGATAGCTGATCCGCCCCCCTAAATCATCAATCATCCCCTTGACGATGCTCAAGCCGACACCGGCATGTCCAGCACCCTTGGTACTGACCACCGGCCGAAACAGTTTATCCAGCACCCGGCTGTCGATGCCAGCACCGTTGTCCTGCACTACAACTTCGGCATAACGGCAGCCGTCCGAACAGTAGCTGTCGCGTGTCGACAGGCTGATAACGCCCCCTTCCTCAACAGCTTCAGCAGCATTTTTCAACAGGTTCACCAGGATCTGCTTGACCAACACACCGTTGGTGGCAAGATTTTCCAGATCATCCTGCAGGTCGAATCTGATTTCGATCTGACGCGGCTGCAGATCCGAATCCTGCAGAGCGTCCACCGCTTCGTGGATCAGTCGGTTAAGACTGACATTCTGATCCGGAAAACGGGGTAATTCCTGCTGATTGAGATAGTAGTTCAGCACATCATCGATCCGCCGGACCTCACGCTTGATCGCTTCCGGCAATTCACGATTATCATTTTCTGCCAGCAGATGATGGAGCACCTCTGCATAGTTGCTGATAATGGTCAGCGGGTTGCTCAGTTCATGACTGACCCGGCGCAACAGGGTGTTCCCCTCCGTCAACCGTTCCTGCACCCCGTTGGATGACCGTGCCAGTGCGTCACTGACAACCTGAGCAAACATCTGCATGCGCAGATTCTGCAGCGAGGAAAGCTCTTTATTTTCGAGCCCCAACACAACAGCGCCGAGCAGCTGCCCCTCGCAGCGGAACGGCTGACAGGAATAATTCTCTGTGCCACAGATCCGCAGCAGTAATTGATCGGTCACCGTCAGCGGTTGCTCAACGTCAAAGGTATTGACGATTTCCCCCTTTACCAAGGCCTGGGCGACCAGACTTGCCGAAGCATCGAGAGGAATTTTCAACTCACTGATTAAACGAGCCTGCCCCTCAGCAACGATCCCTGTCAGCTGGTTATGTTTCTGATCCAACAGCAGAAAAACCGCTTCGTTAGCAGGACTGCTCTCCAGGTAGAGCTCGCGGGCAACCTTCACCAGCTTTTCCGGGCGGCAACTGCCGGCCAGACGGGCCCGGGCGCCTTCTTGATCGGCCAGTGAAAAGATCAGGTCGACCAAGCGATTCAGAGCCACTTTCAAATCATCCTGCAGCTTTTGTTCGTCGGTCGCCGGAGACTGGGGCTGATACAAACCATGAGCCCAGGAGAACAGATAATCGATCTCACTCTGCCGGAACTGAAACAAACGTTCCGCCAAGGCTTCGGTTTCTTTTTCCAGTCGTTGCGGCTGTTGACATATTTGCTGCGACAAGCGGGCGATTTTCAATAATTGACTGCTGTTTTCAATCTGGCTGATGTCCGCATGTAAAAAACTAATTGCATCGGGCAAAAAGGAATCGAGTTGCCAGAGATCGATCAACTGCGCTGCAATCTGCAAATGATCCGTTCCGAACTGCTCCTGCTCGCGCTCACAAAGTTTATAACTGCTGAATGTTTCTTTCGCCAGCGCGATAAAAGCTTCACCATGCCGGGCAAACTGAGCATGCAGGCCGATATTGAGCAACAAGCCGCAAAGCTGAGCTTCCTCAACATGCGAATAGCTGACGGTCGGTGCCAGACAGCGGGCCACCCTGCCAGCAACCTGTGAGGAGAACCAGAGGCCATGCAGGTAGCCCAACGCCGCGGGAGAAAAATCATGCGCAACGATCTGTTTGGCCGCCTGCAGGGCAATCCCGGTGACTACCGGGGTCCCCAGATGCTGAATTGCCGAAGTGATCGGCTCGACCGAGTCTAATGCTCCACTGTGGCTTTTGCTGGCGGCATGAACGACCCGAGCAGAAAGAGCAGCATCCTGCAACACGATGGCGGCCAAAGATTGAACATTGCTCCCCGAGAGGCAAGCTTCAATCAAATCCACCAAGACTTGTGGCATACAAAACAGGCTATTCACATCCTGTTTGCTGGTAACAGTGGCAGAATTCATAACAACCAAGAAAAGTCAGAGTTTTATATCAGAGCCAACACCTCGTAAGCCCACGGCAACAATTATTCACTTTTGATTATCTACAATAACGCCCAAGCAAGCAACCAGTAAATAGATAGTTTACCTTAATATTACAAGTACTTAGGCGCTTCGAGCAGACCACGGCGAGTTCATTAAGAAAGACAAACCACAACATTAACGCAATCTACCCTTATTCTCACCTAAAACCGTCAACAACCTAGAATCATGACAATCTCCAAACCCCGGAAGCAACAAAAAACTATAAAACCCCAGCATCCCACAGCAGCAAACGCTGTCAAAAAAAGCGCAACATTAGCCGATCAATACGATTTATCTCGTTGAGATGAAAACCTACGGCAAGCCAGTCCGACCAACCTCCAGGCCCAAAACCAGCAATATAAGTCCGATCCACAGCTCAACATCGCCATGCCTGAGTTTCTTTGACAGGCGCTGATTGCAGCTATATACTCTGCTGAGTAAAAAATGTACTTACAAGCCGGGGAGCACGATGACGCCTTATACTGAACTGCAGATCGAACAACTGATCGAACAGATCGATCGCTTCGGCAAAGAGAACCTCGAAGAAATATTGCACAAACTGATCGAAGCGGTTCAACTCCTGGTAGAAGGGCGCTGCCGGATCTATCTGGAGGATTTAACTCAAGGAGCCCTGACCTGCGCCGCCGCCGCCGGCGGCGAAGTCGGACAGGTCCGGGAAAAATCCTTTCCGATCAACGACAGTCGCTATCTGGTTGCCAAAGTTTACCAGCAACAGGAAGAACTGGCGATCGATGATTTGAATCAGCACCCTGATGATATGCCGATTACCGCCGGGATTCGTCGCGCCGGGGCCAGTTATCAAATGCCGCTGACCCATCAGGGCAGACCGATCGGCGTCCTCTGCCTCGACCGCGGACGACCGGGTCTCTTCCCAGCGGAAGCGGCCCTACAACAAATCAGGCAACTGTTGACGACCATTATTCCGACCTTGGATCGGGCCCGAAAATACGATCAGCAACTGCAGCTGGCCCGGCGGGTTGACGAAGCGAAAAAACGCGAAGCAGCTCTGTTTATGGTCCAGTCCGCAGCACACCTGATCGAGCAGGTTGCACTCGCCTCGGTGCTGATTCCAATCCCGGCAGCAGAGGAAGGGGAACGCACCCTGCAAATTCTTGCCGCCTACTCCAAGGAAGCGGAGGCGGGCAAACTCTACAAGCAGGAACGACTGATCAACCTGAGCCCCGGACAATCGCTGGTCTCCCGTTTTATCGACCGGGCCGGAATCATCATCGACGACAGCCTGCTCTCACCGCTCTACCTGCCCGACCTGGCGACGGAGACCTTGCAGAAACAGTTCCTTACCGAAGAACTCGGCCTGAAATCCCTCTACATGGTCCCCCGCTTCGACCAACAGAGCCGCCGACTTATCTGCCTGGTCAACTACTACACCAAAGAACATTATCAGTTCACTCCCTTTGAGCGCGGCCTGCTGGAAGCCCATGCCGAAATGGCGCAACGGGTGGTTCAGGAAATTGGCGACGAGCACCTCGAGGTGCAGATCCTTTCCGAGATCGGTGATCTGCTCCAGCAATCGAGCGATGGACTGCAACCGTTCCTGCGCCGGGTCCTGTCGAAAGCCACCCAGCTGATCGACGCCGACACCGGCAGCATCGCCCTGGTTCGCAAGCAGGAGGGCGAACGCTGGCTCCTGGTTGAGGATGCCCAGGGCAACTTGATCGGCGCAAAAAACAAGGACTGGCTGAAAAAATACATTCCGCCGATCCGGGTGGGCGGAATGGAGTTACCGGAAGAACAGCGCAGTCTGACCGGTTCAGTTGCGGCCTCCGGAAAACCGGCCATCCTGGCCGACACCCATGACCAGGAGACAAGCAAAGGCTTCTACCTGCAAGTGACCGATGCGATCCGCAGCGAAATTGCAGTGCCGGTCATTTACGACGAAGAAGTGCTGGCCGTGATCTGCCTCGACAGTCGCCGGCCCCACCATTTCACCGGCGAACACCGCCGGATTCTGCTGATTATAGAGAGGATGATCGGCCACCACCTGGCGATCCTGCAAAAGATCGAACAACTGACCAGTGAAATCGATCGGTTACGGCAGGATGTTGACTACAAGGATCCGAGCATTTCCTCCTACCGTCTCGGCAACATCATCGGCAACTCGGAAAAAGCACAAACAATTATCGAAACGATTCAACGGATCACTCCACCCCTCTGCCAGCGACTGGCGATGTGGAAGCAGCCAGATTCCAGCGACCAGGGTGAGTTTCTCGGCCTGCCGTCGATCCTGATCACTGGCGAAACCGGGGCCGGCAAAGAGTTCCTGTTCAACAACCTGTTCACCCAGCTCAACCGCATCTACAGTGAACTACTGCCCGGGCAGGGCACCCTGCCCCTGAAAAAAACCAACATTGCCGCCTACAGTGGTGAATTGACCTACTCGGAACTGTTCGGCCACAAACGTGGTGCCTTTACCGGAGCCCACACCGATCGTCGCGGCATCCTTGAAGAAGCACACGGCGGTGTGGTTTTTCTCGATGAAATCGGTGATGCCGACCCCAAAACCCAGGTGCAGTTGCTGCGTTTTCTCGACAACGGCGAATTTGTCCGCCTCGGAGAAAACATCACCCGCCACTCGCAGGCACTCCTGGTGGCCGGAACCAACCGCGACCTGCGACAACTGATCGCTGCAGGGAAATTTCGCGAGGACCTTTATCACCGCCTCTCGGAATTGATTATCGAGGTCCCCTCACTCAACGAACGGCGTGAGGACATCCCCGACCTGGCAGTCCACTTTCTGGGCCGGCTCTTTCAAGTTTACCGCCAGCCGGAACAATCGGCGAATGACGCCCCGGTCCTTGGCCCCGAAGCCAAGCAGCTGCTCTCACAGCATCACTACACTGGCAACATGCGTGAGTTGCGCAGCATTCTGCTTCGCGCCATGCTGTTTCGCGGCGGCAGGGTCATTCAGAAACAGGACATTGAAAACGCACTGCAGCCACACAGCAGCGCAATTACCGGAGACCGCAAACAGGAGCTTGAAAAGCAGCTCAGCGAAGGAATTCTGCAACAGCTCTCAAGCTCAGAGCTGGATTTCTGGCAGGCTATCTATCAACCCTATTCACAGAAGGAGATTACCCGGGAAGTGGTCTTGAAAGTGATTGAAGAAGCGCGGCGTCAAGGAGCGAACAGCATGCCGAAGTTGGCCCGCCTGCTGCGCGCCTGCGACCCTGCCGACCGCACGCAGGAAGGCCGAAAAACCTTTTTCCGCTTCAAAAATTTTCTCTATAAAACGATTCGCGTCAGCTGATCAGAAATCAGTTAACGCCTGCTCGACAGAGGATTTGTCGGCAGCCGTCCAGGGACCGACCACCACCAGCTTCAGACTATCGGAGCGAAATAGAGCGGTTGCGACCTGTTGCAACAGCTCAGCGCTTAGATGCTGCAACTCAGCTCTATCCTGCTCCAAGGAGCGCAGATAGTTTGCCTGCAACCCCCAACCGTAACGTACAGCCATCGCCTCAGTCTGATCGCGGGAAAAATCGAGGTCGAACAGGTAGCAGCGCACGGCGGCAGCTAACTCCTCCGCTGGCACCGGCTGATCGCGTAACTCCTGGAGAACATTCAACAGCTCAGCAATCGCCCGCTGAAAATTTTCCGGCGCTACCGCCAGGTCGATGGCCAGGTAGCCGGTATCATCCAGCATTGAACAATTCGCCTCAACCGCGTAGGTCAATCCAAGCTGTTCCCGCAATCGCAACGGCAAACGTGCTCCTCCCCCCCAGGAAAGCAAGCGCCGCAACAGACGCACCGCCAGGGTCCGCTCATCCTGCCGGCCGGCCAGCGGGAAGGCCAGTTGCACACAGATCTGTGAATCGGAATCGCTGACCCACTGGCATTGCGGCCCGGAAGAAGAGACGGCCGGTGCCGGCAAAACTTCTGACAGCGGCTGAATCGCCCAATCGTCAAATTCCTGCCTCACCAGCGTTTCAAACTGACTTCGCTCAACCTGACCACAGGCACAGATCACCAGGTTCTGCGGCAGGTACCAGCGCCGATAATAGTCCTCAAGGGCTGTTCGGTCGATTCGGCCAAGGGTCTCCGGGGTCCCGATCAGCGAATCGCCAAGAGGGTGCCCCGGCCAAAGCTGCGCAACCATCAGATTGTCGAGGTTAATCTGCACGCCCTGCTCGTTGTAATCCTCGCGCGCCTCTTCCAGGATGATCCGCCGCTCGACATCGATATCCTTGAACAGTGGCCGTCGCAACATCGAAGCGAACAGCGCCACCCCTTCCGCCAAGTAGTCAGGATGCAGACGGGAGTGAAAGCAGGTCGTCTCGGCGTCGGTCGAAGCATTGACCGCCCCGCCAATCGCCTCGAACGCCCGCTCCAATTCTGTGCTGCTCTCGTATTCGGCGGTGCCGCGAAAGATCATATGTTCGAGAAAATGGGAGATTCCAGAAACTTCGGACGGCTCATTGCGGCCGCCAACGGCCAGATAGCAGACCAGTTCCGCCGCATGCAACTGCGGCATCGGCACTGTGACCAGTCGGACGCCATTCGTCAAAGTATCAACAAAATATTCAGGCATTAATTCGTAAACCTAACTTCTGGGAGAAAATCTGCTCAGGCAGGCAAAGTAAATCAGAAGCGCAGGAAAAGCCAGCAAAACAGGTCGTTTCGCCAGCCAAAAAGAAAAAGGACCTCTACCTAGAAGTCCTTTGACCATGTTATGCAGGATATTTCCTTAGCCGTTCAGCAGTTTGGCCGCTTCTTTAGCATGATAAGTGATAATCAGGTCCGCCCCGGCGCGTTTCATGCCGAGCAGAGTTTCCATCATCACCCGGTCGCCGTCGATCCAATCCTTTTCGGCAGCCGCCTTGACCATCGAGTACTCACCGGAAACATTATAAGCGACCAGTGGCAGATCAAAATTATCTTTAAGTTCGCGGATAATATCAAGATACGCCAGTGCTGGCTTGACCATCAGAAAATCGGCCGCTTCAGCGAGGTCCTGGTTCGCTTCGCGCAATGCTTCCATGCGGTTGGCCGGATCCATCTGGTAGGTGCGTCGGTCACCGAAGGCCGGGGTACTCTCTGCCGCATCGCGGAACGGGCCATAGTAAGCACTAGCATATTTAACCGCGTAACTCATCACCGGAATCTGCTCGAAGCCATTGTCATCGAGTATATCGCGCAGGGCGGCAATCCGGCCGTCCATCATGTCGGACGGAGCGACGATATCGGCGCCGGCCTGCGCATGAGAGAGGGCCTCTTTAGCCAGCAGTTCCAAGGTGGAATCATTATCGACGTCCTCATCCTTGATGATCCCACAGTGGCCATGATCGGTGTACTCGCACATGCAGACATCGGTGATCACTGTCAGTTCAGGAACCGCTTCCTTGATGGCACGGATGGTATTCTGGATGATGCCGGTCTCACTGTAGGCATCGCTGCCGACAGCATCCTTCTCTTCCGGAATCCCGAACAGGATCACTGCCGGGATTCCCAGCGCATGAACTTCTTTTGCCTCAGCGACGATGTTTTCGATCGACTGCTGGTAAATACCCGGCATCGACGGTATCTCTTTTTTGATATTCTCACCAAAGGCGCTGAACATCGGGTAAATGAAGTCTTCGACATGCAGATGGGTTTCCCGCACCATGCGGCGGATATTGGCGTTGCGCCGCAGGCGACGGGGACGATAACTGGGGAAATACATATGCAGTCTCCTCTTTGGAAAGTGGAATTTATAGTTATTTGTAGTATTCGACCATCGCTGCAACCAGGTCGTCAAGGGTCGACTTTTCCGGCTCTAACGCCACCTTAAAACCATGCTTGCGGATCGTTTTCGAAGTTACTGGCCCGATGGAGAAAAACTCCGCGCGACCTTGCAGTTCATGTAATTCATCACCGAACATCGCCAGCAGGTTGTCGAAGGTCGACGACGAGCTGAAACAGATGGCATCCAGCTCTCCGGCACTTAGCAGGTGGCGGATCATCTCCTCTTTACCGGTCGGCCGGATGGTCCGGTATGCGACCGGAGCAACAATTTCGGCACCGGCAGCCTTTAAGCTGTCGATGATCAGGGTCCGGGCAATCTCGGCACGTGGATAGAGAAAACGCTTGCCCTTCACTCCTTGCGCCAGCAGCTCTTCGACCAGCCCTTCAGCCTGATATCTAACGGGTATCAGATCGGGGCGCAATCCGCGTTGTTCAATGGCCTGGGCGGTCTTGGGACCGACGGCAACAATCTGCACACCGGCCAAACTGCGCACGTCAAGCTCATTCACGGTTAAGCGCTCAAAGAAGGCGTCAACACCATTGGCCGAGGTCAGGATCAGGCTGTCAAAACTGCCGATCTGTTGCACGGCCTGATCCATCGGCCGCAGATCCTGCGGTGGTGCGATCTCGATGGTCGGAATACAGATGGTCTCCGCACCCTGTTGCTGCAACTGCTGCACAAAAACAGCGGCCTGGGCTCTGGGCCGGGTAATCAGGAAACGCTTGCCGAACAGCGGCAGATTGTCGTACCAACGCAGCTCTTCGCGGTACTTGACCACCTCGCCGATCACGATCACCGCCGGCGGCTCGATCCCTTCACGGGCAACATCCGCGACAATGGTCTCGAGGGTGCCGACCAGGGTGCGCTGACGCGGCAAAGTCGCCCACTGAACGATCGCCACGGGTGTTTGCGGGTCGCGCCCATGCGCCTTCAACTCTTCGCTGATTAGCTCGAGGTTAGTCAAGCCCATATAAAAAATCAGCGTCCCTAGACCGGTCGCCAACTTTTCCCAGTCGAGGCTGGAGAGCTTACGCTCCGGGCGTTCGTGCCCGGTGAGCAGTGCCAGGCTGGTGGTAACATCACGGTGGGTCAGGGGAATCCCGGCATAGGCCGCAGCGGCAAAACCTGCCGTCACTCCGGGGACCACCTCAAAGGGGATGCCCCGCTGCTTGAGATAGGCGGCCTCCTCGCCACCCCGGCCGAAGATATAGGGATCGCCCCCCTTCAGACGCACCACCTGCAAACCAGCAGCGGCCTTTTCCGCCAGCAGGGCGTTGGTCTCTCCCTGCGGCAGCGAGTGATCCCCCCGCACCTTGCCGACGTAGATCTTTTCCGCTTCAAGCGGAGCGTGACCCAGCAGCAGCGGATTGGCCAGGTAATCATAGATCACCACATCGGCCAGAGCCAGACACTGCTGCCCCTTGAGCGTCAAAAGGCCGGGATCCCCCGGCCCGGCCCCGACAAGATAAACCTTCCCTTTGGCCAAAGGTTTTATTCCTTTTCTTCGAACGTTTTGCAGCCGTAGACCTCGTTCAGAATCGGCCCGGCGCCTTCTTCCAGCAACTGCTTGGCCAGAGCGACACCGGTTTCGTATGACTGGTCGATATGACAGGTGACGGTCTTCTTGATCATCTGCTTGCCTTCAACGTCCGAAACCAGCGCGGTCAGCTCCAGCTGGTCGCCGGTCACCGTACCGAAGGCAGCGATCGGAACCTGGCAACCACCTTCGAGAGTCGAAAGCACGGCTCGCTCGGCAGTCACCGCGTAAGCGGTCGGCGGATGGTTGAAGAAGTCAATCAGATCGTTGGTGACATCGTCATCGATCCGGCTTTCCAAGCCCAGCGCCCCCTGGCCGATCGCCGGCAGGCAGGTTTTTTCATCAAAATACTCGCCGATCTGGTCGCCGAAGCCGAGCCGGTGCATCCCGGCAGCGGCCAGAATGACTGCGTCCAAGTTGTCACTTTCAAGCTTGCCGATCCGGGTCTGTACGTTACCACGGATATCGACCATCTCCAGGTCAGGCCGCATATGCAGCAACTGGGCCTTGCGGCGCAGCGAACTGGTGCCGATCCGCCCCCCCTGACGAATGTCCAGGAAGTTTTTGACCCCTTCTTTGAGCACAGCGATATCGCGCGGATCTTCCCGCTCGGTGATGCAACGCAGCCCGGTGCCTTCCGGAAAAAAGGTCGGCACGTCCTTCATTGAGTGGACAGCGATATCGATCTCGTTTCGCAGCATCGCTTCCTGGATCTCTTTGACGAACAGACCCTTGCCGCCAACCATCGCCAGCGGCACATCGAGGATCTTATCGCCCTGGGTCTTGATCTTGGTCAGAGTGACTTTCAGATCGGGATACTTCTTCTCCAGCTCCTCTTTGACCCAGTTGGCCTGCCAGAGAGCGAGGGCACTGGCGCGGGTTCCGATACGGAGGGTACGGGACATAACGAACTCCTTTATTTGTCGTCCAACTCCTCAGCAACCTGCTGCTGAGTGTCGGAATTATCTGGCAGGTCGAACAGGGTCCGGACGGCGTCGATATAGAGATCGCCGTCACTGCCGTTTTGTGATTGTTTCAGAATATTGGTCGGATGGTGCAGAATCTTGTTGACGATGGCGCTCGCCATCGCTTCGATCGCCTTTCGCTCCTTTTTACCAAGCCCGTTCATACTGGAGAGGGTTTTCTCCACTTCAGCCTTGCGCACCTGGTCGAGCTGTTGACGCAGCGCAACGATAGTCGGCTTGACCTCGAGTGTCGACATCCACTTCTGGAACTGCAGGATCTCACCCTCGATAATTTTTTCCGCTTTGGCCGCTTCCTTCTCCCGCTCTTTCATGTTGGCCTGGACCACCCCCTGCAGGTCATCGACATCATAGAGATAGATACCGTCAAGCTTGTTGGCCAAAGGATCGATGTCACGCGGCACGGCGATGTCGATCAAAAACATCGGCTTGTGACGGCGGGCCTTGATCACCTCCTTGACTTTCTTGGCTTCCAGGACGTAATCGGGCGCGCCGGTCGAGGAGAGGACGATGTCGACCCGGTGCAGCTGCTCGCGGAAATTTTCAAATGTAACTGGCACGCCGCCTTCCAGCTCGGCGGCCAGCTTTTCCGCCCGGGCAAAAGTCCGATTGGTAACCAAGACCTTGCTGACGCCATTATTGATGAAGTGCTTGGCGGCCAGTTCACACATTTCACCGGCGCCGATCAACATAACCGTTTTATCTTCAAGGGTATCAAAGATCTTGCGGGCCAACTCCACGGCAGCAAAAGAGACTGAGACTGCGTTACTGGCGATGGCTGTTTCAGTGCGGACCCGTTTGGCAACCGAAAAGGCCTTGTGCAGAAAACGGTTGAGAATCACCCCGGCGGTCTTGAACTCGCTGGCATACCCGTAGGCGGTTTTAATCTGGCCGAGAATCTGCGGCTCACCGATGACCATCGAATCGAGGCTGGCAGCGACCCGCAACACGTGCCGAATAGCATCTTCCCCTTCGTAGTCATAGAGATGCTCATTCAGTTTATCCGCCGGCAGGTCGTGATAATTGGCGAGGAACTTCCTCAACTCGATAATCGCTGCCTCGGGATTACGGCTGGCAGCGTACAGTTCAACCCGGTTACAGGTGGAAACGATGACTCCTTCAGCAATCGCCGGCAAGGCCAGCAGCTGCTGCGAAGGTTTTTCCATCTCGGTGGGGGCGAAAGCAACTTTTTCACGTATCTCGACTGGAGCCGTTTTGTGACTCAGTCCCACTACAACTATATTCATGGTCTGTCTGTCAGCTCCGGTTAAAGGTTCGTAAACGCATCAAAGGTGTGCTGCCCCCCAAGCAGCAGGTTAACCCCAAGATAAGTAAACAAGAGGAATAGAAAGCCGATGATGGCGCAAATAGCCGCTTTGCGGCCGCGCCAGCCAACCGACAGCCGGCCATGCAACAATCCGGCATAAAGGAACCAGGTGATCAGTGCCCAGGTCTCTTTCGGATCCCAACTCCAATAGGTTCCCCAGACCGTGTTCGCCCAGAAGGCACCACTGATAATCCCCAGGGTCATCAACGGAAAACCGACACTCAGGCAGGTGTAATTCACCTTGTCGAGGCTATCGAGGGATGGCAGCAGCTGATAGATTCCGGTGAAGCGTTTACTCTTTAACATCCGGTCCTGAATCAGATACATGACACCGGCACCGAATGAGAGTGCAAATGCGGCGTTGCCGAGAAAAGCAAAAGCGATATGTACCGGAAACAGCCAGCTGCGCAGTATTGGGTTGATCTGCACCACCATGTCCGGGCTCAAGGCACTGCCGACCATCAGCAGAAAGGCCAGCGGCGCGGCAAAAGCTCCCATCACCGAAAGTCGAAAACGCAGATCGAGCAGCAGATAGAGCAACACCAGGCACCAGGCAAAAAAGGAGAGTGATTCGTGTAGCGTGGTGACAGGCGTTCCGCCGGCCGTTGAATGGCGCACCCCGAAGCTGGCGGCATGCAAAACCACCCCGGCAACCAGGACCCAGCGCCCAATCTTTCCGGCCTGCGGTCGCTTTCCGATCATGCCGACCAGATATAAAATACTCGCGACCAGGTAGGTAAGTAATGTCACGTTAAACAACAGGGGAAGCATGCTTATTTTATCCCTTCCGGAAGTTGCACCTGTAATAGCTCCAGAGAATATTCGACGCCAAAGGTCTCTATCAACAACTGATCGATTTCACTCATTCTTCCCTGCTCGACCAGTGGCAACAAGCGCTCTGCCCAGAACTGGCGCAAAACTTGTTGATTATATTGGTCACCAATCTTCTCAGTCAACCACTTTCGCCGGATTCCGGCAACCACCTCTAATGAAAACCCCCAGCTGTCGGCCACTTTTTCAGCCAGGGTATCACGAACCGCCGCCGCCAGCGCCGGGCTACCCCCGCCAGTCGACACCGCAACCGTCAACCGCCCCCGGTTCAAAACTGCCGGCAGGCTGAAATCGCCGTCAAAAGCCTGATCCGCCCGGCAACAAAGGATCTGCTGCCGGGCGGCTTCATCAACCACCTGTTGGTTCACAACCGAAGAATCGGTACAGGCAAAAACCAGCAGAGCGCCACACAAATCGGCCGGGACAAAACCACGACCGAACGATTCAACCGCTGCTGCAGGATAGGGTTTGTCTTTCAGGCAGGGGTCAACCACGCGAACCCGGGCGCCGACCTGCAGTAAGCGGTTAATTTTACGCTGCCCAACACGACCAGCGCCGATGACAACTACGAGGCGGTCAAAAAGTTTCAGCATAACAGGGTAGTCGAACTGTTCTGCAGTCACGCTCTGTGTCCCGTGTCACACACCAAACAGCTCCGCTTCTACTAGTTCACAAAGCAACTGGCCAGCAAACAGGGATATTTCCAGTTGCCGCGGGACCAAAGCCGTTCCCATATCGATACAGATCTTCACCCCGTCACGACAGAGCGGGTCGGATTGGCTATCAACCGTCACCAAGGCCACAGGTCGCCCGTTATCGAGCACCTCATCACGCAAAGCGCCCAGTGCTGATGATGCGGACCCATCATTAAACAGCAACAACAGATGGTTTTCACTGTTCAGAGCCCGGTAATGACGCACCAGGCGCTGGTCCTGCTGATCATTGTTGGCCATTACTGCGGCGAGAGCCGGGTCACTACCAAGGGCGATGGCCGGCAAGGCCGGGCGATCAAAACTGAGTCGGTAGGTGAAATGGCCGGCCAGCAACTGCATAACTGGCTGAAAAGCCGCTCCTCCTGCCAGCAACAATTGGCCGCCGCTGGCGAATAAAGCAGCCACCTGCTGAGCCAGTCGCGCCATCTCATCGCCCTGCTGCTGGCAAAATTGTCCCAGTAAACCCTGCAGTTGGCTGCAGGATGCCGATATTTTCTGCTTCATATTTCTCCTCTGCACAAGACAACTTCAACTCGCAAATTTCGCGACAATTGGGGCATGATATGAAGCTGCCTCCAGACTGTCAAGCAACAGGCTTGCCAAACTGATTGGCTCTTGATATTTTTGGCCAGTTCTATATATTTGGATATCAATTCCAAACCTATTGATTCCATCCATGATGCCAACACCGAATAAAGGAGAACCTGATGGCTGGTGATAAAGTTGTAGAGTTTACCGATGATAATTTTGAAGCTGATGTTCTGAAGTCTGATGTCCCGGTGCTGGTCGATTTCTGGGCCACCTGGTGTGCACCCTGTAAAGCAATTGCTCCGGTTATTGACCAACTGGCAGAAGAGTTTGAGGGTAAGGTCAAGATCGGCAAAGTTAATGTCGATGAAAATCCAGCCACTCCGGGCCAATATGGAGTTCGTGGAATTCCAACCATGATTCTGTTCAAAGACGGCCAGATTGTCGATCAGCTGGTCGGCGCCGTTCCAAAAAACCAACTGGAAGGCTTGCTGCAAAAAGTTCTTTAAGTGATCAACTTCGAAGGGCTCCCGAATCGGGGGCCCTTTGGTTTATTCAGACTCAATCCCTTGCAATGTTTGCCTAATTTTATCTTTTTCCTCTGTCGATATCCTTGCACCAGCCAATTCTTTCAGCAATTCCTGCTTACCGGTCCGAGCCTTGGCCATCTCCTCATCCGCCTTTTTAACAATTTCACGAGAGCCGTAGTCCCAGCTTCGTCGCGCCTGACGTTTCTCGACGACCGCCTGCTGGTAGCTCTGCAACAACTCTTCTGCCCGACTTTGGAGTTGCTGCTCCAGGTCCTCTTTCTGCTGCAAGGCCTGCTCAGCAGACTGAACACTCCGCTTGAATTCATCACTGGCACCCCGGGGTTGTGGAGTCGCCGGAACAAAATTCAGGTTATCGGCACTCCCCGGTTTAATCGTTTTCTCTTTACCGATGCATTCTTCCGGCAAACCCTGCAGATTATCAGAAAAATGCATCCGCCCCTCGCCGTCACGACAGGAATAAGTCTGTGGCCAGGCTGACAAAACAGAAAAAGCGACCATTAGAACAATCAACAGCAAGACACGCATCAACTCGGTCCTTTCTTAAAATTGGCGGTGGCTGTCGAGCATGATGGTCACCGGGCCGTCATTAAGCAGATCGACAGCCATGTCGGCCTGAAAGCTCCCGGTTTGTACCGGCAAATCCATACGACGCAAACGGTCGACAAAATAACCACACAAAGGTTCGGCCAGCTCCGGCAGCGCGGCCTGACTGAAACCGGGACGCCGCCCCTTACGGCAATCGGCCAGCAAAGTGAATTGGGACACCACCAGTAGCTCTCCGGACAAATCGAGGACTGATAGGTTCATTTTACCAGCCTCGTCCTCGAAAATCCGCAAACCGGCGATCTTTTCCGCCAGGTAATCGGCGGCCTTTTCATCATCGCCCTGCTCGATGCCGAGCAGCACCAGCAATCCCGCACCGATATCAGCGATTTTCTCATTTCCAACCGTTACACCGGCCCGGCTGACCCGCTGTATGACTGCACGCATGTTAAACAACCTCTCCCTGTTGACCCGCGAGTTGCCGCAATAATGCCAGATTGGCGAAATCATCACAGTGTTTGTCTCCGGGGGGAGTTTCGATAATTTTCGCCACGGCGGAAAAACGCTCATCTTGCATCAGCGCTGCGAACCCCGCCGGGCCAATCAAACCACGGCCGACATGATCGTGCCGATCAACCCGCGAGCCGAGCGGTTTTTTGCTGTCGTTCATATGAAACAGGGCCAGCTTTTCCGTACCGAGCAAACGATCAAAGTTGGCCATCACCTCGGCACAGCTTTCGGGGCTAGTTAAATCATATCCAGCGGTAAAGGCATGGCAAGTATCGAAACAGATCGCCAGATTGCCCTGCGGCAGTCGCTCGAGAATTTCCGCCAGCTCCTCAAAGCAGGCGCCAAGGCAGGTCCCCTGCCCGGCGGTATTTTCCACCAGCACCCGCACATCTGTGGGCGCCTGAGAAAAAACCGTGCGAAAACTTTCGATCAAGGTGTTCAGTCCGGCTTGACTCCCTTGCCCGACGTGGGCGCCAGGGTGCATGACCAGATCTTCGATCCCGAGCAGAGAGCTGCGCTCCATTTCATCGATAAACGCGGCGATCGATTTGTTACGTAATGCGGCATCGGGGCTGGCCAGGTTGATCAGGTAGCTGTCATGGACAGCCACATAGTCGATCTCGCTGTTCTGACGCGCAGCACGGAAAGCAGCAACGGAATCGGCGGCGAGCGGTTTTGCCTGCCAGCGGCTGGCATTACGGGTAAAAATCTGAATGGCGCTGCAACCGATCGCTTCACCACGGGCGATCGCCTTCTCAATCCCGCCGGCAATCGACACATGGGCACCGACCAGCAGCTTTTGTCGGGCGGAGGGCTTCACGTGCCTACCTGGCTCCAGGCTTGCAGCAAGTTAGTTACCTGCGCCGGGTGCGCCAGTGTTGCGTCGACATACGCGTATTCTTTGGCTGTCGCTGCACCGACCAGGACCGTTTTCATGCCGAAAGCTTTGGCCGTTTCCAGGTTTTGCGGCTGATCTTCGACCATCACACATTGCTCTCCCTGCAGACCCAATTTTTCCAGCACCAGTCGGTAAGGGTCAGGGTTCGGTTTCGGTTGATAGTTGGCGATACGGATATCGAAAACATCGACAAACAGGCCACCGAGTCCAAGGGCGGCAACGACCCGGTCAACATGACAACGTGAACCGTTGGTAAAAACATAACTCGGCAGCGGCAACTGCTCCAGAGACTGGCGCAACTCATCGTCCGCCGAAAGCCGACTGCCAACATCGACGGCATGTACGTAGTCGAGGTAGTCTTCAGGGTTCACGGCGTGATGACGGATCAGACCCTGCAGGGTCGCGCCATAATCTTTCCAGTAGCGCCGCCGCAAAATATCCACCTCTTCCGGTTCGATGGCGACAATCTCCTCCATGTAACGGTTGATGCGCACATCGATCAACGAAAAC
The DNA here is from genome assembly GCA_945787295.1 of uncultured Desulfuromonadales bacterium. The sequence goes on from CALZHQ010000006.1 coordinate 64,931, forward strand.
AGGTCACGCTCTGCGGGATAAAGTGTGTTATCAAGATCAAACAGGACTGCTTGCATAAATCGCCTAACTCGCTACTTTGGGTCATACTCACCACTGAAAACTTCGACCGCCGGCCCGGTCATCATCACCGAGCCAGTTGTCAGCCATTCCATTTCCAAGTCACCACCACGCAAATGATTGGTCATCCTCCGCTCGGTCCGCCCGGTCAGCACCCCGGCTACGGTCACAGCCGATGCGCCGGTCCCGCAGGCCAGGGTTTCCCCGGCACCCCGCTCCCAGGTCCGCTGCTTGACCTCGGTCGGACTGAGAACTTCGACAAACTCGACATTGATCCGTTGTGGAAACCAGGAATGCCGTTCGATCTGCGGACCGATCCGCTCAAGCTGACATTTCTCAACATCGTCGACGAATATCACACAGTGCGGGTTGCCCATAGAAACACAGGTGACTTCAATATTATTTTCATCTACCGGGAGTTCAATGGCAACGGCTTGTTCATCCGCATCTCCCCGCATCGGCAGATCTCTGCGCAGCAGTTTCGGCGCCCCCATATTCACCTGGACACGCTGCACCAATCCCGACTCACCAAGAAACAGATGCAGCGGCAGAATCCCGCTTACGGTTTCCACCTCGATCGACAGCTGCTGAACCAGGCCGTGATCGTAGGCATACTTGGCAACACAGCGGATTCCATTGCCGCACATTTCAGCCTCGCTACCATCAGCGTTGAACATGCGCATCCTTATATCCGCCTGTTCAGACGGCAAAATCAGTATCAAGCCATCAGAGCCGACACCAAAATTCCGGTTACTGACCCTCTGTGCCAGGATAACCGGATCTTCAATCTGCTCTTCAAAACAGTTGATGTAAACATAATCGTTGCCGGCACCATGCATTTTGGTGAATTTCATAACTTTTCCTTCAGTTGTTGTTGACCTACGGTCTCTGATACTATAAACAGCGTCTGGAATGCTCACAACTGAAATTACGGAGATAATATGGCTTTTAATCTGAAAACCAAACTCTGGCAAACCGGCGCCCTCGATTGGTGGGCAATGATCGACGGTGAAGATGTCTATCTCGGCAACCGTGAATTCCCGCTGCCCCCGGAAGAAGGGGATGAATGGCTGGTTCGGGCCAATGGCGATCGTTTCAAGGTCATTGATGGAGAAATCCGCCTGATCGCTAAAGAGGAGGCCCCGGAGCCATGGCGGACTTACTGATCGTCCAACTGGACGCCAGCCAGATGGATAACTATTCGTACCTGATCTATTGCCCGGAGACCATGCAGGGAGCGGCAGTCGACCCCTCGATGCGACCGGAAGTGTTGATCGCGGAAGCTAAAAGACTCGGTGTCACTTTGACCTTGCTGCTGAACACCCACGGCCACCAGGATCATATCGCTGGCAATCCGCAGATCCTGGAACAGGGCGACATTCGACTAGCGGCCCATCCGTCCGATATGCCGAAACCAGATATCCCGCTGGCCGAGGGGTCGAAAATACTTTTGGGAAAAGGCGAGATTGAAGTTCTGCATACACCGGGTCACACGCCCGGTTCGGTCGTCTTCAAAACCGGGAAAAACCTCATCACTGGCGACACTCTGTTTGTCAGCCGTTGTGGTCGGGCCGACCTGCCCGGCAGTAACGTTGACGACCTTTACAACAGTCTGCAACGGCTGAAATCTCTGCCGCCAGAATGCAAAGTTTTCCCCGGCCACAACTACGGTCCGATCCCGACCTCAACCATCGGCTGGGAACTGGAGAACAACGACTTCATCAAATGTCACGACTTGCCAAGTTTTATTAAGTTGCGCCTTGGCTGAATAACAGAACAGGCCCCTGAAGCTGCTACTCCAGGGGCCTGTCAAACGTTAAACGGCTCAGCACTTATCCCTCTTCGGCGAGCCCCTTCAGAGAGATCAGCCGGGTCCCGGCCAGACGATCGTTCCAACCCCGCTTATCCGGGCTGGCGAGAATGGCCAGGTAGCCGAGACCGATCGGCAACAACTGCAACAACCCCCCGACACTACGCAGGAAAGCCTGCGAAAACATCAAGGGCTCTCCAGCGACCGTCTCGACCCGCAGTCCTGCGAGCATTTTCCCCGGAGTTTGTCCGGCCAGAAAATGAAAGAGGGTGAAATAACCGAAAGCCAAAGAAAAGAGCACGAGAAAATAAGGGATTGAAAGATCGAGCAGAGTCTCCAGAGATGGCAACAAGCTGGCGCCGGCGGTGGATATTGCCGCTTCAGCAGCGATGACAAAACTGGTTCCGACCACCAGCAACAAGGCCAGATCACAACAAAAAGCCGCGACCCGGCTCCCGGTTGCCGGCAGATTAGCATCATCGGGCAGAGCGAAGGACTCTTCAACGACTGAGTCCTCGGTCGCAATATCTTCTGCCGGAAGACCTGCAGAAAAACCTTCCGTCTCTAGACCGGAATCAAATTCGGCCGCGAAATTTGCTTGGGGCTCGTCCTGGAGTGGCTCCCGATCTGCGGCAACAGATTCCTCGGGGGAGACAAATGCCACAGAAGTCGGAACAGATGTTACGTCTTCAACCTCTGCCGGCAGAGTCGGCTCAGCGATAGCGCCCGACTCCAAGGCTGAAAAGGGAAGGATTTCCGGCTGTTGGAAATCAGGAGCAACCGATTCAGGCGGCGACACAAAGACATCGCCCAGAGAATCTTCGTTGCTCTCACCGACAGGAAGCTCAACTGCGGCATCCTCAGAAGCAAACAGCAGCTCCTCTTCTTCTAAGGCTGCAGAATCAACCTCTGGGTCAACGGTAAAAAAGGTGCTGTTAGTCTCCGGAGCCTCCTCCCGCTGAGAAGACTCCGGTAAGTCAAAAGGGTCTTTAGGGTCCTCCTTGGCCCCTTCGGCTGCCTCTTCTTTTTCATCACTTTCATCAAATTCTACATTGTCGGTATCGAAAGAAAAATCATCCTCGTCTGCCGGTGGCAGCTCAAAATCATCAACCGCCATATCCTCAGCCGGGCCAGCGGCTGTTTCAATGCTGTCATCCGCCGCATCGGGATCGAAACCGAAATCATCCACCAGTTCCGATTCCCCAGCAGCATTTTCATCCCCGCCTTCAGCAGCTGCTGAGTCGAAGGAGAATTCGTCGCCAGCCTCTTCTGGTGATGGCAGGGTTTCTTCGACATCCTCTTCAGCCGAGGCCTCTTCAAACAGCTCGTCGAAAGACAGGTCCTCTTCTTCTTCGCTGTCTCCCATGAAGTCGAAGCCGAAATCATCTCCCCCACCGGCAGAGTCAGGAACAGCTTGCTCTTCGGCAACAGCGGCCGCTTCAACACCAACAGCCGCGGCTGCTCCTGCAGCTACTGTTGCGGTGGCCGCAGCGACCGCCGCCGCGGCTATGTTTTCGCCCTCAGCCGTGGCTGACTTCGCCACCGGACTCATCTGCCCGGGGAAGAGGACACTCACAATCCCAAACTTCTGCTTATGCTCGATTAAATCCTTGCCACACTTTTTGCAGCTGTCGAGATAGTCAAAACTGTTGTAGCCGCACTTAGGGCATTTCATGACATATCCTTTCCTTGGATAGCAGCATCGCTGCCAGACCGGTCAATCGTTAAGTCACCATAAAGATATTGTAAAATTGTCATAATCGCAAGCCCGGCCGTTTCGGTTCTTAAAATTCGTGGTCCAATACTCACCGGACGATAGCCTGCTCGTTCTGCTTTTTCTGCCTCTGCGGGTGTGATCCCACCTTCGGGGCCGACAATCACGGCAACCCGCTCGGGAGCCTCTTCCGGCAGCACCTGATCAAGAGGCTGACCGCTTTCTTCCCAGAGCAATAGCTTCAGATCAGCAGCAACGCTGCCGATCGCCTCAGCTAGATCGTGTTTAATCTGCAATCTAGGCAGATAGGGTTGATTCGATTGACGGGCAGCTTCCTGGATAATTTTTTCCCAACGCCGGAGGCGTTTCTGTTCGCGTTCAGACTTTAGGCGACTGACACTTCGCTCCATCTGGCGACTGACACTTCGCTCCATCTGGGTCGGCAGAAAACAATTGGCTCCCAGCTCGGTCCCCTTCTGCAGAACCAATTCTAACTTCTCACCTTTCGGCATCCCCTGAATTAAAGTTAAGAAAAATTTTGGCGCGTCAGCTTGGGCTACAGAGATAATCCGCACAGTTGAATCATCGAGCAGCTCTGCTCGGGCTACCAGCCCCTGACCATCAAACAGTTCACACTCAGCGCCCGTTGCCAGCCTGAGAACGGTTCGCAAATGCCGCAACACGTCTGCGGGCAGCTCAATGACATTTCCCGGGGCGAAATGCACAGCTGGAATAAAAAATCGATGCATTACAGTTGCTGTCGTCGGTACAATAAACAGATCCAGTCATCCTGAACCCGGGTCGGAAAATCAGTGAGCGGCAATCCTGCAAAGCCCTCCCGAACCAAAGCTTCTTTTTCCCGCAGGATGCCTGACAGAACCAACCAGCCTCCGGGCCGGGTATGTTGCAACAGTGCATCCTTCAGCCGAACATTCTCTTCAGCAAGAATATTGGCCACAACCAGATCGAATTCGCCAGCCAACTCTTCCAAAGGTTGCGGCGTAATTTCTATCTGTTCAGCGAAACCGTTCTTTGCCACATTTTCGCGCGCCACTTTGCATGCCAGGGGATCGATGTCGTTAGCCAGTATTCGCTGGCATCCGAGGGCGGCGGCCCCCAGGGCGAGGATTCCCGATCCGGTCCCGACATCGAGCATGTCCGCAGGTGCTTCGGCAGCATCGAACAACTCTGCAATCATCTCCAGGCAAAGCAGGGTGGTGCCGTGAGAGCCGGTACCAAAAGCCATTCCGGGGTCGATCTCGATAACGGCTTCCCCGGCCTTGGCTTGGTAATCTTCCCAACTCGGATGAATAACCAACCTCGAACCTATTTGCAGAGCAGAAAAATTCTGTTTCCAGTTTTCTGCCCAGTCTTCCATTTTAACAATGGCGGGGTCACTGACAGACAACTGCTGCCCGGATAGCACCGGCAGAGCCGCTAAAGCACTCTTTATCTCACGGCTGAGCGATGGCTCGGCGGCTGCAAAATATGCCTTTAAATGATAATCCTGATCCGGTTCGAGGTCTTCGTCCGGAATACTAAAGGTATCCAGCTGTCGTTCTTCGATAACCGTGCCTCCAGCACCGAAATCGGCGAGGACAGCGCTGACAATTTCCACCAGTTGTCCCGGGACAACAACTTCTATGACAATCCACTCATTTTTCATACTCCCTAATTAACAGAGCGAACAGAAGAAAACAACAAAGAATCTTAAGAAAAAAGTTGACACGGTTTAAAAAGTCTGGCTGAATTCTAAGCTCAGACCAATGAAAGTGCTTCTTATCCCTGAAATCAGGACATTATCACAATTTTTCGCCTGAGAATCAGGATAATTAAAAAAATCTATTATCCCTCTTGCACTGTTTCGATCTCTCTGCTAGAGTTGGTTAATGTTTTCATGAGCGGCCACTATAAATAACAACAACTAATAACTTAATTCGGCCGATCACGGCCTCAAATTGATAAGTATTGCTTCAAGAATTGGCGAGGACCCTGAATCCTCGACATCTTGCAACGAAGGAGACACAAATGCGCATCCTGGTAGTTGAAGACGAAAAGAAGGTTGCCAGCTTTATTAAGCGGGGTCTGGAAGAAGAAGAATTCGGTGTAGACGTTGCCTATGATGGCGAAGAAGGCGTTTACATGGCAGAAAACACCTCTTATGACCTGATCCTGATGGACGTAATGCTGCCCAAAAAAGACGGTCTCAGCGCCATCAGAGAGATCCGTGAGAAAAACATTCAGTCACCGATCCTTTGTCTGACGGCCAAAGATGCCGTTGACGATATCGTTTCCGGTCTCGACATCGGTAGTGATGATTATCTGACCAAGCCGTTCGCTTTCGCTGAATTGGTCGCCAGGGTCCGGGCACTGATCCGGCGCGGCTCCCAGGATCGTGGTGCGGAGCTGTTCTTTGCTGATCTGCGCCTGGATCCGGTCGGTCACAAAGTGTGGCGCGGCACCAAGGAAATTGACCTGACCGCGAAAGAATATGCATTGCTCGAGTATTTCATGCGCAATCCGAACCAGGTTCTGACCCGGACCATGATTGCTGAACACGTCTGGGATTACACCTTCGACTCTTTCACCAACATTATTGATGTTTACGTTAATTACCTGCGTAAGAAGATCGATCGTGATTTCGACAAAAAACTGATTCACACCGTGCGTGGCGTCGGCTACGTCCTCAAGGAGTCAGATTAATTGCCAGCCGGCACTAAGCTGAGAAACCGCCTCACCCTTTGGAGCATGATCCTTCTCGTCCTGTTCCTGGGTGCAGGCGGTTTTTTTTGTTACTACACCCAACAGCAGGAACTCCAGGATAGCCTGGATGAAAAACTGCTGTTGCTCTCACGAAACTTCGCCTGCGACTATCGCGAAGCTGCCCCGGACAACTCCACTCAAAGCGATTTCTGCAGCGACTTTTATCGTCTTTCTATCAATCAAGCCGGGGAGCAGGCTGTCGCACTCTATTCTTTACAGGGTGAGCCTCTCTGCAGCAATCGCCACCCCCTCAGCATCCACCTCAGTCTAACACCTGATGCCAGCGCCAACTCTGCGGCCGGTGGCATCTATTTCGAAACGATCAGGGTCGACCCTAAGCAGAAGATCCGCCGACTGACAAGTCCTGTGGCCAGCGAGGGTCAGATTCTCTACCATCTGCAATTGGCTGACTCAACCGACAAAATTGACAGAGAGTTGAGTAAATACAGTCTTTTTCTGCTTGCCGGCGGCCTCTTTACGGTAATCTGCCTCTCACTCTGCCAGTGGTCGTTGCTCGGGTTGATAACCATCCCCCTGCACAACCTGTCCCAGACTATGGATGCGACCGATGAAGAGAATTTGACCCCCAAAGTTATCCCCTCACCGCTGGCCAGCTGCGAATTGGAACAACTTGCTGATAGTTATAATAAACTGACCGAGCGTCTCGGCAGCAGCCTGCAGAAGACACGACAATTCGCTACCGATGTCACTCATGAATTGCGTACCCCGCTGACCATTTTGCGCGGCGAAACAGAGCTGGCTTTGCGCGGTGAAAAAGATGCCGAGGAATTGCGGCAGGTCCTCAATTCCAACCTGGAAGAAATCAGCAGAATGGGGCATCTCGTCGAAGACCTGTTACTGCTGTCAAAAAGTGAGCTGGGTGAAATCCCCTTGAAAATGGAAGCGCTCAACCTGAATGAGCTGCTTGAAGAACTGCATTTCCAAGGGAATATTATTGCCGAACCGAAACAGATCACAGTCGAACTGCAAGGTCCGGATCAGCAGGTCAGCCTGTATGCAGATCCTCACCGTATTCGCCAGGTGTTTCTCAACCTGTTGACCAACGGTATCAAATACACTCCGGATGGGGGCAGGGTCACCATCGACTGGGCACTGCAGGATGACTCTGTGCGGGTGATTTTCAAAGACACCGGCATCGGTATCGACAGTGAGCATCAACAACACATTTTTGATCGTTTTTACCGGATCAATAAAACCAGCAATCGCAATGACGGCGGCTCCGGCCTGGGACTGGCCATCGTCAAGTGGCTGGTCGAGGCTCATGGGGGTTCGGTGGTGGTCTGTTCAGTGCCGGGGCAAGGCAGCAGCTTTGCCGTTGTCCTGCCCGTGACCAGAAAACCTGAGATAAAGCCAACCAACCAAGGAAAAAGTAAAAACTGAAAGATATTTTAGTTCACTTTTCACACAGGCTGTTATATAAGTTCTTGCATGAAACCTTTTATTAGGTTTCGCGCCCCGAAGACCTACCCCCCCTCCAGGTCTTCGGGGCGTTTTTATTTCTGCGCGATCGCTTACAGAGTCCCCACCTGTGAATTCTGCCATTGAATGCTATGCTATGAACAGCATTCAATCTGGAGGACACATGAGCCGACCGTTTCAGCCCCGTCCAGTTTACGTCGCCGACTCTTTCATGCTGCCGATCGGCAAATACAACGGCAAGCATCGGCCGAAAAGAAGCTTTCTTGAACTGGTTGATGCTCTAACTCCACTGCTTGAGAATACCCAAATCAAGAAAGAACAGATCGGCTGCGTCGTCGTCGGCAGTCAGAATCCATTCGCTTTTTCCGGCATTGATAACGTTGCCGCGAAAGTCTGTGGCCGCCTCGGCATCAGTGGGGCCAAATCGCTGCTGGTCGATACCGCGTCTTCTTCTGGTGCCAGCGCCTTTGAAGCCGCCTACCTGGAAATCGCGGCGGGCCAGCATGATCATGTGCTCGCCATCGGTATTCAGAAAATGAGTGATGTTTCTACCAGCCAGGCAACCAAGATTGTCGCCGGGGTCATCGATCGCGATGAAGCGGAATATGGCTTGACGATGCCGGCCTGCGGGGCGTTGGTGGCGCAATCACTGATGACTGAATTCGGCCTCAACGAAAAAGAGTGGTCCAAATATTCGGCCCTCTGGACAGAGCGGGCTCAGGCTTTTGCGGCGCAGAACCCGAACGCACATTTTGACTATGAAATTCCTGTCGAACAATATTTTGCTGACATCGAAAAGGGGAAAAACTACCTCTATTACGACCCGTTGCGCTATTACGATTTCTGCCCGATGTCGGACGGCATTGCCGCCTGCCTGTTGACCAGCAAAGAGAACCGGGTGCGGGTCGCCGGGGTCGCCTCTGGAACGGATATTCCAACCATTGCCGACCGGTTGACCTTCACCAGTTTTCCGGCCACCCTGATTGCATTGCGGCAAGCGCTCGGTAAAGCCGGCCTGACCGATCTGCAGCAACTCGAGGGACAGATCCATATCAATATGCATGATCCCTTTAACGGCTTCGGCCCGATCAACTTGGTTGACCTCGGCGTGGTTCCCCGGGAACGACTCTTTGAAGGCCTCCTCGACCCGGAACTGACAGGACCTAACGGTCGATTCCCCACCAATCTGACCGGTGGGCTCAAAGGCCGTGGCCATCCACTCGGTGCCACCGGCATGGTCCAGATCGTCGAAAATCACCAGATGCTTTGCGAAGGCAGATATGCCTCTGGCCTGTCACACTCCATCGGCGGGCCGATCAATAATAATGTGGTCGTACTGCTTGAGGACAACCAACACTTTCTCAAGCGCAACCCAGAACCATACCAGACAAAAATCGAGCAGCCGCTGGGAAAATTAAAACCTCCGCAGGTCAACCTGGAAGCCCTACTCGGCAAAGACCACAAATGCGCCGGGAAGCTATTGGCAAAAACCTCGCGCTTTGACTTCCGTACTGGCAACCCGCAACGCACCCTGCTCTTGTTCAGCACCGATTTTGAAGAAGAGCAGTATCGTTTTCTGATCGGCGTCGATCCCCAGTCTGCAACGACTCTGGAGGGTCTCTCGGCAGGAGACAAGATCCGCCTGCAGCAAACCGACGGTGAATTGAGTGTCAACAATGTGCCGATTCAACGCTTTTATCGAAAAACCATCGAAGGGGTGGTCGAACTGGCCGACAACGCGCTCCGCCATCTAAGGCGAAAAAAACGATAATTATCAGTCAAAAAAGCAGATTTCAAGTGCGCATCTGCACAGTGCATTCCCTGAAAGACCATGTTAAACTCCGCCAATGCGAATTACTGTCAAACAACAAGTCCTAATGGCCCCTGCGATTGTCCTGCTACTCTTGCTTCTGCTGCTCGGGTTCATGCAGTACACCTATTGGGATCTAACGAACAAGCGCGAAGAGGCAAGAGCGATCGGCACAACCTTTGTCGCCCTGGCTGAAGCCGACATGGCCGCCAGACGCCTGCACCTGATAGTCCGTACCCTGCAGCATACAGGCATGGCAACCCCGGAAGAAATGGCTCTGGCCACCGATCTTTATGATCGGTTATCAGCCGCAATTGAACGGATCGAACCGTTCGGGGCTCTCAAAGAGACTAACGACATCGAACAGCTCAGCGTTCTGGCCGCCAAGTTCAATCCGGCCACCAGCCTGGAGCCGGACCAGACGGCTGAACTCTTTGCCCATTTTCGGGCGCAACTGTCAAACCTTTCCAACACTGTTCAGGTTCACCGTAACAAGCTTCGCCATCTGCACAGTCAGGACATCAATCAACTGGTTGAGCGGACGGTACTGGTTTCCATATCAGTGATCGCCCTGGCGATCCTGCTTGGCCTGTTGATCGCGGCCTATTTCAGCAAACGGATACTCAGCCGGATTCAACTCCTTTCGGACAACGCCGGACGGATCGCCGCCGGAGACCTCGAGCTCCCGCCGGCACCTGAACATATTCGCGATGAGCTCGACACACTGGCGGTTTCGATCAATCGGATGACCAGTCGCCTGATACAGGTGGTCGGCACCGAAAAGCTGCTGGAAGGTGCAGAGGAAGAGCGCCGGCGAATCGCCATGGACCTGCATGACCAGTCGCTGGCAGATTTATCCGCCGTACTGCGTGGCTTGCAAGCCCTTCAAATAAAAGCGCCCGACAAAGAGACAGAACATAGTGTCATCACTCTGGAGCATGATCTGGACCGGGCGATTGCCAACCTGCGGGATATCATGAATAATCTGCACCCGCAAACCCTGGATATCCTCGGGCTAGGCGCGGCCATCGAAGCCCACCTCGATCAGCACTGTTACACAGAAGGTCTTCCCGAGTATCATCTCTATATTGACCCAAGAATTGAACAGCTCAGCCTGAACCGGGTGCAGCAATTGACTCTATACCGGATTGTTATTGAGGCGATTCAGAACGTCATCAAACACGCCTCTGCATCCCGCTACGAGGTCAACCTGGAGGTCCGCGACAAGCTTCTTGTCTTGTCGGTTGAAGATAACGGCAAAGGGATCGACCAGAGTAACAGCAGCGGTAATGGTCGAGGCCTTAATAACATCCGCGAGCGGGCCAGAGCAATCGGAGCCGATGTAAGCTGGCAAACTTCCCGTTTTTCCAGTGGCACCCGCTTCGAACTGGCACTGCCAACGACCTGATATTGGAGTTCGAAATGGAACAATTAGAAATACTGATCGCTGAAGACAATCCAAAGGATTTCGAATTTCTCGAGCAGCTGCTCGACAGCTGGGAAGAGGATATTCAGATCACCCGCGCACCCAACGGCAAAGTCGCCCTCGAAATGGGCATAACACGCAAAAATCCACTGATCATCAGCGACATCCAGATGCCAGAGATGAACGGTATCGACTTCGCCCGCAATCTTTGGGAAAAACAACCAGAAGCCCGAATCGTTTTCTGGAGCCAGTTCAAAGATGAAATGTATGTCCGGGCCCTGGCCAAAATAGTGCCCCCGGAAACTGTCTACGGCTACATCCTCAAATCGAGCCCTCGCGAGCGGATTGCTTCGGCGATTCGCACAGTCTTACTTGAAGAGCAGTGCTGGATTGCTCCTGAGGTCCGTAAAGTCCAAGGCCGTGCCGGACACAGCCTGACGGCCCTTTCAGATATCGAATATGAGGCCCTGCTCGACATCTCACTCGGCCTGACCGACAACCTGATCGCCCAACGTCGCTACCTGTCCCGCCGAGGTGTTCAGAGTCGTCTCAATTCGCTTTACAATAAACTTGGACTCGACCAGGAGCAGTTCCACTGCGACAAGGTTGGCGATTCATTCAATCTGAGAAATCGTGCTGTCGCCGTTTCCCTGGCACGCGGACTGGTGAATGCCTTTGAGATGGAACATGAAGAAAAAGATTTTCAGATCTGGTTCAAACGTTATCAGGCCAGTCACAAACCCAAATAATTGTCGCCTAGATAACTGGTATGACCGACACAACAACTTTCCCCTTCTAAACCGATCCATTAAACACCCAATTTCAAAGAAGAACTATACCCCGTAGGCATAAACGCTCTTCTCTTGTTATTACACAGAAGCTGTGGTAAAAGGTCTTACCAAGAACTTGGAGGAATATATGGCCACAGTTTTCAAACCGATCCGCCCGAAAAAACTCTCTGAAGAAATTGTCGATCAAATTAAAGAATTGATTTCACGCGGCGAGTTAAATCCGGGGCAAAAGATTCCATCTGAGCGTGAGCTTGCATCTTTTCTGGGGGTCAGTCGGCCCTCGGTTCGTGAGGCGATCATGGTGCTCGAAGCGATGGGCTTTCTTGAGTCACGCCAGGGTGGCGGCACCTATGTCCGTTCGTTGGCGGACGTCTCCATGGCGGACCCGCTGGCCAGCATGGTGGAACGGCGCGACCCGCGCATGTTGCATGCACTCACAGAGGTTCGGATCGGCCTGGAAACCTGGTCAGCCTACTTGGCGGCAAAACGTGCAGAGGATTCTGAGATCGAACGATTGAAAGAGCTCTACGCTGTCATGGTCGACCAATCAGCTAGTGGCGGCTGGGACGCCGAAGTCGATGCCCAGTTCCACCTCACGATCACCGCCGCGACCCACAACACCTTACAGGTACATGTGCTTGATACCATCCAGTCCCTGTTCCAAACCACCATCATGGTGGCCTTGAGCGAGTTCTACAGCAAGGAAGGCTACATTGAACTGCTGTTGAATCATCATCGGGAGATCATGGAGGCGATTGCCGCTCGGGATCCGGAACGGGCTCGTGACAAGATGATGGAACATTTGACACTGGTTGAAGAAAAGCTGGCCTTATTCCTCCAAAAAGAACGCCCAGACACTGCATAAGTAAAACCGATTAAACACAAAATAGGCGGCCCTCCCGGCAGCCTTTTTTGTTTCAACCCTTTGCTCCTCAGCATCAAGCACATCCATATTTACCTTCAGTGTCAGTATTCGGGCAACAACATCCGGCTCTCTGACACTCCTTCAGCAACCCGGCCAAACGCCTCAGGACTAAATCACCGACCTGCTGTGCCTATTGATCATTCACTTTCCAGTCAAGACAAATCAACCTACTAATGTTGTTACATTTTCCTGCTCGGCGGCAAATGCACTGTGCTAAGCTAGAAAAGCTAGAAACACCTCACATAAACCATATCGACTTAAAGAGCCAAGCATGCAACTAGAACAGATTTACCAAGCAACGATCGACAAATGGGGTGAAGATGCCCAGTACGATCAGGCGGTTGAGGAATGCGCAGAACTGATTACTGCGCTTAAACATTATCGCCGTGGAAAAATAGACAAGCAGGCAGTCATCGCCGAGCTAGCAGACGTCACTCTGATGCTGGGTCAGCTGAGTTGGATGTTTGGTCCAGAACTGGTCGATGAAGCGATAAAGGACAAACTGGAAAAACTCGACAAGCTGCTCGGCAGCCCGTAACGCAGCTAGCGAGATCAGGGGGATAATAGACATGTATCCGCTGCTTATGCGCATAACGCTGCCCCTTCTTTGCAGCTTGCTGCTGGTCACATCCGGCTGGTCGAAAGAGCCGGACCGGACACCCGAGCAAGCGACCGGTCGCCAAGCCAGCATACCGGTTCTCGCCCAGTCCTTCATGGTGGCAACCGCCAACCGATATGCCAGCGAAACCGCCTATCGCATTTTGCAGCAAGGCGGCAGCGCAGCCGACGCGGCGGTTGCCGCAACCCTGGTCTTGACCCTCGTAGAGCCGCAATCATCGGGCCTTGGTGGTGGCTGTTTCAGCCTGTTCTGGGACCAGGCCAACAGCGCACTGCACAGTTATGACGGTCGGGAAACAACTCCTGCTGCAGTCGACCAGATGCTGTTCTGGGAAGCTGGTCAGCCGCTCGCATTCCGCACTGCCGTGGCCAGTGGCCGGGCCGTCGGTGTTCCGGGCCAGTTGAAAAGCCTGCTGCTCCTGCACAAAAACCACGGCAAGCTGCCCTGGTCCAGCCTGTTTAACGATGCAATCGCATTGGCAGAGAACGGCTTTCCGGTCTCTGCGCGTCTGCTGAAACTGCTACAGAACCCGGTTAATCGCAACAAACTAGAACGCAACAGCACTGCAGGCGACTATTTCTACCCGGCTGGCCAACCACCGACGGTGAGCAGTCGCCTGAAAAACCCCCAACTGGCCGCAACCTTGAGGCAACTGGCAAAATCCGCTGACCGGGAATTCTACCGGGGCAGTATCGCTCAAGCGATTGTCGCCGCTGTGCGTCAGGCCCCGTTACCGGGACAATTGACGCTCAAGGATCTGGCCGACTATCGGGCCAAAGAACGCCCCGCGGTCTGCGGACCTTACCGGAATTATCGCATCTGCGGCATCGGCCCACCCTCTTCCGGCGGCATCAGCCTGTTGCAGATGCTCGGCATACTCCAACATACCGCCATTGCCAATGCCGCCCCGGCCTCGCCAGAAGCGATCCATCTGTTTGCCCAAGCCGGTCGGCTCGCCTTTGCCGACCGGGCGCTGTATATCGCCGATAGCGACTATTTAGAGGTACCGGTTTCCGGTCTGCTCGATGCCGCTTACTTGCGTCAGCGCGCCAGCCAGATCAACCCGGCCAGAGACCGGGGGAAAAGTGAAGCAGGCAAACCTCCCGGGAACAACGCGGCGGGCTATCAACCTGGCATTAGTCCCGAGCAACCGGGCACCAGTCATCTGTCGATCATCGATGCCGAAGGCAACGCAGTTGCCCTTACCGCTAGCATCGAACAAGCCTTCGGTTCGGGAATCATGGTCGGCGGTTTTTTGTTGAACAATCAATTGACCGATTTTTCATTTCGCCCTCTAGATGCCGGGCGTCCGGTTGCCAATCGGGTCGAAGCGGGGAAACGACCACGCAGTTCGATGGCTCCGACCATGGTGTTCGATGGCAAGCAGCAGCTACGGCTGGTCATCGGTTCTCCAGGCGGGAGTCGAATTATCCCTTACGTGGCACAAACCATTCTCGGGGTGCTCGATTGGCAACAGTCGATCCAGCAGGCGATTGATCAACCCCACTACCTGCATCGGAACGGGGCCAACCTCGACCTGGAAAAAGGCACGGCTCTCGAGCAATTGACTGAAGCACTAGTAAATTACGGCTACCGGATCAACGTGACCGATCTCAACAGCGGCCTGCAGGGGATTCAGATTAGCGAGCATGGATTGCAGGGCGGCAGCGACCCGCGCCGTGAAGGCCTGGTGCTCGGCAAATAGAAAGGATTTTCAACGATGGACAAGATTAACAACCTGCTTAACGTCCTCAAGCCGCAGCTCGGCCAAGAAATTCACGTCGGCCCCTGGCAGGAAATTGACCAGCAACGGATCGATAAATTCGCCGAAGTCACCGGCGACCGACAATGGATCCATATCGATCCAGCGCGTGCGGCCAACGAATCCCCTTACGGATCGACTATCGCGCACGGCTATTTGACCTTGTCGATGCTGCCCTATCTGACCGAAAGCAACCATCCGGATTTCTTCCAAAAAAATTATCCCGGCATGAAGTACCGGGTTAATTACGGATTGAACAAAGTGCGTTTCCCGGCCCCGGTTAAAGTCGGGTCCAAAGTCCGTGCCCGGACCGAGCTGCAATCGGCTGAGGAGGTAAAGAATGGCGTGCAGATCTGCTACCTGATCACGGTCGAAAGAGCTGGAAGCAGCAAACCTGCCTGCGTCGCTGAATTTCTGGCCCGGGTCTATCCCTGAAACAAGAGCGGGACCGCATGCGGATCGATTCCGTTCGCCGCGGCAATATCCTTCAGCGGCATATTGAGCTCAGCATCGATATTCTTTGCTGCCAGCCCCTGGATGATCTCCGCCGGTGGCAAATGATACATTTCGCACAGTTGTGCCAGAACCCGCATACCGGTACCTCCCGGTGCGTCTTCCGGCATTTCAGCACTGACATCAAGCGCCTCAGGCTTTAGCGCCAGATATACTTCCTGTGGCGTCAAGCCATTCAATTCAGAAATTTCTTGCAGCGTCTGTGCAGGACTATTGACCTGGATACCTGCCTTATCTAACAGCAGCAGACCGTCATCAAGTTCGACTTTGATCTTTTCAGCAAAGTCCTGCAACGGAGACAATTCAGCATGCCCGTACGGTGGCTCGCCATATTTGATATTGGCCTGATCAGTGATTGCCGTTCCCAGATCGATAATTGAACTCATCGGCGGGAGACCCAGCAAAGTGCCAAAGAAAACCACCAGAGTCACCAACAAAGACACATTGAAATCTGTGGTAAATACCCTGACCTGCTTGGAGCGATTTTTCAGATAATTGACGATAGGAACCCAGTTGTAATAGATGTGCAGAACGATCGCAATGAAGAGCAGAAAACCGAGGTTGATATGGACCGCGCCCCATTGTTCCTTTGACAAGGCCCAGAGTTGCCACCCGGACCAGTAAGCCACCCGGCCGGAGGGGACGATATAAAGAATAATGCTGGTCAGCATCAACAACAGAAAAGAAACCAACGCTGTCAGGGAAGTAATTCTACGCATATTCATTTGTACACTCCTCACCCAAAATGTTTATGCGCAAACCATAACACTATTCATATTTTTGAATGTGTAAAGATTTGTAAATATTCCCTGTCTTTTTTTATATGTCCTCCTCCCCGGTGATAAAGGTGTGCGGCAGATCGCAACTGTCTGGGATCTGGAATGGAATCGGGTAGCGGATTCCCGCCTTATGGGTTGCCTGCAACGCCTCAGCAGTCCGTTCCAGCCAACTGGCCGGGATACCGACCAACATTTCATGGTCCTGGGCCATGGCAAAGCGGCGATCGCCCAGACAGGGAATTTCGATCGTCGGCTCATCGGTGATGGCAACCTGGGCCACGCCCCGCGAACAGACTCCGGCATCGCCGGATGATTTCATCATGAACTCCCCCCCCTCGTGATAGAGAAAGGCCTGGACAAAACGCATTGCCTGCGCCGTGTTGCAATAGATCACCGCCAGGTCCGGCTCAAACCCTGCGACCGGCCGACTGAGCGGGTAGGTCACCACCGCAGCGACACCTGAATCGACCCGCGGCATCTCCTGCTGCATCGATGCCGCCGCTGACTGATCCTGCTGATAGACTCCGGTATTCACCTCACCGTCGACAACGCGCTGCGGCGCCTCAATCAACCCGGTGCAACCGGCTCCCAAGACACAGTGTGCGGTTTCCGCAGTGCAACAGGTTGACCAGATCTGCTGACAGATGGTCAGTCGCTTACCCTGCAGCCGGATTTTCTTCCCCTCCAGCACAGAATCATCACTCAGCAGATTGACCCCGACCGGCTGTGTTGCCGGATTGACCGTGTCTTTCACAACCTCGAGAAAACTCCTCATAAAACCTCCAACAAAATGAAAAGACCGTTCACAATTAAGTTTTGTTCGTTTTTTAAATAAACAATCTCTCGAGAAACAATCGTTTAGTCTCTCGATTAAGAGAGCCTGTTCAAGGGGCCGTCGCCACCTTACTGAAATTGGCCAAAGCGCCAGCCACCTTCTTTAGCGACTGCGCGGCACAGGAACCGATGGCATGCCTTTGCGCCAGATACACCGGATCGTTGTAGCCCAGCCAGACATCTCCACCTTCGTCCTGCCAGATCAACGCTTTTTGTGGCAGATCGATCGCTATCGATTGCTGGCATTGCATCATCGGACTGCCGACCTGCGGATTGCCGAAAATTAGCAGTTCTGTCGGACGTAAATCGATACCGACGGAATCGGCTCCGGATGCATGATCGATCCGGGCAAAAACGGTCATGCCCTTGTTGTTCAGAGCATTTTCCAGTCGCTCGGCAGTGGTTTTGACATCGTGGGAGCTTTTGACCAGAATCAGGCCGTCAGCAGACAGAGCAACAGAGGTGAAAAGAAAAAGAAAGCTGAGCAGCAGAAGTGAACGCATACAGACCTCCCTGTTATTGATTGAGTGAACATCAAGCTTACCTGACATTCGTCAATTTTTTCATTGGAGGGTTAGTTTATCTGCAGAAATTGATTCAGATCGGTCGTAAGCGGCCACCACACTCAGTATGAGTATATTTGCGGCGCCGGTTCAAAGCTCTTACCCGGCGGAATTCAGTGCCACACTTCTGGCAGACAGCAACCAACTTCAAACGCTGCTGATAGAGCTGGTCCATCGCCTCACTGTGACCGCAACTTTTCGCCGGGGTCCCGAGCGCCTTTGCCCAGGCCTGCCACTGCACGTCATGGGCGCGGCGATATTTTTGTGCGGACTGATTGGTCTGGTGATCGCAAAAATGCGCGATTTCATGGAGCAGGGTCTGCTTGAGAGAGTCCGGTTCCTGGGCAAACTGCAATCGGATACAGACCGGCTCCCCCAGCCGCGAGACATAACTGCCCATTCTGCGCGTTGCCCCGCTTCGTTTGATCGGCAGTCTTGCTAACCGGGAAACCAGCCAGTCCCCTTTCATGCCGGCAAAAACAATTATCTTTTCGCTGATCTCGGACCAGAGCCCCAACTCTTTAGCCACTGATGCAACGGTCAGATTTTTGCCAGTTTCTTTAATCATAAAATTGACTTAGCAGATATCTGGTGACCTGACAATCCTCTTCTGCGAAGATAAAGCATGCTTGAGCAAAAAAGTATCGACATCGATCAACTTGACTGGATACCGGTCCCCTCGCAACTGCAGGACGGTCTGAGCAGTCGACCACTATCAAAGCGACAGCTGCGCAACTGGACACTGGTACTGCAAGCCCGGCAAATCCCGCATCGTAATGCAAGAATCAACCACGGCTGGCAACTCCTGGTCCCCACCGCTCATTACCAGAACGCCCTCGAAGAGTTATTGAGCTACGAACACGCGAATCGCAACTGGCCGCCACCGCCGCCGGTTGAACCCCCGCAGCAGGAGAACACTGCGAGCACCATCTGGGTGCTGATCGCCCTCGGCCTGTTTCACATCCTGACCCAGAAACAACCTAACCTGTTCGGCCACACACCCGTCGACTGGTATGCCCTCGGCAACGCCCACGCCGCTAAAATACTCGATGGCGAATGGTGGCGGCTGGTCACCGCCCTGACCCTGCATTCCGGCGGCATCCATCTGGCCGGCAATGTCGTAGTCGGCGGCATCTTCATCAACCGCCTCTGCCGTGATCTCGGCTCTGGGCTGGGTTGGAGCCTGGTGTTGCTCAGTGGTATCCTCGGCAACCTGGCCAACGCCTTCGTTCAAAACCCCGATCACCGCTCCATCGGCGCCTCCACCGCCGTCTTCGGCGCCGTCGGCCTGCTCGCCAGCATCAACACCTTGCGCTATCGCCACAACCTGCGCCACCGCTGGCCGCTGCCGGTGGCGGCGGCCCTCGGTTTACTGGCAATGCTGGGTGCTGGTGGCGAAAATACCGATATTGGCGCCCACCTGTTCGGCTTTGCCTTTGGGGTGTTCCTGGGATGTGGAGTGGGATTATATAAGAGACGATCAGACAGCAACCACAGAAACTTATTAATCTTTGACGCTCTTCCTATCAGTCTTGTATTAATTTGTTGGTATGCGGCCCTTATCTAGCCACTGATCTTTTCTACCTTGCTATTAATCTGTCGGGTTTCTTAACACAGCAAACATTAAGACAATTTGCCGAAAAACTTCAGCAACTTAGACTGCGGGCATAAATCCTGCAATCATTTTAGACATATTTCATTTTTTGTTTATTAAACAATAGCCACGGAAAGTAAAGAATGAAAAAAGCTCTTCTGATCATTACCATATTATTCACCATGGGCAACATAGTCTGGGCAACACCTATCGATTTTGTTACCGATTACTCGGGCTCAAATGTCACCTTAGGCGGAACAACAAGCGCCTCAACCTGGCTGGGCTCGGCAAAATTAACCGCAAGTCTCTCCTCAACACTTGCCTCAGAAGCATTCACGCTGGCAGATGGCGAAAGTTACACCTTCGATTTTTTTGAATTCAATATCACCAATATTTCAGGACTTCTTGCTGGTGGTAAGTTTTCTGTCGAGGCAACGTTAGCCTTCTCAAGCCCTGACGAAGCCGATGTCACTGACAACGGTGGAGGAAAATGGGGAACGATCGCTGGCTACGTTTCTGGAATGGTCCTTTACTGGACCGATATGCCAAGAACCTTCACTCTGCTGGATGGAAACATGCTAACGATCGACTTTGATGATGGCATCGATCTTTTCTGTGGTACCAGCACAACGATTCAGGCGACTGTTACAAATCATGGCGGTGGAACCCCGGCCCCGGTTCCTGAACCTGGCACACTGCTACTACTCGGTTCAGGGCTTGTGGGCTTGGGCATCTACCGCCGCAAGAAAACTGCCAAATAATTTTTGGGAAATCATTTCAATACAAAAGCCCGGCACGGTGTGTCGGGCTTTTGTGTGTACATCACTCAAACGGTAACTCCAACTGCAACGGTTCTTCGACCGGAATATCGGTCGTCAGCCCGGACACCGTAATCCCCAACAACCTAACTGCCCTCTTCCCCGCTGCAGTTTTATCCAGCAACGCCTCCGCCAACCGCAACATCTCAGCAGCCTTTTCAATCGGCTCCTCACACGTCACCGAGCGCGTTACAATCTGGAAATCGTCGTATTTCACTTTCAGCGTCAACGTCAATCCGCTCGTCTCTTTCGCCTGCACCAAAGCAGCAACCCTTTCGGCCAGATCACCGAGAATTGTCAGCATCTGGCCTCGATCAGCAATATCCTCCTTCAGCGTCGTCTCCTTGCCGATCGATTTACGGATCCGGTTCGGTGTCACTTGCCGCAGATCGATACCGCGCGCGATGTTGTAATAGTAGGCGCCGGCTTTGCCGAAATATTTATCTAATTCTTCCCGCGAGCGCTTTTTCAGATCATCCCCAGTCAGAATGCCAAGGTTCCGCATCTTCTCTTCTGTCACCCGGCCGACCCCGTGAAACCGGCGCACTGGCAATTCAGCAATAAAAGCGTCTGCATGCTGCGGAGTAATGACCGTCAATCCCGCTGGTTTGTTCATGTCTGAAGCGATTTTGGCGAGAAACTTATTGTAGGAGACTCCCGCTGAAGCGGAGAGTTGGGTGATTTGAGTGATTTTTTGCAGGATCTCTTGCGCCACCCAGGTGGCTGACTGAATTCCCGGATTGTTCTGCGTGACATCGAGATAGGCCTCATCAAGGGAGAGCGGTTCGACCAGGTCGGTGTACTGATGGAAGATTTTACGGATCTGCTGCGATACATCCCGATAGGCGTCAAACCGGGGACGAACAAAAATCGCCTGGGGACAGAGCCGGTAAGCTCTGGCGCAGGACATGGCCGAATGAATGCCGAAACGGCGCGCTTCGTAGGAACAGGTGGCCACCACCCCGCGACCGCCCGGGTCACCGCCGACAATCACCGGTTTGCCGCGCAGTTGCGGGTTGTCGCGCTGCTCCACGGAAGCGTAAAAGGCATCCATATCGATGTGAATGATTTTGCGTTGTTCGCCCATCGGTCGATCAAACACCAGCTATGGGGATTATGACAAGCCGGAATGAGGCAAAGCTAGCCCTTGATGACAGCCAGCGGCTTTAAGCGGGCGACGATCTTGCCGATCCCGGCCTGCTCCACAATGCTGACCACATCGAGGACATCCTTGTACGATTCGGAGATCTCTTCGGCCACCGTCGCCCGGGACGAGGCACGGATGATGATGCCCTGGGCGGCTAATTCCTGCTCGATATTGCGGCCTCGGGAAAGCTTTTTCGCAGCATGACGCGACAATAACCGCCCGGCACCGTGGCAGGTGGAACCGAAGGTTTCTTCGAAACCGCCCTGCGTACCAACCAGCACATAAGAGTAGCGGCCCATGTCTCCGGGGATCATCACCGGCTGGCCGACATTCTGATAGAGCTTCGGGGTATCGGGATGGTTCGGCGGGAAGGCCCGGGTCGCACCCTTACGATGGACGCAGAGACGGCGCTTCTTCCCCTGGTAGTGATGGGTTTCCATTTTGGCAATATTGTGACAAACGTCGTAAATTGATGAGATCCGTAGCTCGGACTGGCCTTTCCCCAGCGCCTGTTCGAAACTTTCCCGCACCCAGGCGGTGATCAGCTGCCGGTTGGCAAACGCAAAATTGGCCGCCCCGGCCATCGCCGCCAGATATTGTTTGCCCTCCGGACTGGTCAAGGGTGCACAACAGAGCTGACGATCCGGCAGTTCAATGCCATACTTGGCTGAGGCCCGCTGCATCATTTTCAAATGGTCAGCACAGACCTGATAACCGAGTCCGCGGCTGCCGGTGTGAATAGTCACCGTGATCTGGCCGGGAAACAGGCCCAGCACATCAGCGGCCTGCTGATCACCGATCTCTTCAACCAGGTCGACTTCGAGAAAATGATTGCCGCTGCCGAGGGTCCCGAGCTGGTTGCGACCCCGCTCCAATGCCCGGTCGGAAAGTGCTCCAGGATCGGCACCGGCGATGGTCCCCCGCTCCTCAATATGTTCCAGGTCTTCGGCAGAGCCGTAGCCGTTCTCGACGGCCCAACGGGCTCCCTTGCTGAGCACTTTACGCTCTTCGGCAACACTCAACTTCAGATCACGGCGGTGCGAGCCGACCCCGGATGGAACATTCCGATAGAGCTCATCAGCCAGCTTATCGATCCGTGGACGCACTTCCTCAGCAGTTAATCCGGTGCGCAGCAGCCGCACCCCGCAATTGATGTCGTAACCAACCCCGCCGGGAGAAACCACCCCCTCTTGGGCATCGAACGCGGCCACCCCACCGATCGGGAAACCGTATCCCCAATGGATGTCTGGCATAGCGATCGACGGCCCGACAATGCCGGGTAAGGTGGCTACATTACGCACCTGTTCCAGAGCATTACTCTGTCGCAGATCGCCCATCATCTCGCGACTGGCGAAGACCAGACCATCAGTGCGCATTTTTCCTGTGCGGGGGATCCGCCAGCGGCAGGCAT
>CALZHQ010000007.1 GCA_945787295.1 uncultured Desulfuromonadales bacterium
TGATAGGTGTGTAAGAGTATCTTCGCTCCAGTAAATAATTCGCTTACCACTGATGAAATAGTTTGGAGTTGGCCGATGGGAATCGATGCAAAAGCGTTGCGGATTGAAGGTATTTATCAACAGAATGATGCGGGGCAATTGATGATGCGGGTCAAGTTGGCGAGCGGAATATTGTCGGTTGTCCAGGCTGCAACTCTTGCTCGGTTGGGCCAGCAGTACGGCAGCGGAACCCTGCATCTGACTACCCGTGGCAGCATCGAATTTCATGATCTGGATATTGAACAGGTGCCGATTGTCCAGCGTGGCATGGCGGCTGTTGGGCTCTTCTCCCGCGGTGCCTGTGGCGGAGCGGTCAGGGGGATCTCCACCAGTACCGGTTTCGGTCGTGGTTTTCATTTTACCCAGGTGTTGGGGCGTAAACTGCTGTTGCATTTCAGCGGCAATCCTCATTTTGAAGGGCTGCCGAAAAAATTTAAAATTGCCGTTGAGGCAGACTATGAAGGCGGTCGGCACCTGATCCAGGATCTGGCCTTTGTCTATGTTGATCAGGACGATGGCAGGGCTTTTTACGATATCTGGACCGGGGGCGGACTTGGTCGCGCACCGCAGGCGGCGATCCTCTATCGGCAGCGGGTTGCCGAAAGCGAACTGCTACCACTGGCAGAGTCGATCGTGCGGGTTTATCGGGACAATGTGCCGCCGCCGAAGCGTTTGAAGTCGCTGCTCAGCACCAGGGGGGAGGGGGAGTTCCGCCGTCTGTTGGCCGAGGAGTTGGCTCAGGCCGAACCGGTGCAGTTTAAGGATGCATTTGACAAAACCCTGATCCCACTCTCCGACGATAGCGGTAGGCTGAAGCTGGTCGTCCCCTTCTTTGCCGGAGAATTGCAGGCGGACCGTTTGGCGACCGTCGCTGCTGCTGCCGAAGCTGTTGGAGTCGACTACCTGCTGGTCACTGCTGATCAGAATCTGGCGCTGTTGCCAGCCGATCAACAAAGTCGTCAGCAGTTGATTAAAACCTTGACCCAAGCCGGCATAGCCGGACTTGATCAGCCGGTTCCTGTCTGTCGTGTTTGCCCCGGAAGCCACGAGTGCCGGATGGGGCTGGTCCCTACCCGCGATCTGGCGAGACAGCTGCAACAACGCTTCGGCAACCGTTTGAATGGAAGAATTCTAGCAATCTCTGGCTGCACCAACTCCTGTGCACAGCCACAATTGGCTGAAATCGGCATTATCGCCAGTAAGAGTGCCAAAGGGGAAGACGGCCAGCGCACAGCACGTTTCGATCTGTATCGGGGAACCACAGAAGGGTTTGGCGAGCGGATCGCTGAAGGCTTGAAAGAAGAGGAATTGTTTGCTGCTCTTGAAGGGGTGATTTCATAGCCTATTAAGCCTGAAATAATCTTCAGTGTAGCAAGGGCGGCATACTGGCGGCTGATTAACTGTAACTTTGTCGCTAAGCGGTTAAAAGATCGCCGCCAGTCGACCGAAGGCTTTATTCAGCCTTATCGAAAGGGTTCGCGTTGCCAGTTTGAACACCTGCACGGCCAGATGAGGTTTTTCCTGTTGGAGGTTTGTAAAACGCGCACGTGGAAAGGTTAACAGCCGGGTGTTTTCCAGGCAGACAGCGGTCAGGGGGCGTGGCAGGTCATCCAGCAGGCTGCTTTCACCGAGCATTGCCCCCTTGCTGTAGACTCCGATCACAAATTGTTTGTCAGCGAATTCGGTGGCCTTTTTTTCTTCAACGCGGCCCGAGAGGATAATGGCGGCAAAGTCACTTTCTTCGCCCTCTTTCCAGAGAATATCTCCGCGGTCAATCGCTGAGACTTCGAAATAGGGCAGCAGCTCCTCTGCGTCATTTTCTGAAATAAAACACAAAGCGGACAGTTCCTTAGCCAGCTCGGCAGCTGCTATTGTCGTTGACTTGACGGAGTCCAACTCTGTTAGCCTTCCTGCCGCAATTGAGCCAGTTTCTCTTCCATCTTGGCCAGCAATCCTGCAACGCCCTGCTTTTTGATGACCTGGCCGTAGCTGTTCCGGTAGTTGTTGACAAAACTGACCGATTCGATGACCACATCGTAGACCCGCCATTCCTCTCCCTTTTGCAGCATGCGATAGGAAACGGGAATCTCTTTGTTCTTGGTGATGATCAAGGTGTCGATGGCGGCTTTATTCTTTTTAATTCTTTCCTTGGTGAACTCGACCTTTTCATCGGTGTAATTTTCAATGTTTCCGAGGTAGTTTCTTTCCATTAGCTCAGAGAGCAGGCGGATGAAATGTTCCCGTTCCTGTGGAGAGGTTTTTTTCCAGTTTCGAGCCAAAATCCGCTGTGACATGGAGGGGAAGTCGAAGCTGCTACGGATCGCCGCGGAGAGCTTTTCCCTTTTTTGCTCCTCGTCAAGGGTCGAGGTTTTTATGATCTCAATGACCTCTCCGACGGTCAGTTTCACCTTTTCCATCGGTCCTGTCGCAGCCCAGCTCAGGTTGGTTAAGAGGAGAGTGAATAGCGCAAAGAGAAAGCCATAACGTGCCATTTTAAGCATAATTCCACCTCGATTCATTTATTTACTGACTTTTGCTGCCCGCCTCTGTTCGTAAGCATTG
Organism: uncultured Desulfuromonadales bacterium; assembly: GCA_945787295.1. Next base: position 2,602 of record CALZHQ010000007.1, read on the forward strand.
CGGATAAACAGGTATGGGTCGATTTCATGTTTCTTGATCCCCTCGTAGGTGTCTTTATCGAGGGAAAGCTCATTTTCGCCATCCAGGACTTTAAGGGCAATCACCTCATTGTCTCTGAGGGCATAGGGGAGTGGGTCGAGGAAGGTGTCGCCGAATCGGCCAACGCCATCACGCAAATTGCTGGGGCCGAAGATCGGCAGCACCAAATAGGGTCCGGAGCCGACACCGTAATGCCCGAAAGTCTGGCCCAAATCCTCCTCGACCTTTTCAACCCCGGCAACCGAAGCCGCCGGATCGAAAAGTCCACCGATGCCTATCGTCGAATTGATAACGAGCCGGTAGACTTCATCGAATACGCCACCGATTTTTAGCTGCAATAAGGCATTTGCCGCCCGAACCGGGGTCGTCAGGTTGGAAAAAAAGTTGCTGATTGACACCCTTGCCGGTGCGGGGACGACCCGCCAGCCTTTGGCGACCGGTTTGAAGAGGTAGACGTAGAGTTTATCATTCAGCCAGTAGACACCCCGGTTGACCGGCTCAATCGGATCGTAAACCTGCAGTTGTGGTAGATCCTCATCGGCAAACGGATCTTCGTCCAGGAACTCATCATCTGCTGCATACATGTCCTGATTTATTGGCACATCGGCTGCCTGCAGGGAATATGTCGGTACCGTAAGCAGCAGTGTCACGAGCATCAGCAACAACACTTTTTTCATTTTGGAGCCTCTATTCATTCTCGAAAATGTACTTGCTGATCAGCTCTTCCAGATTGATGGCGGCTTCGGTCTCGATGATTTCGCCACCCGGTTCGATCAATTCCTCGCTGCCTCCGGGGGTGATTTTGATGTAACGATCGCCGATGATTCCTGCGGTGCGGATTGCCGCGATGCTGTCTTCCTGTAATTCCACCTGGCGATCGATGTCCATACTGACTTCACGGCAATTTCCACCGATGCACCCGATTTGAGACCGCTGACTGAAGTGAAGCGGGCGGTCACAGTGCGAGCGTCGCTGCCGAAAAGATCGACGTCACCCAGTTTTACCGCGAGCCAGGCAAAACAGATAAAGCCGACCACCATAAATACGCCGACCGATGTTTCAAAATTAAACCGTTTCATGATAGACGGCCTCCTCTGTTTCGCTTGAATATATGGGGCCCATGGTGACCTCGACAAACTGTCGGATCAGGGGGTTGTCTGAGCGTTGGAAGTCCTCCGGCGACATGCAGCCCTGGATTTCTCCACCGGCCATCAGGGCGACATAATCAGCCAGTTTGAAAATTTTCGGCACATCATGACTGACGATCACCGCTGTGTACTTGAGGCGCTGCTGGGTGGTCGGTTCGTCAAAAAAAACAATTTTCGGATCCAGGGCCAATGCCCGCCCCAAGCCGACCCGTTTCTGCATGCCACCACTGATCTGGGCAGGATATTTATCGGCAGCCCCTTCGAGGGCCATTAGTTCAAGCTTTTCATAGACGATCTCGCGAATCTCCGCCTCCGACTTATCGGTTCTTTCCCTTAAGGGCAAGGCGACGTTGTCAAATATCGTCATGGAATCGAACAGGGCGACGTTCTGGAAAAGTACGCCGTAATTCTCGCGAACCCGATAGATCTCTTTCTTTTTCATCCGGGCCAGGTCTTTGCCGAAGACCCGCACTTCACCTTTCGTCGGTTTCATCAACCCCAGCATATGCTTAAGGATGACGCTTTTCCCCTGACCGCTGCCGCCGACGATGACTGTGGTCTTGCCTTTGACCACCGGCAAATAAACCCCCTTGAGGACTTTCTGCTGACCGAAGGTCTTATCGATATTGACCAGTTCAATGGCCAGTTGCTCATTATCGTTGCTCAACAGCTCCTCCGATTAAATCATCAGTGCGGTAATCAGGTAGTCCCAGATGAGGACCGAGACGGAAGAGATCACCACGGCGTCGGTGGTGGTTCGGCTGACTCCTTCAGCTCCGAAACCACCGCTGCGCTCCAGGTGCAGATAATAACCTTTGACTGAGGTGATCCAGACGATCAGCAGGCCGAAAACCAGTGACTTGACGATTCCCATCTCAATATCGAGCCAGTGCACGCTGGAATACATCCCCTGAAAGTAGGTGCCCTCGTTAACCCCGAAAAGTGAAACGCCAACCAAAAAGCCGCCGATAATCCCGACAATGTCAAAGATGAAAGTAAGTAGGGGAAGGGCGATGATGCTGGCAACGAACTTGGGCGCCAACAGATATTTTACCGGATCGATGGCCATACATTTCAAAGCGTCGATCTGCTCAGAGTTGCGCATGATACCGAGTCCGGCGCAGATCGCCGAGCCGGCGCGACCGATGACCATCAAGGCTGTGAGTACCGGGCCCAGTTCGCGAATCAGGCTTAACGCGACAGCCGAGCCGAGTAGTCCCACGGAACCGAACTTGGCCAAGGTGTAATAGCCTTGCAGGCCCAGAACCATACCGGTGAACAGCCCGGTAAATATAATAACGAAACCTGAACGTGAGCCGATGAAATAGAGTTGGCGGATAACCGGGAAGATCTTATAAGGCGGTTTGAGAACACTGATCAGGCAGGCCACCAGGAATATCCCGGCCCGTCCGACATTCGTAAAAAAATAGAGCCCCTCGTCACCGAGTTTTTTAAACGGATTAGCGATAGTCATTTATTGAACTTGCTCCACTTGAGCAGGCAGTCTGCAGCGGTATTCGTAAAACTTCCGAAACTTCTCTATTAAACCCCTGGTCGCTGTAGGGGGTAAGCCTGGCCTTTTAACCTTCGCATCAGGATAGATTTAGGTTTATGTCATGCAAGCAGCCGTTATTCTGGACGGAGGTGGGTAACGGACTGTTCCTGCTTGAAAATAAGCAGGTTGCTGCAGGAATTAGTTTACAAAAACACTCAAAGATAAGAAATTTTTATTTGATCAAGCTAATGTTTATGGGGGCTATTGTCAAGTGAATTAGAGAATCTTTTTCTTCAGGGATGAAAAGCGATGGCATATAAAGGACTTATTGAGGATCTGCTTCAGGCTGCTCCGTTTTGCAGAAATCTGCGCTCAATCTGCTAGTCTATAACTGTTCATTCCGGTCTGTTTCCGATAACTATTGCCGATTGGGGGCGGGATGGATTTCTATCAGACTCCACTGGATGAGTTGTTCCAACAATTAAAAACTGTGACAGACGGTCTTTCTGCTGAAGATGCCGAAGCACGTCTACAGCTGTATGGCCCCAACGAACTCGAAACCAAGACGGTCATCAACCCGCTGCTGATTTTCATCGATCAATTCAAAAGCTTCATCATTTACATTCTGTTGTTCGCCGTGGTCTTTTCGCTGTTGATTGGTGAATATGTCGATTCAATTATTATCCTGATTATTCTGCTGGCCAATGCGTTCATCGGTTTCTATCAGGAGCTGAGCGCACACAAGTCCCTCGAAGCGTTAAAAAAAATCAGCACCGTACGGGCAACGGTGATCCGCGATAGACGGAAGCAGGTCGTCTCTGCCCGGGAACTGGTGCCGGGCGATGTCGTGCAGCTTGAGGCGGGTGACAAGGTTCCGGCTGATCTGCGGCTTATTGAGGCTGTTCAGCTTAAAGTCGAGGAGTCGGCGTTGACCGGCGAAAGTGTGCCGGTCGATAAAGCTCCCCAGGAAATTGCAGCTGACGTGCCGCTTGGTGACCGGCGCAATATGCTCTACTCCGCGACCACGCTATCAACCGGTCACTGTCTGGCCCTGGTGGTGGTCACCGGAATGGCGACCGAGCTGGGCAAGATTACCGAGCTGGTCAAAGAGGCACAAGAGGAGCAGACTCCGCTGCAGAGACGGCTCGATCAATTCGGAAAAAAACTCAGCTACGCGATCATCTGTATTTGCCTGATCGTCTTTGTGCTCTTTTTCAGCAAAGAATATTTAGCCAACGGGCTGTCCGGGCATACCTTCCTGGCCCTCGCTCTAATCGCGATTAGTCTGGCGGTCGCGGCTGTGCCGACCGCGTTACCGGCGGTGGTGACGATCGCCCTGAGTGTCGGCGTTAAGCGCCTGCTGGCGAAAAAAGCGCTGGTGCGCAACCTCTCTTCGGTGGAAACCCTCGGCAGCTGTGACGTGATCTGTACCGATAAAACCGGCACCTTGACCGCCAACCAGATGACGGTACGGTTTGCCTGGACGGCAGATGGCGAAATGAGCCTCGCTGGTAGCGGCTATGCCCCGGACGGAGAATCCTCGGGGAGCTTGGTTGCGGAACTGTTTCGCTGTGGTTTGCTCTGCAATAATGCTTCGCTGCAACTGCATGATGGCCACTGGCAGATTACCGGTGACCCAACCGAAGCGGCTCTGCTGACCAGCGCCGCTAAGGTTGCTGTCAGTGCTGAGCAGCGGCGCCTTTCGGAACGGCCGTTCGATTCAGAGCGGAAGTTAATGACGGTACTGGTTGCCGACAAGGAGCTGCGGACCAGCTACAGCAAAGGGGCTTTGAACGAATTGCTCGGCCGCTGCAGTCGGATTCTGGTCAACGGTGCAGAGTTGCCGTTGTCGGCAGAGTGGCGGCAGACCATTGAGCAGCAGAACGCTCACTATGCCTCTCAGGCTTTGCGGGTGCTCAGTTTTGCCATGCAGCGGCAGGCCACGGAGCTGACCGAGCAGGAGCTGACCTTTATCGGTCTGCAGGCGATGATCGATCCGCCGCGGCAGGATGTTGTCGAATCCCTGCGCAAAACCCGGCAGGCCGGTATCCGGGTGATTATGATCACCGGTGATTATGGCGAGACTGCCAAGGCGATCGGTCGTGAACTCGGCATCGAAGGTGGTTCCCTGAGCGGAGAGCAGCTGGCTGGAATGGATGCCGCTGAGCTGCAATCCGCGCTACAGAACGACATCAATATCTTTTCCCGGGTCGCTCCGGATCATAAGCAGCAGATTGTCGAGGCGTTGCAGAAGCTGGGTATGACCGTGGCAATGACCGGCGACGGGGTGAATGATGCCCCCGCACTGAAAAAGGCCAATATCGGGGTGGCCGTCGGCAGTGGTACTGAAGTGGCAAAAGAGGCCTCCGACCTGGTGCTGCTCGACGACAGTTTTACTCATATTGTCAATGCTATTGAAGAGGGGCGGGGGATTTACGACAATATCCAGAAGTCGATCATGCTGCTGCTCTCCGGTAACCTTGGCGAGGTGCTGATTATCTTCAGCGCCGCCCTGTTCGGCTTGAACCTGCCGCTGACCGCAGTGCTGCTGCTCTGGATCAATATGGTGACCGATGGGGCTCCGGCGCTGGCCTACAGTGTCGATCCTTATGGCAGCGGTATTATGCTGCGGCGACCAAAACCGCGAGAAGAGGGGATATTGCCCGGTTCAAAACTGGCTCTGCTCGGCGTGCTCGGGACGGTTGGCAGTCTGCTGGCTCTGGCGCTCTTTATGCTTTTCGGTGGTGGGACAGACGATCCGGAACAGTTGATCCATGCCCAGACCATGGTGTTTAATTTTGTGGTGCTTTACGAGGTGATTCTCACCTTTGTCATCCGCAGCAGTTATCAGGTCCCTTTTTTTACCAACCGCTGGGTCTGGGCCGCGGCTCTGATGTCGATTGTCATGCAGGCGTTGTTGATGTACACCCCGCTGGCGCCAGTGTTTAAGATTGTTCCCCTCGGTTTGCGCGATCTCGGTGTCCTGTTCTGCGCCGGGGGCCTGTTTGCTGCAGCCAGCCTGCTTTATCAGCTGGTGATGCGCTGCAAGGCGACGGAGGGTCCAGGCTAGCTGTACGGATAACACCAGGACAGCGAATACATTTACCGGCAATGTTGCGGTTCTGCGATGAATCGTATATCTTTCCGCTCGGTCTAACGGAAAAACCTCTGCCGGAGTGGCGAACTGCAACCAACTTGGTTATCCTCTCTCTATGGCGAGACCGCCGCTACTTGAATTTATCTCCTTGCGTCAGGATGACATATGAACAATCAGAAGTTTACCCCGGGACAGATGTTGCACGGTTTTGTTGTCGAGCGGATCGATGCTCTGCCGAGTATCAACGCCACCATGATTCGTCTGCAACATCAGGCCACCGGTGCCCGGTTCATGCATCTGGAACGGGATGATGACAACCACCTGTTTGCGGTCGGCTTCCGCACACCTCCTGATGATTCGACCGGGGTGGCGCATATCCTTGAGCATACGGCTTTGTGCGGTTCGCAGCGCTTTCCGGTGCGCGATCCGTTCTTTTCGATGCTCAAGCGCAGTCTCAACAGCTTTATGAACGCGATGACGGCCAGCGACTGGACTCTCTATCCCTTCTCCAGCATGAACCGCAAGGATTTCCAGAACCTGCTCGAAATCTATCTCGATGCTGCCTTTTTCCCGCAGCTGACCGAGCGCGACTTCAGCCAGGAAGGGCATCGTCTGGAATTTGCTGAAGCGGACAACCCGCAGTCACCGCTCGAATACAAGGGGGTGGTCTACAACGAGATGAAGGGCGCGATGTCCGATCCTTCCTCGTTGCTGTCGCGACGGCTGGGGCGCCACCTCTATCCGACCACCACCTACCGGCACAATTCCGGCGGTGAACCGTCCGATATTCCGCAATTAACCTGGCAACAGCTGCGCGATTTTCACGCCCGCTATTATCATCCGAGCAATTCCTGGTTCTTCAGTTCCGGTAACCTCGACCTGCCGGCTTTGCTGTCGACCGTTGAGGATCGGGTCCTGAAGCAATTTGACCGCTTGGAACTCGATAGCGAGGTCCCGGCTGAAGTGCCGCTGAAAGCGGCAAAACAGGTCACCGAGCTCTATCCCCTGGATGAAGGGGAGCCGCTGGAAAAGCGGTCGATGGTACAGGTTGCCTGGTTGACCAACGATATCAACGACAGTTTCGAACGCCTGGCGATGTCGCTGTTGTCGACCCTGTTGCTCGGTAACCCGGCGGCGCCGCTGTATAAAGCGTTGCTCGATTCCGGGCTGGGAGCCAACCTGGCACCTGGTGTCGGCTACCACGATGACAATCGCAGTACTTACTTTGCCGCCGGGTTGCAGGGGACTGACCCGCAGCAGCAGGAGACGATTGAAAAACTGGTGCTGGAAACTCTCCAGCAGGTGGCGGACGAAGGCTTTTCTCGCGAGCGGATCGACGGCGCCATCCACCGGCTGGAATTTTCCAACCGCGAAGTCACCGGTGACAGCTACCCCTATTCCCTGCTCTTGCTGATGCGGCTGATGGGCCCCTGGATTCATGGTGGCGACCCGTTGGCTGCGCTCAATTTTGAAGAAAATCTCAATAAGCTGAAACAGGAGCTGGATCGAGGTCCGTTTTTCGAAAACCTGATCCGCCGGTGGCTGCTGAGTAACCCCCACCGGGTCTGCCTGCTGCTCAAGCCGGACACGGCTTTGGGACCGCAACAGGATGCTGCAGTCCGGTCCGAATTGGACCGGATCGCACAGCAGCTGAGTGACAGCAATAAACAACAGCTGGTCGAGCAAGCCCTGGCCCTGAAAAATGCTCAGGAAGAGCCGGAAGATCTCTCCTGCCTGCCGACCTTGGAGTTGAGCGATATCCCCGCAGAAGAACCGGCGGTCTCATTCGATAAACAGCAACTGGACGCGGTCAACAGCTACTGGTTCAACCAGCCGACCAACGGGATCGGGACTGTGGCGCTGAATTTCGGCCTGGCCGGTTTGTCTGCTGAGCAACTGGACTACCTGCCGATTTTCAGCAGCTTGCTGAGCCAGATCGGTGCCGGCAAGCGGGATTATCTGCAGATGGCCGAGCAGATGGAAGCGGTCACCGGGGGGATTTCGGCGCGCACCTCGCTGCTCGACGACCCGGCGAGCCTGGATGACTATACCGCCACCTTCGAAGTCAAAGGCAAGGCGTTGGTGCGTAACAGCCAGCCGCTTTTTGAGCTGCTGACCGCGATCCTGCTCGCTCCCGATTTCAGTGATTTACAGCGAATCCATACAGTTTTAAATCAGTTGAAGGTCTCTTTAGAAAACTCGGTCCCGCAGTCGGGGCATACTTACGCTGCGCGGACGGCCGCCGCCTGCTTGACGCCGATAGCCAGGCTGCGGGAAAAATGGTCGGGATTGACCCAGGTGGCGCTGATCCGCAAATTTGCCGGCCAACAGCCGGAGGAGCTGCAGCCGCTGGCCGATTCTCTGGCGCAGATCTCCCGGCAACTCTTCTGTACCGCGCAACTGCAGACCGCGGTCACGGTAGAAGGGAGCAATTTTGCGCCGTTCCGGGAGTCTTTGGGCGAACTTTTCCGGGCCCTGCCGAAAACAGTTGAAACTGCCGAGCGAGAAGATCCGCAGTTCTCTCCGGTGCCGAAGCGTCAAGGCTTAGTCTGGTCGGTGCCGGTCAATTATGTCACCCGTGCCTTTCGTGCGGTTGCCTACCACCATCCGGACAGTGCCGCTCTGACGGTCCTCTCGAAAGTGTTGCGGGCCGAATTTCTGCACCGTGAAATCCGTGAAAAGGGTGGCGCTTACGGCGGGCTGGCGAGTTACAATTCCGAGGCCGGAATCTTCTCGCTACTCTCTTACCGTGACCCACATATCCTGCGGACTCTGCAGGTCTATGATCAGGCCATCGAGTGGGCCGCCAGCGGTGAAATAAGTGCTGAAGCGATCAAGGAGGCAGTGCTGGCCGTCTTCAGTGACCTAGATAAGCCGCTTTCTCCGGCCGGGGTCGGTGCGCAGGAATTTGCCAACCTGCGGCAGGGCTTGACCTTGGAGATGCGTAACCGGATGCGCCAACAGCTGTTGGCTGTTGATGCCGCAGCATTACAGAAGGTTGCCCAGAAATATCTGCAACAGGGGCAGAGTGCGGTGTCGGTGCTGGCTGGTGAAACTGCTCTGGAACAGGCCAACGCTCAGTTGGCGGATAACCCGCTGGAACTGCAGAAAATCTGATTTCATGCTGGAAGTTGGGGCGGCTTTTGGGTCGCCCCAACTTCATTTAACTGAAAGAACCTAGATGTCAAAGCAACAATTTTTTGCCACCGCCGCGCTCGGGCTGGAACCTTTACTGGCGGCTGAACTTATTGAGTTGGGAGCTGCCGAGGTTAAAGAGGAGCGGGCCGGGGTGCGTTTTTCCGGTGATATGCGCACCGCTTACCAGCTCTGCCTCTGGTCACGGCTGGCCAGCCGGGTGCTGCTGCCGCTGGCCAGTTTCGCGGCTCCTGACCCGGACATTCTCTACGCCGAGGTGCAGAAACTCGAGTGGGCCGAGCAGTTGGCGTTGACCAATACCTTCGCCGTCGATTGCACCATCATCCGGTCACAGATCAACCATACCCTTTACGCAGCGCTGCGGGTTAAAGATGCCATCGTCGACCAGTTCCGTGCCCGTAGCGGAGAACGTCCGTCGGTTTCGGTCGAGCAACCCGACCTGCGGATCAACCTGCACCTGTTCAAAGATCAGGCGACCGTCAGTATCGATCTGTCCGGGGACAGTCTGCACCGGCGCGGTTATCGGATCGACGGGGTGCATGCGCCGCTGAAAGAAAACCTGGCGGCGGCGATTCTGATCCGTGGCGGCTGGCCTGCAATCGCCGAGCAGGGCGGGGCCCTGGCCGACCCGATGTGTGGCTCGGGGACCTTGCCGCTGGAGGCCGCGCTGATCGCCACTGATTCGGCCCCCGGGCTGTTGCGCGATTATTTCGGTTTTCTCGGCTGGCAGCAGTTTGATGAGCCTCTCTGGCAGGAGTTGCGGGAGGACGCACTGCAACGGCAACATGCCGGTTTACAACGCAAGCTGGGTCCGATCGTCGGCTATGACGGTGACGGTCGGGCGATTAAGGCCGCCTGGCAGCATGCGCAGAATGCCGGGCTGGATAAGCTTATCCATTTCGAAAAACGCACCCTGCGCGAGTTTACTGCGCCGACTGGCGTCGAGACCGGGCTGCTGGTCGCCAATCCGCCCTATGGCGAGCGGCTCGGCGAGGAGAGCCAATTACCGCCGCTCTACAATCAACTCGGTGAAATAATGTCGCGTCAATGCCAGGGCTGGAAGGCGGCGGTGATCACGTCCAATCCGCAATTGGGGCGCGCCATCGGGCTGCGGGCCGGCAAGATCAACACCCTTTACAATGGGGCGCTCAAGTGTCAGCTGCTGCAATTTACCCTGGATGAGAATAACCGCTGGCAGTCGCTGGCCGATGGCGCCGGTCGGGCTGTGAGGAAGCCGCTTTCCCCGGGGGCTGAGATGTTTGCCAACCGGCTGCGCAAGAACCTGAAGAAGTATAAAAAGTGGGCCAAGCGGGAAGGGCTCGATTGCTACCGGCTTTATGATGCCGATCTGCCGGAGTACGCGGTGGCGGTCGATATCTATGCTGACGAAGTACATCTGCAGGAATACCGGGCGCCGAATGAGATTGATCCGAAAAAGGCGGCGCAGCGGTTGCAGGAGGTGCAGGATGCCTTGCCGCAGGTTCTTGATATCGACCCCGCCAATATTCATTTAAAAATCCGGCAGCAGCAAAAAGGTAGCAACCAGTACCAAAAACAGGCCCGGCGCGGCATCCTCAAAGAGGTGCGGGAAGGGAATTGCAAATTCCTGGTCAACCTGACCGATTATCTCGATACCGGCCTGTTTCTGGATCATCGTCCGACCCGCCAGCTGATTCAGGAGTTGGCCAGCGGCACGCGGTTTCTCAATCTGTTTGCCTATACCGGAGCGGCGACCGTGCATGCCCTGGTCGGCGGGGCGATGGACACCACCACCGTGGATATGTCGCACACCTACCTGGAATGGGCGCAGCAGAATATCGCTTTGAACGGTTTTGATCCGGAAGAGGAAGCATTGATTCAGGCCGACTGCCTGGCTTGGCTGGAGGCCGAACAGGATGCAAGCGCCGCTGCCTTCGATCTGATCTTTCTCGATCCGCCGACGTTCTCCAACTCGAAATCGATGGCGGGCAACTTCGATATTCAGCGCGATCATGTCGACCTGCTGCGCAAAACAGTTAAGCTGTTGGCGCCCGGCGGGACGCTGGTGTTTTCCAATAACCTGCGCAATTTCAAAATGGATGTTGCGGCATTGCCGGAACTGCAGATCGAAAATCTCGGCAACCGGACCATCCCGCTCGATTTTGAGCGCAACCCGCGGATTCACAACTGCTGGATAATCAGGAGGAGCTAAAGATGTTTGCGCTTGATCCTCGGCTGCAGAATGATTGCATCCTGCTGGGCGATTTTCCCATGTCCAGATTACTGTTGTTCAACGATGCGACTTACCCCTGGTTTATTCTGGTGCCGCGCCGCAAACAGGTCGAAGAGATCTATCAACTGGACGAGCAGGATCAGCAGGAACTCTGGCAGGAGTCGGCACTGCTGGGGCGTTGGATGTCAATGACCTTCCAGTTCGATAAGTTGAACATCGGTGCGTTGGGCAATGTCGTCCGCCAATTACACCTGCATCATGTCGGCCGCAGCACCACGGATCCGACCTGGCCGGGGCCGGTCTGGGGCCAGCATCCGCCAAAAACTTATGCGGCAGAGGAAATCGAAAAGATCAAACAGCAGGTCCGTCTTGATCTGGCCGGATATCTGGGAGCTGAATGATAGAAAAATCTCTGTTGCTGTGGAGAAAAGATTCCTCTTTGGGGTCCGCTGATAGATAGAGTTTTCAATGATCGATATGCTGGCCTCATTTCTCAATGATACTCGCTATTCTTTGGTCGCCACCCGGCCAGGCCTGCAGGAAACCAAGTTACTGTACAGGTTAAGGGCCTTTGCCGATCCAATCTATTGACATCCAGTATCATCGCAAAATCTTTCTTGATAAAGATACTTTGGCGTGCAATAATGTGCGACGTTTAATTTAATGGTTGAAGAGGTTACTCATGACTGACAAGGGTATATTGTCAATGTCGCATATGGAACGTGATCCGAACAGTCTACTGCGGCTGGTGCTCATCGTCGGGCTTGTTTCCATGCTGTTGATTCTCAGCCTGACCGGTTACGGTATCTACCGTGATGCCGCCAAAGAGATTATCCTTGATGCTGAAGATAACGCGGTGCGTATCGCAACCGTCATGGTCGAAGAGCACGAGGATTTTCTGTTTAGTGCCGGGCAGGAGAATATCGCTTTCAGCCAGTCTGAAATAGATCTCTTCAGCCAGCATGCACGTAAGTTTCTTCATCCCTTCGAGATCGTTAAAATCAAGATTTTTGATCTTGACCGGGTCATAATATTCAGCACCGATGCCAAGATTATCGGTAAAAAAGTTGAAAATAACCCGCGCCTGGAAAGAGCCCTGCGCGGTGAAGTTGATTCCCACAAGGAAACCAAGGGGGAAATGATCGACCTGGTTGAGGAGCAGCGGTTTGATGTCGATGTGGTCGAAACCTACCTCCCGGTGTTAAATGCCAGCGGGCAGATCGCCGGCAGCTTCGAGCTCTACCTCGACGTCACCCGCTTCCGTGACGCTATCACTAAACGGGTGACCTCCTCGGTTGTCATCCTCGGCACAATTCTGCTGCTGGTATTTTCATTTGCTTACATCATTGTTCACCTGGGCGCTAAGCAGTTGAAAAAACTTCTTCAGCGTTTGCAGAAATTGGCGGTGACCGATCCGTTGACTGGGGCATTTAACCGCGGTGCGGTCCTGACACGGGCTGAGGAAGAACTCTCGCGGATGGAGCGACGTAAAGCACTCGCGCCTGGGATCAGCCTTGGTGTAATTATGATTGACTTGGACCGTTTCAAGAAGGTCAATGACACCTACGGGCACCAGACTGGCGATGAAGTTTTACGGGAAATGACGAGGCGCGTGGAATCCTGCCTGCGTGAGTATGATGTTTTTGGCCGCTACGGGGGGGAAGAATTTCTGGTGGTCGTTCCCGATGGTGATTTCGAAAGCGCAATGGTGGTGGCAGAGCGGATCCGTTTTGAATTAACCAAGGCACCCTTCCTCTGTGGTGAGCATAAACTGCCGATCACCGCCAGTTTCGGTGTGACCTGTTGCGCTAATCCCGACGAAGGGATCAACGCCGCTCTGCAGCGTGCAGATGAAGCTTTGTATGAGGCGAAAGACCAAGGCCGCAACCGGGTGGTTGGTAAAACGTAGACTTGGATTTGCCGCAAGACAGAATAACAAAGCCCCGATCAGTCAAACCGATCGGGGCTTTGTTATTCCACCCATGGCGTTATTGCCGGGTCAGATCGCGGTACTTGATCCGGTGTGGCTGGTCAGCGTCCTTGCCGAGCCGCTTTTTGCGATCATCTTCGTATTCGGAGTAATTCCCCTCGAACCAGACCTGCTGTGAATCGTCTTCGAAGGCGAGAATGTGGGTGGCGATCCGGTCGAGAAACCAGCGGTCGTGACTGATGACCACTGCGCAGCCGCCGAAATTCTCCAGACCTTCCTCAAGCGCCCGCAGGGTGTTGACATCCAGGTCGTTGGTCGGCTCATCGAGCAGCAGCACGTTCGCTTCCTCGCGCAGCATTTTTGCCAAATGGACCCGGTTGCGCTCGCCACCGGAGAGCACCCCGACTTTCTTCTGCTGATCGGAGCCGGAAAAATTGAAACGGGCGACATAGGCGCGCGAGTTGACCGATTGACCGCCGAGCAGAATCTGATCCTGCCCGCCGGTGACCTCCTCAAAGATCGTCTTGCTGCCATCCAGTTCGCGCCCCTGATCGACATAGCCGAGCTGCACCGTTTCACCGACCTTGAAGCTGCCCGAATCGACCTTTTCCTGGCCGGTGATCATTTTGAACAGGGTTGACTTGCCGGCGCCATTCGGGCCGATAACACCGACGATCCCGCCGGGGGGCAGATGGAAACTGAGGTTTTCCATCAGCAGTCGTTCGTCGAAGGCCTTGCGGACCTCCTTGGCTTCGACAACGATACCACCCAGACGCGGGCCGGGCGGAATGTAGAGTTCGAGTTTCTGCTCTTTTGCCAAACCCTCGTTGCCGAGCAATTTCTCGTAGGAGCTGATCCGGGCCTGGGATTTGGCGTGGCGGCCTTTGGGGGACATGCGGATCCACTCGAGCTCGCGCTGCAGGGTCTGCTGGCGCTTGCTTTCAGTCTTCTCTTCCTTGCGCAGCCGCTCCTGCTTCTGTTCCAGCCAACTGGAGTAATTGCCTTTCCAGGGGATGCCGTGGCCACGGTCCAACTCGAGAATCCAGCCGGCAACGTTGTCGAGGAAGTAGCGGTCGTGAGTCACGGCGATGACGGTGCCCTGGTAGCGCTGCAGGTGCTGTTCCAGCCAGGCGACGGTTTCGGCGTCGAGATGATTGGTCGGCTCATCGAGCAGCAGGATGTCCGGTTTGCGCAGCAGCAGCCGGCAGAGGGCGACGCGCCGTTTCTCGCCACCGGAGAGCACCTTGATTGGGGTGTCAGGAGCGGGGCAGCGCAACGCTTCTTCAGCCAGCTCCAGCCGTGAGTCAAGATCCCAGGCATCGGCTGCATCCAGCTTGTCCTGTACCTCTGCTTGCCGGGCGAGCAGCTTGTCCATGTCACAGTCGGGATCGGCGAAGGCGTTGTTGATCTCCTCGAACTCGGCGAGCAGATCGACAATCTCCTGCACTCCCTCTTTGACCACTTCGCGGACGGTTTTGGTGTCATCCAACTGGGGTTCCTGCTCCAGGTAGCCGACGCTGTACCCTTCCGAGAGGACCGCTTCACCGTTAAACTCCTTGTCGACGCCGGCCATGATCCGCAGCAGGGTCGATTTACCGGAACCGTTCAGACCGAGCACCCCGATCTTGGCACCGTAATAGTAGGAGAGTGAGATGTCTTTGATGATCGGTTGCTTGTTGTAATGTTTGCTGACCCGCATCATCGAATAGATGATTTTTTTTGTGTCTTCACTCATCGTTGTTCTGTCCTTTTTATGTCTACTTAAAGTTGTTTTTTTTCGTGGAATTGCGACTGTATAGCATTGTGTGGGGGCGGCTGCAAGATCTGTCTGCCCGAACAGAAGGTCAGCTGGTCGATTCCAGTTGATTGAGAACCTGTAAAAAACTGTAGGTTAGCTGGGGATGCAATTTGTTTCCAGCCAGATCGAGCATGGTGTTGATGATCTCATTCAGGTCGAGGGATTTTTCGTAACTGCGGTGCGTACGCATGGCATCGTAGGTGTCGGAAATAGCGGTCATGTGCGAGCAGAGGTTCATCTGCCAGGGGTGTCTGGCTTGCGGGTAGCCTTTACCATCGTAACGCATATGGTGTTCGTAGGCGGTGACAACTGCCAGGCGCGGGACTCCCGGGGTGTTGAGCAGATATTCAGCGCCGAGTCGCGGGTGCTGCTGCATGACCTGCCACTCGTCCTCATCGAGTGCTCCCGGCTTGGTGAGGATATGCGGTGATATGAACATTTTGCCGACATCGTGCAGCATGGCGGCGATACCGATATCATTGAGCAGCGGTCCTTCGATGCCGATCTGCCTGGCCTGGGCCAGGTTGAGCAGGCAGATATTGGTGGAGTGAGTGTAGGTATACTCATCCATCGAGCGTAGCGGGGCGATGGCCAGGAAGGAATCGCTATGGCTACTGAAGGCATTAACGAAGCCGCTGACCAAATCGCTGAGCCCGGCGACATCTATCTGCTGCTTGTTCTGGATCGCCTGGTAAACATCCATGAAGCGGTCGGCTTCTTTGTGGGCGATATCGGCCAGGGCCATGTCGGTTGAGAGATAGTTGTTGTCCTGCTGCCGGTAGCGAACTTCAATCTGACCGAAATGGATATGTCCACTTTCGGTCAGGTCGACATGCTTTTCCGGCCTCTTGCTCAAGGTGTTAATCAGGCCGAGCAATTCTTCACTGTAAATACCCGGCTCGATCTGCAGATGACTGATGCCATGTTGGTCGAGAGCCGTAATCAACCGTTGAATAGCCAGGTTGTGTTCGGCCGGGTGATTGTCAAAAATCAGTCGGCCTTCGATGACCTTCAGGGTGATCTCGCTGTGGCTGTTGAACAGGGCGTTCAGTTCGTCGAGTGCTTGTCGACAGAGCCGGGTGACCTGCAGGTGTTGAAGGTTGTAGAGTGCTGCATTGGCTGCAGCGGTGGTCAGCAAGCGGATGAAATTCTGCAGACGGGCATGAGAGGCTGCGCTCATAGCGGATCCTCCGCTAACTTTTGCAGGATTTCGCCCGCCAGTTTGGCTTTTTGACGCTGGCGACTCGCGGCAATTTCCTGGAGCAGTTTTTCTGCGATAACACGTGGGTAGCCGCTGAGACTCTGAATTATATCCAACTGAAATTGCTTCTGTCGCCGCGACAATAGCAGGCCTTTTTTCTGCAACAGCCGCCGCAGCAAGTTCAGGCTTTCGCGGCTGCCGATAAGAGCCAAGGTTGCCAGCAGATGACGTTTGCATTCGAGCTCAAAGTCGCTATCGATTTCAGCTTCTAACAGCTGGTGCAGTCGGTTGAGAACCTCAAGGTCATTACTGAGATCAGCAACCTGAATTGCCGAAATCTGCGCGTCTGGATCAGGGCTGTCCAGCTCTTTAAGAAGCATCCGGTTGGCGGTCGCCGGATTACAGTGGAACAGCACCCGCATCACCTCTTGCCGGACTTTCGGGTGCTGGTGGTCGGCGAGCCGGTTCACTGCTTTCAGGGTCGCCGGCGCCAGGTTTTTACCCAGGACGATCAGCAGGTTGCGGATCAGGTACCAGCGTTCATCGTGCAGCGCCTCGACCAGAAGTTGGTTGGCATCGGCGCCGATCGCTTCCAGCACCTCCATCCAGTACTTTCTCTGGCTGAACTGTTTGGCCAGACCGAGTTGTTCAACCACGGCTTCGGTGTAGGGTTCGCCGACTGTGGCGATATAATCACGGATCGGTTCAGCCTGTTCTTCGCCCCAGAGTTCAATTCCATCCAGAACTTCCAGCATGAACCCCTGCTGGGTGTGGTTGGTGAGAACCTGCTCGTCAAAGATGCTGGCGTTCGATTGCCCGCTGTAGACAAACTTTGACCAGTGACTGTAAATATCCTTCAGCGCTTTAAAGTTACCGGTGTCGAGGAAAAAACGGGACAGGTCGAGAAGATTCTGCTGGATTGCTTCTTCATCCTCCAGGCCCAGTGAATCGGTCAGCAGTTCGAAAATTACGGCACAGCATTGCTCCTCGACCGATTGCTGCTCGAAATACTCTCTCAGCTGCACTTTGTCTTCTTGCGGGATGCTGCTGCTGACACCCTCGTCAAAGAGGTTTTTTAACGCCCCCTGATAACTGCCCGGCATGAAGCTGTCGTGATCCTCTTCACTGAACAGAACTTCCAGCCGCGCCCGCACCTGATCTTTATCCATTGGGCCGGAATCTGTTTTGATATTGTGGGCCTGCTCGGGAATAGGATTCGCAGCCAGTTTTCCCACCAACTCAACAAGGCGGGTGGAGATTTTCAGTTTCTGTTGGACTTGTGGGTCGAGGGTTTTGCGCAGCAGTTCAGGAGAAAGATGTTGAAGAACATTATTGGCTGTCGACGGATTACTATCCATGGCTTGGAACGCTCCAGCCATGAAGCTTTCCTGAAGTTGTGGCGACAGGTGATTGAGCAGGATTCCCAATTGTTCTCCTGAGCCTTTGCCGGTTTCTACGTGCGGTCGGTCGAGAATCTTTTCAACGAAGTTGTTCACCGCGCCGGAGGGCAGCTCTTCAGAGGAATCATCCTGGGTGAGCTTTTCATTGAGGATTTCGGCGATGGTGATGGGGTCGAGGCGCAAACTGCCATTATCGATGTCTAAAACATTATCCAGCAGGCCGTGGAGAAAATCTTCCCAAATATCGATTTCTGTTGCGGGTTGTCTGCCTGGTTCAGAAACAGATTGAAAGGCGCTATAGTCGATCGGCACCACTTTGATCTGTTCGATCTGTTGTTGCTGTAGCAGCAGATCGAAGCCGCCAAAACTCTCGATCGTCGCTCTGTCAGTACGCAGAAGTTGGCAGAAGCGGATCAGCTCATCCGCAGCCAGGCCTTGTCTGAAACTGATCGAAGCAATGCCGAAGCTGGAGAGGAATTCAGCAAAAGTCTTGAACGAACGATTCTCTTTATCGAGCCATTGGTGTTCAAAAAGCAGTGAGTCCGGGGAAACGCCGAAAGTGATCTCATCGCGGCTGATGAAAAGTTTATCCAATTTTTTCAGAGTATTTTCACAGGTCGCCGCAACCTGCGGATGATCTGCCGGGTAGAGGGTCAGGTTGCGTCTGGCGGTGTTCAGCTCGTGTAGGAAATCTGCCAGAAATCTGGAGTCTGAAGTGAATTGTTGATTAGGATTTGCACCCAAGGAGAACCCCCAAAGACCACTTAGTCATTTACTTCGTTCTGTCATTATAACAGATATACGACATTCAACGTCGACTGAAAAGCCCCTTTTGTCAGCGTTTCTAAATAGTTCGAATTGGTTGATGAAGGAATCGAAGCTTAAGTGTTAGGCGGCATTCCGTTTGCTGCCGGGACGGCTGTAACTTGCATTCCGGGCCGTTTGATGCTAGGTTCTTGGCGTGAAAATCTCTTTAGATCAAGGTACCAATAGCATATGAGTCCCCGCGAACTTTTTGACGTTGGCGATGCAGCTCTGGCCGCGCAATTGTTCGGCCAGCAGAACAAGCATCTAAAACTGATCGAAAAGAAGCTTGGCATACGCCTCGGCAGCAAAGGGACTGTTATCACCCTTGCCGGTGAACAAGCACAGGTTCAGGTTGGCTATCGCCTGCTGGAAGAGCTCTGTGCTTTATTGCGTGATGGGATGCCGCTCTACCCGACCGACATCGATTACGCAATCCGGATTCTTTCGACTGATTCCTCGACCAATCTGAAAGATATTTTTTTCGATACCGTTTTTGTTTCGGCGCGGAAAAAAATCATTGCCCCGAAAAGTCTGGCGCAGAAGACCTATATCGATACTATTCGCCAGAATCATGTTGTCTTCGGCATCGGGCCGGCGGGAACTGGCAAGACCTATCTGGCGATGGCGATGGGGGTTGCGGCTTTGATGCGCAAGGAAGTCAGCCGGATTATGCTGGTCCGACCAGCGGTCGAGGCAGGCGAAAAACTCGGCTTTCTGCCGGGGGATCTGGCGGAAAAGGTTAATCCCTATTTGCGCCCGCTTTATGACGCTTTGTACGACATGGTCGATTTGGACAAAGCGCGGGAAATGGTTGAAACCGGGGTGGTTGAAGTGGCGCCATTGGCCTTTATGCGTGGCCGAACGCTGAACGATGCTTTTGTTATTCTCGACGAAGCACAGAATACCACCGCTGAACAAATGAAAATGTTTCTGACGCGGCTCGGTTTTGGTAGCCGGGCGGTTATTACTGGCGATATTACCCAGGTTGACCTGCCACGCGGTACTCATTCGGGACTGTTCCATGCTATCGAAGTGCTCGATGGGGTTCCGGGGATCGCTTTTAATCATTTTACCGATGTTGATGTTGTCCGCCATCCGATTGTACAGGCGATCGTGCAGGCATATCAAGTGGCTGATCGTCGAGTTCTGACGTCTAAGCGCCGCTTGAACGGATGACGCAAGAGGGTCTATGACCAAAGAAGAACTGGAAAAAGCGCGACAGAGTCGTGCGGCCATTTTTGGTGATGGGGTACAGGGGTTACGCAACCGGCAGAAACCGAGACTTGGGGCCTGGTTGTTGTTTGCTGTGGCTCTGCTGCTGACACTGATCATCGTTCCTAAGGGCGGCCTGATCCCTGACTTTCATGCTCCAGGTGAAATTGCTTCGCGAGATATCAAGTCACCGCGTGAGTTGCTGGTTGAAGATGTCCCCTTGACCCGGGCCAAGCAGGATGAGGCCTGGTCTTCGGTGCCGCCGGTTTACGATTATCAGACGACGGCGGGCCGTCAGGCGGTTGAGCGGATTCGCAGTGGTCTACAGTTGCTGCTGCAGCTGCAGAATGTTGAAAATCCCCCCAATCAGGAAGAATTTCTTCCGCAACTGGAATCCGATTTCGGGGTGCCATTGACCCTCGCGGAATATCAGGCCCTGATTGAGCTGCCGCTCGATCCGCAGATTCCGCATCAGGCCACTGAACTGCTGGCGCAGGTGTTTGATCGGCCGATTGTTGCTAACCTGCAGGTTTTTAATGCGGACCTGAAGAAAGCGATTCTGGTCCGAGATCTGGCTTCCGGGGAAGAATTGCCGAGCGGAGTTCTGGAGCGTACTTTCGGCTTGAACGAGGCTCTGGAACAGGCAAAGGCTCTGCTGAGCAATATGCCAGGGCTGTCACCGGTTCAGCACCAGACTTTGTTAAAGCTGGTACAGCAACAGTTACGTCCCAGTCTTGCCTTCAATCAGGACGAGACCGAACTGCGGCGTCAGAAGGCGCGGGATGAAGTCAAACCGGTTCTGTTTCAGGTGAAAAGGGGGGAGATGGTGGTCCGCGAAGGTGAGCGTGTGACCATGGATCAGATCCTCAAGCTCCGCGCGATCCGTGATTCCGGTCTCGACAATCGTGGTCTGCCGACGGCTCTTGGCCTGCTGGTCTGTATCCTGCTGCTGATCTATATCGGCTATTATTACGCTGCTGGCAACATTCGCAAGTTTCGTCCCGACTCGCGGGACCTGCTCTTCTTGGCACTGATATTTTTAGCCCTGTTTGTCTTGATCAAGGTTTCAATCTTTATTGCTACCGCACTCGGCAACACCTTTTCCTACATCGATTCGACAGCCTATTTCTATGCGATTCCTTTTGCGCTTGGTGCGATGCTGGTGCGGATCGTTCTCAATGCTGAAACTGCTCTGCTGTTTGCGATCTGCTGTGCAATTCTGGTCGGCGTTCTGTTCGGCAACAGTCTGCCGATGGCTCTGTTGGCGCTGACCAGTAGTTTGGTTGGGGCTCACGGGGTTCGTCATTGCCAGGAACGTTCCAGCATTTATCGGGCTGGAATGTGGGTCGGCCTGGCCAATGCCGCCTTGCTGATCGGTATCCATTTTCTGACCGGGCGCTCTATTGAATTGCAACTGGCCTGGAAAATCTGTTTTGGCCTGTTCGGTGGCCTGCTCAGTACCGTTTTTGTCACCGGGACCATCCCCCTGATCGAGGCAATTTTCAAGTACACCACGGATATCAAACTGCTGGAACTGGCGAATATGAATTCGCCGGTACTACGGCAGCTGATGGTTGAAGCGCCCGGCACCTACCATCATTCGATCCTGGTCGGTAATCTGGTCGAGGCCGCCGCCGAATCGATCAATGCCAATCCGCTCCTGGCGCGGGTGTCGGCCTATTACCATGATATCGGCAAGATCAAGAAACCACTCTATTTCATTGAGAATGGCGGTCGCCAGCGCAA
Source organism: uncultured Desulfuromonadales bacterium (assembly GCA_945787295.1). The sequence continues at coordinate 23,843 of CALZHQ010000007.1, forward strand.
CAAACACGATAAGTTGGCGCCATCGATGAGTGCATTGATCCTGATGTCCCATATTAAAGATGGGGTGGAACTGGCCAGGGAAAACAAACTGGGCCCGGAACTGATCGATATTATTCAGCAACACCATGGTACTTCGTTGATCAAATTCTTCTACGATCGGGCCAAGAGCCAGGTTGAGCCGGGGATGCCGGAACCGGATGAGCGGGATTACCGTTATCTGGGGCCGAAGCCGCAAACCCGCGAAGCAGCGCTGATCATGCTGGCCGATGCCATTGAAGCGGCCAGTCGAACCCTGCAAGATCCGACCCCGGCGCGAATTCAGGGGATGGTGCAGAAACTGATAAACAACATCTTCATTGACGGTCAGCTCGACGAGTGTGATTTGACTTTGAAGGACTTACACCGGATCGCCAAGAGTTTCAACCGGGTCCTGGCTGGCTCTTTTCATCATCGGGTTGATTATCCGGAGCCGGTGCACATAGTGCGTGAAAAGGCAGTCAAAGAGGTTTTGAGCGACAAAGAAAGCGCGACAGGTAAAGCGAAGGACAATAATGAGAATTCAGATCGAGAACCGACAGAGGAAGAAAAAGATCCTGAAGCGGCCACTAAGAAAGATAGCGCAGAGGATCTTAAGCGTCTCGGGATTTCCTAAAGGCGAACTGTCGGTCCTGATTCTCGATAATCTCGGGATTCAGGAGGTCAACCGCGCTTATCTGCAGCGCGACCGACCGACCAACGTTATCTCATTTGCCATGCAGGAAGGTGAGGGTAGTGGATTACAGCCGCTGCTGCTGGGTGATGTGGTGATCTCTGCAGAACGGGCGGCTGAGGATGCCGCAGAAGCGGATATCCCTTTCGAGCACGAACTGGTATTTTTGCTGTTGCATGGTATTCTCCATCTGCTCGGGTATGATCACGAGCGGGGCACCGAAGAGCAGGCCCGGCAAATGGAGGCGCGCGAGCAAGAAGTTTTCGCGTTGCTCAAAGATGAATTTTTAAATGCGAGCGGCTATCTGCCGAAATGATATTGAGGGTGGCATAAGTGGAAAGTGATAATTCGCAGGATTCTCCCAGGTGGTCGAAACGTTTGCTGAAGATTTTTCGCGGGCGGCCAGAAGCACGTTCGGAAGAGGAACTTCAGGACCTGATTGACGCTTCAGAACAGAAAGGGATTATCGACGAAGACGAGGGGGATATGCTCCAGTCGATTCTGGAGCTGGATGAAACAATTGTTCGAGAAGTGATGGTGCCACGCACCGACATGGTCTGTGTCGACGCTGAGGACTCTTTCAGTGACATCCTTGCGACTATTCTAAAATCGGGACATTCCCGGATTCCGGTCTACAAAGAGAACAACGACAATATTATCGGTTTGATTTATGCCAAAGACCTGCTGCGTTTTTGGGGCCAGTCGCTCGATGAAATCAAGCTCGAAGAAGTTTTGCGCCAGCCTTACCTGGTTCCTGAGTCAAAGCTGGTCAGTGACCTGTTGCAGGAATTTCGCGAGACACGCGTGCATATCGCCATTATCATCGATGAGTACGGCGGGACCTCAGGGTTGGTGACGATAGAAGATTTGATCGAGGAAATCGTCGGTGAAATTCGCGATGAGTACGATCTGGAAGATGAGTGGTTGATCGAAGAGCCGAATGGCACCGTGCTGGTTGACGGACGGCTCAATGTCGAAGATTTCGAAGAGCATTTTGAAGTTGAAGTGGAGCGGGAGAAGTTTGATACCGTCGGTGGCTATGTGGTTGAACACCTCGGACGGGTACCGGTAGCCGGGGAACGGGTAAAGATTGATTCGCTGGAAATCCTGGTGGTTGCCGGGGACCAGCGCGCCATTCGTCAGTTGCGGATTTTCCCGCCGTCAGGAATACAGGTCGCCGAACAAAGTTGATAAACATGCCAAAACTTGATCGAACCCTGATAATTTCAGCCGCTTCCGGCTTACTGCTGGCTGCGGCTTTTCCACGCCCTGACCTGTACCTTTTCGCCTGGATCGGGCTGGTTCCATTGCTGCTGGTGATGCGGCAGCGACCCTTTGCCTCAGGGTTCGCCTGTGGTTGCACATTCTTCGGAGCGGTTCTTTATTGGCTGAATATTGTCATGACCACCTACGGTGGCCTGAACCTGTTCTTTTCGTTGCTCGCCTACCTGTTCCTGATTGTTTATCTTGCGCTCTATTTTGCTTTGGCCAGCTGGTTGACCTGCCGCTTGGAACAAGAGTTTAAAGTCCCTTGTCTGCTGACGTTGCCGATTCTCTGGGTGGCTTTGGAGTACCTTCGTGGCCTGTTGTTGACCGGTTTTCCCTGGGCACTACTCGGTTATTCGCAACAGAACTTCTCATTGGCCATTCAGAGCGCCGATGTGACCGGAGTCTATGGCGTCAGCCTGTTGCTGGTGGCGGTCAACTGTATGCTGGCCTGGATTATTCAACAGCCGCGCAGTCGCTGGGCCTGGGTGGGGGTGGCCGGAACGCTGCTGATATCGATCAGTCATTTCGGCTATGGCGCTTGGCGTGAGAGTCAGCCGCTGGATGTCCGCAAAGACCAACTGCAGGTCGCTTTAATACAAGGGAATATCGCGCAGGCGGTCAAATGGGACCCGCAATATCGGCAGGCGACGATCGACAAATATCTGCAGCTGTCTCATCAGGCCGCTGCCGCGAATCCCGAGCTGCTGATCTGGCCGGAAGCGGCGACCCCCTTTTACCTGCAGGACCAGTCGCCATTGACTGAGCAGGTCCGTCAGTTGCCGCGCCAGCAGGGCCGTTATTTACTGGCTGGCAGCCCGGCCTATCAGCAGGTGGCTGAAGGTCAGTACAGCTATTACAACAGCGCCTACCTGTTTTCACCCCAAGGGGAGCAACTCGGGCGTTCCGATAAAATCCATCTGGTTCCTTTTGGTGAATACGTGCCGCTTGGAAAGTTGCTCTCTTTCATCAATAAGCTGGTCGTCGGAGTCGGCGATTTTGCCCCCGGGGAAGTCAACCCGTTGCCATTGAATGGTCACAGTCTCGGTGTGCTGATCTGTTACGAGGTGATTTTTCCTGAGTTGGCGCGGAATTATGTCCGCCATGGCAGTAGTCTATTGGTGAACCTGACCAATGATGCCTGGTTCGGGCGTTCTTCGGCTCCTTTTCAGCACCTGGCGATGGCGCGCTTTCGGGCGATTGAAAACCGTGTCTGGCTGGCCAGAGCGGCGAATACCGGGATCTCGGCCTTGGTTTCACCCTCCGGAGAGGTGACCGTCGCCAGCCCGTTGTTCGAAGAACTGCAGCTGACCGGGCGAGTCGGTCTTGGCAGTGAAGCGACCTTTTACACCCGCTTCGGTGATCTGATGGCACAGGCTTGTCTGCTGATAAGCTTATTTGGTGCAGCCCTTCTTTACTGGCGACAGCAGCACAAAACAGCTTCCTGATTTATTCCAGTACTAATATTTCCCTTAATCTTATTGGTTTCCTTTAACGATCTGGTGCGGATCGGTTATACTGTCAGTCTGTACTGCATTCTGGAGCCAGTTTTATGGGGACTATCGATAATCACAAACTCAAGCGAATTCTGCCCTTAAGCCTCTGCTTGTCCGTTGTTTTGCTGCTGCCATTGTTGGTTTGGGCGGCACAGGGGCAGGGTGCTGAAGTGGCATTGGGTGAAATGACCATGGGCGTGTTTGGTGGTCTAGCCCTGTTTCTGCTCGGTATGGAGCAGATGACTGATGGGCTTAAAGCGGCTGCCGGTGCGCGGATGCAGCAGATTCTGGCCCGTCTGACCTGCAACCGATTCAGTGGCGCCATTGTCGGTGCCCTGGTGACCGCGGTCATCCAATCCTCATCGGTGACGACCGTGCTGGTTGTCGGCTTTGTCAGTGCCGGCCTGATGTCATTGAGCCAGTCGATCGGCGTTATCATGGGGGCCAATATCGGCACCACCATCACGGCACAGATTGTTGCTTTTAAAATCACCAAGCTGGCGCTGGCGTTTATTGCTGTCGGCTTCGCTATGTTGTTTCTCGGCCGGCAGGAGCGATTGAAACAGTACGGCACTGTTCTGCTCGGGGTCGGCCTGGTTTTTTTCGGTATGAATGTGATGAGTGATGCGATGCATCCCCTGCGCAGCTATCAGCCTTTTCTCGAGCTGATGGTGCGGATGGAGACGCCGCTGCTCGGCATTCTGATCGGTGCGCTGTTCACAGCACTGGTTCAGTCTTCCTCGGCAACCACAGGGATTGTGATAGTCATGGCCAGCCAGGGTTTTATCACTTTGCCAGCAGGAATTGCGCTGGCCCTCGGGGCCAATATCGGGACCTGTGTGACGGCGTTTTTGGCTTCACTGGGGAAACCACGTCCGGCAGTCAGGGCAGCTGCCGTTCATGTTGTCTTTAACGTGTTGGGGGTCTTGCTCTGGATTGCGTTTACCGATCAGCTTGCCGAATGGTCACGAATGATCTCGCCGGTTAAGGCGCAGCTCTCAGGTGTCGCCAAGTTGGCCGCCGAGACCCCGCGACAGATTGCCAATGCCAATACCTTATTCAACGTCGCCAATACCCTGCTATTTATCGGTTTTACACCTTTGCTGGCAAAGTTTGTAACCAGAGTTTTGCCTGATAAGGAACCACTCGACCAGCGGTCGATTGTCGAGCCGAAATTTCTCGACGAGGAATTGCTCGATACCCCATCGATGGCGCTGAATGTGGTCCGCATGGAAATCGGTCACCTGGGCAGTCATATTCAATTGATGTTGGCGCAGGCCAGAATGGCGCTGGAGAATCGGGATGAACAACTGTTTAAAGAGGTCGAAAAGGCCGACGATGCCGCTGATATCCTGCATGCAGAGATTGTCACATTCTTGAGCCGGATCGGTAAGCGTGAACTGACCAAGGGGCAAGCCGCGGAGTTTTTCCAGCTCAGCCAGGTGGCCGATAACCTGGAGGGGATCGGCGATGTGCTGGAAACCGATCTGAGTGTGCTGGGTCGCAAGATGATAGAGCAGAACCTGCTGCCGAGTGAAACCATGCTGATGATTTTGACCACTCTTTACGAGTGGATCTATCGGGCTTTGGAAGCGGCGCTCAAGGCGGTTCAGGATAAGGATCAGTTGGCGGCGCAGGAAGTTATCACCATGCGGAGTGAAATCAACCAGCATGTTGACGCCGCTTTAAAACGTCAGGTCAGCAGTTTGGCGTTAAGTGGGCAGGAGAGATTGGAAACCCTGCAAATGGAATTTGAACTGATCGATAAATTGAAGCGGATCTATACTTTGACCAAGCGGATCTCCCGGTTAGTTCTGCCGAAAGAAGTTTGACCTCTCGCCAGCGGAAGCTATTGACAAGGTTTTTTTTTCACGCCAGTATCCACTGGTTTTAGTGCCTATATTAACAATGTGAAGGATTGAACAACGATGAAACAGCCCCCAAAGGCAACAGCAATTATTCCAGCTCGTTATGCTTCAACCCGGTTTCCCGGGAAACCCTTAGCTTTGATCAAAGGGTTGCCGATGATCCAGCATGTCTGTCATCAGGTTGCCAAAGCAAAAACCGTTGAAAGAGTCATTGTCGCCACCGACGATCAACGGATAGCCGATGCTGTTAATGGCTTCGGCGCCGAAGTGATGATGACCAGCACCGAGCATCCGACCGGGACCGACCGGTTGGCCGAAGTGACCGAGCGGATCGATGCCGAGCTGATTGTCAATGTGCAGGGGGATGAGCCGTTGATTAATCCGCGCATGATCGACCAGGCAGTGCAGCCGTTGCTGGATAACCCGAAGTTACAAATGGGCACTCTGGCGAGCCGGATCGATGAGATCGATGATTTCTACAACCCGAATGTCGTCAAGGTGGTTAAGGGGAGTGACAGTCTGGCGCTCTATTTTTCCCGTGCCCCGATCCCCTGGCCGCGAGACCTGTCGCGTGAGCAACTGGCCGAATCGCTTGAACGGGTGGCACTTTTTCGCCATATCGGATTGTATGTATATCGGCGCGAGCTGTTGTTGAGTTATCCGGGGATGGAGAAAACCCCCCTTGAAGGGTTGGAAAATCTTGAGCAGTTACGGGCTTTGGAGAGTGGTATCAAGCTTTATGTCGCCGAGACGGAGTTCGCCTGTCACGGCGTTGATACGCCGGAGGATCTGGAACGGGTTTCGCGTTTGATGTCGCAGGAAAACTATAATTAAATCGATAGATTATTTGTCTTTTTTAAATCTGGAGAGTTTTTTGCAGGATCGGGGTTTCCTTCGATCCTGTTTCTGTGTAGAATCAGCCTTTCGACCTGAGGCGGGCGCGATTTATGACTGCCTTTTTTCAGGTCATCACATATTATATTAAGGAGCAGGTTTGACAATGAAGACGAAGTTTCTCTTTGTCACCGGCGGGGTGGTTTCCTCCCTCGGTAAAGGTTTGGCCGCAGCATCGATCGGCGCGTTGATGGAGGCCCGCGGGCTGAAGGTTTCAATGCAGAAGATGGACCCCTATATCAATGTCGATCCTGGGACCATGAGCCCTTTTCAGCATGGGGAGGTTTTTGTCACTGACGATGGGGCTGAAACGGACCTCGACCTAGGGCACTACGAGCGTTATACCCGTGCCACTCTATCGAAAAAATCGAACTTTACCACCGGCCAGGTTTATGACTCGGTCATTCGCAAGGAGCGGCGTGGCGATTACCTCGGGGGGACCGTGCAGGTTATTCCGCACATCACCAACGAGATCAAGCAGAAGATTCTCGATAACGCCAAGGGGGTTGATATTGCCATCGTTGAAGTTGGCGGCACGGTTGGTGATATCGAATCGTTACCGTTTCTCGAAGCGATCCGACAGTTTCGTGCTGACCGCGGTCGCGAGAACGTCCTGTATATCCATCTGACGTTAGTTCCCTATATTCCCACGGCCGGTGAACTTAAAACCAAGCCGACCCAGCACAGTGTCAAGGATCTGCGCGAGATTGGGATTCAGCCCGACATCCTTCTCTGTCGCTGCGATCGTGAGATCCCCCGTGATATGAAGGGGAAAATTGCGTTGTTCTGTAATGTTCCTGAGGATGCGGTTATCACTGCTCGCGATGTTTCGACGATTTACGAGGTTCCCATGGAATTTCATGGGGAGGGCTTGGACGAGCGGATTGTTGATTACCTGAATATCTGGACCAAAGCTCCAGACCTGACCGGCTGGGAACGGATAGTTGATCGGGTCAAAGATCCCGCCGGAGAAACAACCATTGCGATTGTCGGTAAGTACGTTGGCTTGACCGAAAGTTACAAGTCGCTGGCCGAGGCGCTGACTCACGGTGGTATTGCCAGTAACTGTCGGGTGAGCCTGAAGTATGTCGATTCCGAAGCCCTCGAGCGGCATGGGATTAACGGTGCTTTTGATGGGGTCGACGGCATCCTGGTGCCGGGTGGGTTCGGCGAACGGGGCAGTGAAGGGAAGATTGCCGCGATCCGCTATGCGCGAGAAAATAAGTTGCCATTTTTCGGTATCTGTCTCGGCATGCAGATGGCGGTGGTCGAATTTGCCCGCTACGTTTGTGAAATTGAAGATGCCCATTCATCCGAATTTCAGGAAGAGGCGAAAAACCCGATCATCCATATCATGGAAGAACAGAAAAGGGTCAGAGGGAAGGGGGGCACTATGCGCCTCGGGGCTTATCCTTGCGATCTGAGAGCGGGGACTTTGGCCCGGCGAATTTACGGCATGGAGCATTTAAGCGAACGCCATCGTCATCGCTTTGAATTCAACAATGCCTATCGGGGCAAATTACAGAAATGCGGGTTGGTGCTTTCTGGGATCAATCCAGAATCTGACCTGGTCGAAATTGTCGAACTGGAAGAACATCCTTGGTTTCTCGGCTGTCAGTTTCATCCGGAATTCAAGTCCCGACCGATGGAACCGCATCCACTTTTTGAATCGTTTGTCGGCGCTTGTTTGAAGAAGCGTCAGGAGTAGTTTGATGAAACAGGTTACGGTCGGTTCGACCACTTTCGGTGGCCAGCAGCCGCTGGTTTTGATTGCCGGACCATGCGCGATAGAAAATGAGGCGATGACGCTGCGGATAGCTGAGCGTCTCAAGGCGATTGCCGAAGAAGTCAATTGCCAGCTGATTTTCAAAGCCTCTTACGATAAAGCCAACCGGACATCAGTCTCCTCTTTTCGCGGTCCCGGAATGGAAGAGGGTCTGCGGATCCTAGACCGGGTGAAAAAGGAATTCGCCCTGCCGGTCGTCTCTGATGTGCATGATGTCAGTCAGGTAGAGGCTGCCGCTGAGGTGCTTGACATCATTCAGATTCCGGCTTTTTTAAGTCGGCAGACCGATCTGCTGGTGGCGGTTGGCAAGACGGGAAAAGCGGTCAACCTGAAGAAGGGCCAATTCCTTGCGCCCTGGGATGTTGAACATGGCATCAACAAGATCTGTTCGACCGGCAATGAGCGGATTCTGCTCACCGAACGCGGTGCCTCGTTTGGTTACAATAATCTGGTGACAGATATGCGCTCGCTGGTAATTATGCGCGAAACTGGCTATCCGGTGATTTTCGATGCCACTCATTCGGTGCAGTTGCCGGGAGGTGCTGGAGGTGCTTCTTCCGGGCAACGGCAGTACGTCGGAGCTCTTTCGCGGGCCGCGGCGGCGACCGGAATCGATGGCCTTTTCTGGGAAGTCCATGAAAATCCCGATCAGGCCCTGTGTGATGGCCCCAATTCATTGCCGCTGGCGCAGGTCAAAGCAATGCTGCAGCAAGTCTTGGCCATCGACGCTATTTTCAAGCAGAACTGTTCAGGAGAAATGTCTTGCTGATTGAAACGGCTAAACGGGTCCTGCAGATAGAAGCTGATGCCGTGCTGGCACTTCAGGCACGTCTGGACGGAGATTTTACCCAGGCTGTCGAAATGATCCTTGCCTGCAAAGGCAAAGTGGTGGTGACCGGAATGGGCAAGTCGGGCCTGATCTGCCAGAAAATTGCCGCGACCATGGCCTCGACCGGCACCCCGACCTTTTTTCTCCATCCGGCCGAAGGGATTCATGGTGATCTCGGTATGCTCGCTAAGGGGGATGTCGTCATCGGTATTTCCAACTCGGGAGAAACCGAAGAGGTCTGTCGCATTCTGCCGGTGATCAAGCGGATGGGCTTGCCCTTGATTTCGATGTCGGGCAATCCGAAAAGTACCTTGGCGATTGCCGGCGATGTGCATCTCGATATCAGTGTCGCCGAAGAGGCCTGTCCGCTTGGACTGGCCCCCACGGCCAGTACCACGGCAACCTTGGCGATGGGGGATGCTCTGGCGGTCGCGTTGCTGGAAGAGCGTGGTTTTAAGGCTGAGGATTTTGCCCTGTTTCACCCCGGCGGCGCTCTTGGTAAGCGGCTGCTGCTGCGGGTTGAGGATCTGATGAATACCGGCAAGGATGTCCCGTTGGTTCTGCCGGAGGTGCTGCTGCGCGATGCCCTGTTTGAAATTACCAGCAAAAAATTGGGCATTACCGGAATCGTTGATGCCACTGGTCAGCTGCTCGGAGTTTTTACCGATGGTGATTTGCGCCGGATTATGGAAAAAGGGCTCGATAGCTTACAGCAGCCGATTGCCGATGTGATGACCTGTTCGCCGAAACGGATTTTACGGCGTAACTTGGCGGCCAAAGCGCTGCAGATCATGGAGACCCATTCGATCACGTCACTCTTTGTTTTTGACGATGAAGAGAGTCTGGTCCCGGTCGGAATTGTCCACCTGCATGATCTGCTCAAGGCGGGGGTGATCTGATGCAGGAGAAGTTGGCCAAAATCAAGCTGTTGCTGCTCGATGTTGACGGCGTTCTGACCGATGGGCGGATTATTTACGATAACCAGGGCAATGAACTGAAAGCCTTCGATGTCAAAGATGGCCATGGGCTGAAAATGCTGCAGCGGGCAGGCATTAAAATCGGCATCATTACCGGTCGTCAGTCGGAGCTGGTTGCCAAAAGGGCTGCAGAGCTAGGGATCGATATTCTTTATCAAAAGGCCTTGAGCAAGCTTGGCCCTTATCTGGAAATTCTTGCTGAGCAGGGTTTGACTGATGAACAGGTCGCTTACGTCGGTGATGATGTGGTCGATCTGCCGATTCTGCGGCGGGTCGGCTTCAGTGCTACGGTAGCTGATGCGGTCGCAGATGTATTGCCGCTGGTTGACTACGTCTCTGAGCGAGCCGGCGGCCGCGGGGCCGTTCGGGAAATATGCGATTTACTTTTAAAGGCCAGCGGTCAGTGGGAGCAGCTAACTGAGCGCTATTTTGATGCCTAGGCTAATCATTATAAGGCGTTACAATTCATCCGGTCAGTGGTATAAAAACTGAGAAGTGGAAGGCCGTCGATGTTTAACCTGCGCCGCTTGCTGGCGGTTCTGATTCTGGTTGTCATTCTGGTTTTGGCCATCGTTATCTGGCGTCATACACAACAACAAAGTCCCCTCGAGATCCTCGAGGCCTTGCCAGAACAGGTCGATCTGTCGCTGGATAAATTGCACTACACGCAGAATGAAGACGGCAAGCGCAGTTGGACTCTCGATGCTGATAAGGCCGAGTACCAACGTGACAAAAGTCAGGCGCTGCTGGATGCGGTCCAGCTGACTCTTTATGAGGTTGGCCAATTCGGCGAAGTCAAGCTGTCCGCAGAGCATGGTCTGCTGGAACAGGAACAGGGTCAAATCGAAGTCTGGGGGCAGGTTGTGGTGACGACGGCCACTGGTGAGCGGCTCTATACAGAGCGTTTGCAGTACGATGGTGAGCAACGTCGGTTAAAAACACGCGAGCCGGTTCGCATGGTATCACCGCAGATGGAGTTAAGAGGGACAGGGATGCAGGTCGATTTGAATCGAGGCAACCTGTTGTTGGAAAAAGATGTTTGGATGTTGCTGCTGCCCGAGGAAAGGAAATAGTAACGCGATGAACAGAGCGATCATTTTCTTGCTGCTCGGGCTGCTGGTCACTGTCAGTGCAGCATTTGCCCAACAGGATCGGCTTCCGCAGCCCTCCTCTTTACCGATTGAAGTGACGGCACAGCAGCTGGAAGCTCACCAGGAGCAAAGACAGGCGATTTTTTCCGGTGACGTTGTTGCCAAGCAGGGCGATATCACCCTTTATAGTGACAAGTTGGTGGTTTACTCACTTGAAGAACAGAACCAGGTTGATCGACTAGAAGCTTCGGGCCATGTGCGGGTCATTCAACTCGATCGAACGGCCACCGCGGATCGGGCTATCTATCGGCAGCAGCAGGGGACCTTGGTCCTTTACGGGAATGCCGAAGTGCATCAGGGACAGAATAAGGTCGCCGGTGACGAAATCACCGTTTACATTCGAGAAAACCGGAGTGTTGTCAAGAGTGGTGAGAGCGGCCGAGTCAAGGCTGTATTGTTTCCACAAAGTAAGCAGGGGCAAGAGTGAGCCGGACCTTGTATGCTAAAGGGCTCTGTAAGTCCTATGCTGGCCGGGACGTTGTCTTTGGTGTTGATCTACAGGTCAGTTCGGGCCAGGTGATTGGTCTGCTCGGCCCGAACGGTGCCGGGAAAACGACCAGCTTTTACATGGTTGTTGGTTTGGCGACCCCAGATCAGGGCGCGGTCTTTCTCGATGACCAGGATATTACCGGTTTGCCGATGTATCTGCGGGCGCGTTCCGGAATCTCCTACTTGCCCCAGGAAGCTTCGGTTTTTCGCAAGTTGACGGTGGCTGAGAACCTGATGGCGATCCTTGAAACCCTCGACCTGTCGAGAGCTCAACAGGAAGAGCGACTGGAAGAACTGCTGGACGATCTGAATATCGGTCATATTCGTGATTCCAAGGGGTATGCATTGTCCGGCGGCGAACGACGGCGGGTCGAAATAGCCCGTTCTTTGGTTCTGGAACCGGCCTTTTTGTTGCTCGATGAGCCCTTTGCCGGGATCGATCCGATTGCCGTGATTGATATCCAGAGTATCGTTTCAGAGCTTAAAGAGCGGGGGATCGGTATTCTGATTTCAGATCACAATGTCCGTGAGACCCTTGGTGTCTGTGATCAGGCTTATATCCTCAACCAGGGGGAGGTGCTTGAATATGGGACGCCGGAACAGATCGCCGCAAGCAGTACTGCCCGGGAGATATACCTGGGCGATAAATTTAAACTCTGATATCGGTAACAAAGAGAGACTTTTGATGATGACAATGTTAGAGTTGAATAACATTGTTTAGCTGATTTAATAGAAGGATTTATGGCTCTCGATCTTCGCTTACAGGTAAAGCTCAGTCAACAGTTGGTGATGACACCCCAGCTGCAGCAAGCAATCAAACTATTGCAGCTGTCGCGTATGGAACTGGTCGATGTCGTTACCGAGGAGTTGGCAGAAAATCCATTGCTTGAGGAAGGACTCGATCCGAAAGAAGAGCGTGAAGAGTCTTCGACCAGTGCGGACGAGGTGGCGGAACCGGTCAGTGATACCAGCCCTGAGCTGGAAGTAAAAGCAGAATCTGAGGGGATGGAAGACATTGATTGGCAGACCTACCTTGAAGGTTACAGCCTGAACAGCAGCGCTCCGCGTGACAGTTACGAAGATCAGGAAGAGCGCCCCTCCTATGAAAGCCTGTTGACCAAAAAAGGCAGCCTGACCGAGCACCTGATGTGGCAGCTGGGTTTGTCTACAATCGGCAAAAAAGAGCGTCTGGCCGCTGCGGAAATTATCGGTAATCTTGATGACGCCGGCTATCTGCATGCAACAGTTGAAGAGTTGGCTGAGTCGTCCGGACAGGCTCCGGAGGTGATAGAACAGGCCCTGGAACGGGTTCGACAATTCGACCCGGCCGGTATCGCTTGTCGCAATTTGCAGGAATGCCTGCTGCTGCAGCTTGAGCGAGTGGAAATGGCCGACTCTCTGCCCGCGATAATTCTGCGTGATTTCATCGCAGAACTGGAAGGCCGTAAATATCCGCTGATCGCTAAGGCATTAAAGATTTCACTGGATGATGTGTTGGTCGCCGCCAAGCTGATTTCCGAGCTCGATCCACGTCCGGGACTGGTTTATAGTGAAGAGGACGTGCACTATATCGTTCCCGATATCTATGTTCACAAGGTTGGTGATGAGTACGTTGTCACGCAGAATGATGAGGGCTTGCCGAACTTGCGGATCAACTCTCTCTATCGCAATGCCTTGACCAACAGTGACTCGGTGGACAAGCAGGCCAACGAGTACATTCAGGACAAGATGCGCAGTGCTGTCTGGTTGATAAAGAGCATTCATCAGCGTCAGCGGACGATTTACAAGGTCACCAAAAGCATCGTTAAGTATCAGCGGGCCTTCTTTGATCATGGTATCGATCATCTCAAGCCATTGGTCTTGCGTGATGTGGCTGAAGATATCGAGATGCACGAATCGACCGTCAGTCGCGTGACGACCAATAAGTATGTTCAGACCCCGCAGGGCTTGTTCGAGTTGAAATATTTCTTCAACAGCGGAATCAATACCGCTGATGGCGACGCGGTTGCTTCGGAAAGTGTCAAGAGCCGGATCAAGGATATTATTGCCGAAGAAGACCCCAAAAAACCCTATTCTGATCAGAAAATCGTGACATTACTGAAAGAACAGGATATTAATATTGCCCGCCGGACTGTTACCAAGTACCGGGAAATGCTTGGGCTTGGCTCGTCGACTGAACGGAAAAGACTGTTCTGATCCCGGGATGACCCTGAGCCTGTTGGCAGGAACCACTGTTTCCTGCACCATTCTACGCTATACTTTAACGACCCATATCAGATTCCGTCCGGAATCTGTAAAGCGAAGGAGGAATATTTATGCAAATTGCCGTTACCTTCCGTCACATGGAAAGCAGTGATGCCGTACGTAACTATGTGGAAGAGAAACTGGCCAAGGTTAAAAAGTACATAGAAGAACCGATCGATGCTCAAGTCGTGCTGTCGGTACAGAAGAAAATCAATCATCGTGCCGAGGTCACCATGGTCGCCAAAGGGTTGACCATGAAAAGTGTTGAAGAAAAAGATGATATGTACGCTGCTATCGATCTGATGGTCGATAAAATCGAGCGGCAACTGAAGCGCTATAAAGAAAAGCTGAAGCGGCACAAAGGGAGCAGCGGCTCTCAACGGCGAGTTGAGAAGGCCGTTATCGCGGCACAAAGTGTTGATGAGGGGCACGACAGCCCGGAAATTATCCGCAGTCACTCCTTTTTTGTTAAACCGATGTCTGTCGAAGAAGCAGTGATGCAGATGGACCTGCTGGATAAGAATTTTCTGGTTTTTACTGATGATCGTTCCGAAGAGATGAACGTTGTCTACCGCCGTAATGATGGTAATTACGGACTGATTGTTCCCCAGGGAAGCTGATTAACCACCGATGGGTCGTGCTCGTTTCTAACGGGCATTGCCCGTCTTTTTATTTGCTGGCATGTAAAGACTATGAGTATGAAGATATCTGAACTGCTGAACCCTCAGGCGATTGTTGCCGACCTGCAGGCAAAAGACAAAAACCGCGCATTATCCGAATTGACTGATGCCCTGATCGCCTGTGATCCTTCTCTCGATCGAGATGAAGTGATTGACGTTCTGCAGGAACGAGAAAAGCTGGGTAGTACCGGAATTGGTGATGGTGTGGCGATTCCCCATGGTAAGTTGGCGGGAATTCCGGAATTGATGCTGGCATTTGGCCGCAGCCGGGCAGGGGTCGATTTTGAATCGATGGATGGACAGCCGGCACACTTGTTTTTTCTCTTGGTGGCACCAGAGGAGTCGGTCGGTGTCCATCTGAAAACTCTGGCCCGCATTTCCAAATTATTAAAAGATTCGGCTGTGCGCCAGAAATTGCAGGATGCGGCAGGTCAGGATGCCATTTATCAGGTGATTCTTGACGCAGAGGATCAGGCCTGATAGGAAAGATGGATACTGTTTTGCCTGTTGTCGAATTTATGGAGTCTGGTTAAAGGCTTATTCTCTTTCCGAGTGCTAACCCGCGAGTCGATCTGAAGCTGACCTATGGCAGAGTTATCTATTCAGGAAATTCTTGATGAAGAAGAAGCTGGGCTCGATCTAGAACTATTGGCTGGTGCCGAAGGGTTGGTCAATAAGATCACCGTTCCAAGAATTCAAAAACCGGGTCTGGCATTAGCCGGCTACAGCGACAGCCTGCACCCCGACCGAGTCCAGATTCTTGGCTCAACCGAGCTCGATTTTCTGGCCACCATGTCGCGGGATAAGGCGACTGAGCATCTGCAGAAAATCTTCAACCGCAACCTCTCCTGCCTGATCATTACCAAAGGCCAGGTTGTTCCTGACTACCTTATTCAGCAGGCCGAATCTTCTCAGACCCCTCTACTGAGGACCCAGCACCTCAGCTCCAGTTTTATTTCCCTGATCACCAAATTTCTCGAAGAACGGCTGCTGCCGACCTCGACCTTACATGGGGTCTTAATCGACATCCTTGGTGTCGGAGTCTTGCTGCAGGGTAAAAGCGGGATCGGCAAAAGTGAATGTGCCCTTGAATTGATCCTGCGCGGGTATCGCCTGGTTGCTGATGATGTGATCAAAGTGCGCCTGAAACTGCCATCGGTCATTTTTGGCGAGGGGATGGATCTGCTCCATTATCACATGGAAATCCGCGGGCTGGGTATTCTCAACATCAAGCATCTGTTCGGTGTTGCGGCCATCCGCGAACGGAAAAAGATCGATATGGTTGCCGAACTGGTGCCCTGGGAAGAGGGTAAGGAATATGACCGTTTAGGCCTGGAAGAACAGACTTTCGAGGTTCATGGGGTTGAACTGCCGTTTATGCGGATTCCGGTCGGGCCGGGGCGTAATGCTGGCACCATTGTTGAGGTCGCTGCCCGGAATCAGCTGCTCAAGGAAATGGGCTATCACAGCGCCCGTGAATTCCAGGACCTCTTGGAAAAACGGATGGCAGAGGCGGCCCGCCTGCATGCTCACACAATCATCGGGGATAACTTGGAATGAGCCGGCGCTTGCTGATAATAACCGGACTGTCCGGTTCGGGGAAAAGTACAGCTGCCCGGGTCCTGGAAGATCAGGGTTTTTTCGTTGTCGATAATCTGCCGTTTATGATGCTGCCGGATTTTATCGAACGAGCCCGGGAGGGGCTCAAGGAATCGACAGACGTTGCGGTTGTTATTGATGTCCGCAACCGGGGATTCCTGGCGGACTTTCGGGTTACACTCGATCAGTTGGAAGCCAGTGGTTGCGAAGTTGAGATCCTCTTCTTTGAAGCGGCAGACGAAACTTTGCTCCGGCGCTATTCTGAAACCCGGCGTTCTCATCCGCTGGCGGCGGATGAAACCGTTCAGGCCGGAATCGACCGTGAACGAGAACTGATGCATCCATTAAGGGATGAAGCAACCCGGATTATCGACAGCAGTAATCTCAACTCCCGGCAGATGCGGGACCTGCTGTTGAATTATCTCGGCGAGATAAGTGAATCGCTGTTAATTGTCAACCTTGAGTCTTTCGGCTATCGCTACGGTTTGCCGCCGACGGCAGATCTTGTTTTCGACGTACGATTTCTGCCGAACCCGCACTATATCGAAGAGTTACGGCCCTTGACCGGGCTCGACCAGACCCTGCGTGATTTTGTCCTCGGTCAGCCCGCTTGCCTCGATTTTCAGCAGCATCTCGGCAATTTACTTGCTTTTCTCATCCCTCACTACCGTGAAGAAGGCAAGAGTTACCTGACGATTGCCATCGGTTGTACCGGTGGACGGCATCGGAGCGTGTCGATCGTAGAAGATCTCTATAGCCGGTTTCCTGACAGCAAAGTCATTCTGCGGATTAACCATCGTGATGTGGCAAAAGGTTAATAGATGATCGGTATTGTGGTCGTAACTCACTCTAGTCTGGGCTATGAATTTATCAAGGCTGCCGAGATGATTGTCGGCCCTGCTGACCAGTTGCAGGCTGTGAGTATTGATCGGAGTATTGCTGTTGAAACGGTTCGGCGGCATTTAGAGGAAATTTTGGCTGAGGTTGGTCGCGATGGCGACGGGGTGATAATCTTGACCGATATGTTCGGTGGTACGCCAACCAACATCAGCGCTGAATTCCTGCAGGATCAGCAGGTGGAAATTATCACTGGGATCAATCTGCCGATGTTGTTGAAATGTATCAGCGCGCGACAGGGGAAAAACGTCCCTGAATTGGCCAGATTGTTGAAAGATTATGGGCGTAGTGCTGTCATGCAGCCCAGCGAGATGTTGAAGTCGCAGGAGCCGGAGAGTTGAATGAGTCTTGTTTTAACCCGCATCGATAATCGACTGATTCATGGCCAGGTCCTCGAAACTTGGGTGCCCTACGTGCACGCAGACTGCATTGTGGTTGCCAATGATGACATCGCGGCAACACCTCTGAAGCGGATCATGATGGAGTCATCCGTGCCGAGCCGTATGCGGGTTGAGATCGGCAGCGTTGAGGAAATTACCGCGCTGTTTGTCTCAGGGAAATTCGAGAATTGTAAGACCTTGCTGTTATTCGGGACCACCGAAGACGCGTTGCGGGCTTATCGCTGTGGTTTGATTTATCAGCAGCTGAACCTGGGGAACCTCCATGCCGGGGACGGGAAAACTCGCCTAAGTTGTACAATTTTTCTTGATCCTTCCGATCTGGCGGCATTGCAAGAGCTGGATAAAGCCGGTGTTACTATTTCTGCTCGTTGTATTCCCGCCGACAGTGAGCGCTCCTGGAAAAAGCTGATTCCGAACTGGGGGAAGAAGGATTGACCTTGTCAGATCTGCTGATAGGCGCATTGATCGCCCTGATTTGCGGGCTGGATCGGACAGCAATCTTGCAGGTCATGATTTCCCGGCCAATTGTTGCCGCTCCGTTGGTGGCCTGGCTACTCGGTGAGCCGATGGTTGGGTTGCAGATCGGGATGATGGTCGAGTTGCTCTGGCTGGCGCGCCTTCCGGTCGGCGCTGCCATCCCGCCAGATGATACCCAGGTGGCGATTGCCAGCAGTGTTCTGGCAATCGGGCTGGGAAAAATGTTAAATGCTCCGGGAATCGAACTCTTGCTGCTCTGTCTGCTGGTGACAATTCCACTCGGCAAGGTTGGGCAGTATTTTGACCACTTCTCCCGGCAGTACAATGTCCGACTGCTGTCACAGGCCGAAAAGCATCTGGCCGATGGTCATCTGATGCTGGCGGAGTTTCAGCACCTGCGTGGTATTCTCAGCTTTTCGCTGGCGGCAGTGGGTACATATATTCTGATCCTGATCGGTGGTTTTTTCCTGGTACCGATTCTTTGGCCGCTGGTTGGACAGCCGATGGTGTATTCGAGCAGCTGGCTGCAATTGGCCTTGCCGCTGGTCGGCATCGCGGTGATTCTTGGAACTATCAATGTCAGTCGTGCATTGACGCTGTTTTGCGCCTCTTTCGGCATGGCATTCCTGTTGATGTGGTTGGTATGAGCGATGCACCTGCCTCTTAAAACCCGCATCCATGTCTGGTTCCGTTTACTGTTACTGCAGGGCAGCTGGAATTTTGAACGCCTGCAGGGGCTCGGTTTCTTTTATGCGTTGTTGCCGGCGTTGAAAAGACTCTACCCGCAGGAGACGTTGAAAGTTCGGGCTCAGGAATATCTCGGTTATTTCAATACCCATCCGTATCTGGCACCTTTGGTAGCCGGTGCGGTTATGAAACTGGAAGAAGCACGCGCCGCCAATCAGGAACAACAGGTTGCTATCGGGGAGTTTAAGGAGATGGTCGCGGCACCTTATGCGGCGATCGGCGACGCGCTGTTCTGGGGCGGTTTGCGCCCACTGGCTGCTGGAATTGCGCTGTTCTTTGCGGCAAAAGGTATTCTGTTGGCACCGCTGGTTTTTCTGCTGTTGTACAACGCAATACCGATGGTGTTCCGCGTATCCGGATATATCCGTGGTTATCAGCAGGGCGTGCATTCGGTTGAATTTTTTCAGCGCCGCCGCCTGCCAGACTGGGCGATTCATACCAAGGAAACAGCTATTGTCGTCCTCGGGGGGTTGAGCGCATTTCTGGTTTTTCAACACCTGCAGAAGCAGGAGCTGGTCAGTTGGCTCGGGTTGTTGACTCTGCTGCCGATGATTGTACTTGGGCTGCTGGCCCGCAGGGGGATCTCAACCTTGTTATTGACTTTGCTCAGTGCCATTATCATCATCCTGCTTAGCTTGTTCTGGGCCGATGCGGCACGCTTGATTGGGATGTAGAGGGATTTCAAATGCTAAGTAGAAAATTTATAATAAAGAATCGCCTTGGACTGCACGCCCGGGCGGCTGCACAGTTGGTGCAGACGGCTAATCAGTTCGCCGCGGAAGTCACCCTGTTCAAGGAGGATATCGAGGTGAACGGGAAAAGTATTATGGGGATTTTGTTGCTGGCCGCGCCTAAGGGGACAGAGATTAAGGTTGTTGCCGATGGGGCTGATGAAGATCAAGCAATGACAGTACTTGCAGAATTGATTGAGGACGGTTTTGGGGAAGATTGAGGTCGCAAAAGATACCTACCTGGTCGGAATCGGTGTTTCCCCGGGGATCAGCATCGGTGAGATCAACCTGATTGATCAACGGACGACCGTTGACGAGTGGCCGATCGGTTCCGATGAGGTCGATGCAGAACTGGAGCGTTTTCAGTGGGCCTTGGATCAGGCTCGAACGCAATTACTGGAAATAAAGCAGGCTGTCTCCAGTCAAATCCACCTGCGCGAGCACATGTATATCCTCGACACCCACCTGCTGATCCTTGAAGACGAGATGCTGGTCCAGGGCACTGAGCAGGCGATCCGTGAGCATATTAACTGCGAAGGTGCGTTGAAAAAGACTTTGCAGCAGTTACGGCAGTTGTTTGACAATATCGAGGATGAATATCTGCGCGAAAGACGTTCCGATGTGGATGCGGTCGGTGGTCGTCTGATGCGAATTCTGACCGGCGAAAATCAACGTTCCTTGGACGAGATCGGTCACAAAGCCCTGGTTGTTGCGCATGATCTTTCGCCTGCTGACACCATGCAGATGGATCGTAACAAGGTGCTCGGTTTTATCACCGACAAAGGCGGCCGGACTTCGCATACGGCTATTCTCGCCCGTTCTTTGGAAATTCCTGCTGTGGTTGGCCTGGAAACGATTACCTCGCTGGTTTACGATCGTTTGCCTGCGATTATCGATGGCAGCAGCGGGATCGTTATTCTTAATCCTGCCGAAGAGACCTTCAAGGAATACCTCAAGCGTAAGCAGGCGTACGATTATCTCGAAAAAGAGTTGCACAGTTATCGGGAGTTGCCTGCCATAACGACGGATAATGTCACGGTTGCCTTGCGGGGTAATTTTGAGCTGGCCAGTGAGTTTTCTACAGCAAAAAAGCATGGCGCAGAAGGGGTCGGGCTGTACCGGACCGAGTTCCTCTATCTGGGGCGGAACGAGCCCCCGAGTGAAGAAGAGCAGTTTGAGGCGTACAAAGAAATACTGCAAGAAATGCAGCCGCAGCCGGTGACGATCAGAACCCTCGATATCGGTGGCGACAAGATGGTTTCCCAGCTGAACGTGACTGATGAAGCGAACCCGGCCATGGGGTTAAGAGCCATCCGCTTTTCCTTAAGGGAGGGGCGCCTGTTCAAATCCCAGTTGCGGGCCATTCTGCGTGCTTCGGCCTATGGCAAGGTGCGGATCATGTTTCCGATGATCAGTGGCATTGCTGAACTGCGGACCTGTAAGCGGATTCTGCATGATGTCCAGGAGGATCTCACTCAGCATGGCATCGAATATGATCGTCAGGTTGAAATCGGCATCATGGTCGAAACGCCCTCGGCAGTCCTTTTGGCGCCTATGCTCGCAGAAGAGGCAGACTTCTTCTCGATTGGGACGAACGATCTGATTCAGTATTGTCTGGCGGTTGATCGTGGCAATGAAAATGTTGCTTATCTCTATGATCCATTACATCCGGCAATATTACGTGCGCTGCAAGCTGTCTGTCGGGCTGCCAATGACGCCGGTATCGACGTCTGTCTGTGTGGGGAAATGGCCGGTGAACCTCTCTATGCGTTGGTTCTGCTTGGACTTGGTTTGCGTGAACTGTCGATGAACCCGGCCAGTATCCCCCATGTGAAACGCGTTTTACGGCAGGTGTCGCGGAAAGACGGACAACAGTTGGTGGAAAAATTACTCGCTCTGAAAACGGCTAAAGATGTCTCGCTTGCCCTCGATCAGGAAATGCGCAAACGCTTGCCCGATATCTTCGCCCACGCCCTGATTTAGAACTATTCCGTTGACTCCAAACGGTATGATCCATAAAATACCCTGTTTATTTAACCAAACATTATAGTGAGAGGATTACTACAATGCCGATGACTGATTTTCTGTTTACCTCGGAGTCTGTCAGTGAAGGACACCCGGATAAGGTTGCCGATCAGATTTCCGATGCCATTCTCGATGCGATTCTGGCTCAAGATACCAAGGCGCGTGTCGCTTGTGAGACCCTGGTGACGACCGGGATGGCGATGATCGCCGGTGAGATTACCACCACTGCTTATGCCGATTTCCCGACCATCGTGCGGGAAACCATCAAAGAAATCGGTTATAACGATTCGGCCATGGGCTTCGATTATGAAACCTGCGCAGTGCTGACGTCGATCGACCAGCAGTCACCGGACATTTCTCAAGGTGTCACTGCTGGCGAAGGCCTGTTCAAAGATCAGGGGGCTGGCGACCAGGGCCTGATGTTCGGTTTTGCCTGTGACGAAACTCCGGAACTGATGCCGATGCCGATCACCTTTGCCCACAAGCTGACCAAGAAAATGGCTGAAGTGCGCAAAAGCGGAAAGTTGAATTTCCTCCGTCCTGACAGCAAGTCGCAGGTCTCGATTCAGTACATCGATGACCAGCCGACGCGGATCGATACGGTGGTTCTCTCATCACAGCATACTCCTGATGTCAAGTATGAAGACCTCAAGGAGGCGATCATTGAAGAAGTGATCAAGCCTGTACTGCCGGCCAACCTGCTGGATGATAAAACCCAGTATCTGATTAACCCGACCGGCCGCTTCGTCGTCGGTGGTCCGATGGGCGACTGTGGTTTGACCGGTCGTAAGATTATCGTCGATACCTACGGTGGTCAGGGCTCGCACGGTGGTGGCGCTTTCAGTGGTAAGGATCCGTCCAAGGTTGACCGCAGTGCCTCTTACATGGCCCGCTACGTTGCTAAAAACGTAGTTGCTGCAGGATTGGCCCGCAAGTGTGAAGTCCAACTGGCTTATGCTATCGGGGTGGCCGAGCCGGTTTCGGTAATGATCAATACCTACGGCACCGGCAAGATCCCTTCCAATCAGATTTCGGAAATTGTTCAGGCTGAGTTCGATATGCGCCCGGCGGCGATTATCGAGCAGCTTGACCTGCTCAAGCCGATTTACCGTCAGACGGCAGCTTACGGGCACTTTGGCCGTGAACTGCCAGGATTTACCTGGGAGGTGACCGACCGGGCTGAATCTCTCAAGTCCCGGGCGGGCATGTAAAAAGATATTGTCCAATTGACAAGGGCGAGCCGTTCGGCTCGCCCTTGTCTTTATTAGTCCCGATAGCGTTTCAGCAGATCCTGGTAGGCATCGATCCGCCGGTCACGTAAAAACGGCCAGACGCGGCGGACCTCTTCACTGCGCTGCAGATCTATTTCTGCGAGCAAAACCTCCTCTTCCGTTTCACTTCCCTGCAGCAGTATTTCTCCCTGACAACCGACAACAAAACTACTGCCCCAGAATTGCGCACCGCTGGTTGTCGCGCTCGGGTCGGCTTCGCAGCCGACCCGGTTGACCGCAATCAGCGGGATGCTGTTGGCGATTGCATGGCCGCGTTGGACCGTCAGCCAGGCTTCTCGCTGGCGCCGC
Organism: uncultured Desulfuromonadales bacterium; assembly: GCA_945787295.1. The sequence continues at coordinate 46,689 of CALZHQ010000007.1, forward strand.
TGTTCTGCGTCTGAATCGTCTGGATCGAACCCGATCGCGGTCGGGTAGATCAGTAGTTCGGCCCCGGCCATCGCCATCAGCCGGGCCGCTTCCGGGTACCACTGATCCCAGCAGATCAGCACGCCAATTTTTCCGAGCGAGGTCACGATCGGTGCAAAGCCGAGATCACCCGGGGTGAAATAAAATTTTTCGTAGTAGCCTGGATCGTCGGGAATATGCATCTTGCGATAGCAACCGGCAATTGAACCGTCGTTCTCCAGGACCACAGCGGTGTTGTGATAAAGACCGGCAGCGCGTTTTTCGAACAGAGATAGAACCAGGACGATTCCTAACTCTTTTGCTACGGCGCCGAATTGGTCGGTTGCTGGGCCGGGGATTGTTTCGGCCAAATCGAAATTCTCGGCGTCCTCCGTCTGGCAGAAATAACGACTGGCGTGCAGCTCCTGCAGAACGACCAGTTGGGCGCCCCGCTGCGCAGCCTTACCGATTTCGCGGATACTCTTCTGGATGTTTTCTCTGCGGTCGGTTCCACAGCGCTGCTGCACTAGGCCGACTTTTAACGATTGCATGGCAAAACTCCTTTCGGGATCTGCATCGTGAGGCAGTGCAGGGATCCATGTTGCCAGATAACCGGGGTGCAGTCGATGCCGATGATCTGTCGCTCAGGATAGGCCTCGGCGAGCGCCGCCAGGGCGGTCTCGTCTGCGGGGTCATTATAGGTCGGGACCAGCACTGCTTCGTTGATCACCAGATAGTTGGCGTAGGTGGCCGGCAGCCGCTGGCCAGTTTCATCATGGTGCGCCTGAGTCCAGGGCAGGGGGATCAAGCGGTACGGTTCACCGCTTCGGGTCCGGAACTGCCGCAGTTGTTTTTCCATTTGCTGCAACTCCGGGAAATGTTCATCATCTGGGGTGTCGCAACGAACGTAAGTGATGGTATCTTGCGGGCAGAGGCGCGCCAGCGTGTCGATATGCGCATCGGTGTCATCTCCGGCCAGATAGCCGTGATCAAGCCAGAGGATCTGTTGAACGCCGAAATGGAGCTTCAGGGCCTGTTCGATCTGCTGTTTGTCAAGCTGTGGATTGCGGTTGGCATTCAGCAGGCAGGCGGACGTGGTCAGCAGGGTGCCGGTGCCGTCGCTTTCGATGCTGCCTCCTTCGAGAACCAGATCGATGGCTTCCCGCGCTGTGTTGCCGAAGCAGCCGCTTGCGTGCAAACGGCCGGTCACCAGGTTGTCTTGATCGGCAGGAAATTTTCTCCCCCAGCCATTAAAACCGAAATCGAGCAAGATCGGTTTATCGTTACTTAGAATCGTAAGCGGGCCGTAATCGCGGGTCCAGGTGTCGTTGGTGGCAATTTCTCTGATGAGGATATTGATCTGCTCAATTTTAGCCCGGCGTAAGCGTTCAGTGACCCGGGCCGGTTCCGGAGAAATAATAATAACTGTTTGGCGATGCTGAATGGTACGGACCAGCTCAAGATAAACAGAGCTGATTTCTTCAAGTATCGGTTGCCAGTCGGAATCTGTATGTGGCCAGGCGAGCAGAACGGCGTCCTGAGGTTCCCACTCTGCCGGCAGGCGGAGGGTTGGGTTTGTTGTCGATAGTTCGCTCATTGTTTCCTCACAACAAGATATGCTCTAACAGAATTTTAACACCGATCCCGATCAGGATCAGGCCGCCGAGAATCTCCACCCGCGGTCCCCAGCATTGACCGATGCGGCTACCGAGCAGCATGCCACAGATCGTCAGGATGCCGGCGGTAAGGCCGATCACCAGGGCCGGGGTCCAGATGGTCACCCCCAGGACCGCCAGGCTCAGTCCGACCGCCAGGGCATCGATACTGGTGGCGATAGAGAGCATCACCAGGGACAAGCCCTTGGTCGGATCGCCTTCACGGGGTGAGTCTTCGTCGTGGTGCCAGGCCTCCCAGAGCATTTTGCCACCGACCAGGGCCAGCAGGCCGAAGGCCAGCCAGTGATCAAAGGCCTCTATCTGCTCGCGGACACTGACCCCGGCCAGCCAGCCAAGAATCGGCATCAGGGCCTGGAACAGGCCAAAATGGAAACCGAAGCGGAACAGGTGACGGCCCGTCAATCGCGGCAGAATCAGCCCGGCACTGAGGGCAACGGCAAAGGCATCCATTGCCAGGGCGACGGCGATTCCGAAAAGGGTCAGAGTTTATAGCACAACGCAGCATTTTCTGTCATCGAAAAGCCGCTTTCTTGGTTTCGTCACTGAACGGTCTGAACTGGTTTAAGAAACTTGCTGGAAGGAGGGGTCCTGAGGGGAAAACGGCCGAAACCAGAGGAGAGAGCAACACCACACTCTCTCCTTTGGGGTCTATTTATTCTTCGATGCTGACACTTTCGATGGTCACCGCTTCTTTTGGCACGTCCTGGTGATGACCGCTGTTGCCAGTTGCGACCTTGGCAATCTGATCGACAACTTCCATCCCTTCGGTCACCTTGCCGAAGACGGCATAACCATAGCCGTTCGGTGCCTTCGACTGGTGGTTGAGGAAATCATTGTCCACCAGGTTGACGAAGAACTGGCTGGTGGCGCTGTCAACAACCTGGGTGCGGGCCATGGCCAGGGTGCCGCGTAGGTTTTTCAGGCCATTGTCGGCTTCGTTTTTGATTTCCGGCTTGGTTTTTTTCTGCTTCATTTCAGCCGTAAAACCGCCCCCTTGGATCATGAAATTGGGGATAACGCGATGAAAAATTGTCTGCTCGTAATAGTTGTCACGAACGTAGGCGAGAAAATTTTCCGTACTGATTGGGGCGTTTTCGGCGTCAAGTTCAATGGTAATCTGTCCCATGCTGGTCTGCATACGAACGGTCGGTTGCGTGCTCATAACTGATTCTCCTTAAGATTTTCATTGATAGTTCAGTCGGCCCTGCTTGGCAACGAAGCCATCATTCGACCTATTGTTTGAATAAGACGAGAAATTTGTCAATCAGGCTTGTACTTTGAAAGGAAAATTTCCGGTTTGCCGACCATCTGTAGAGAAATTATTCGCTGAAAACGTTGCCGGCTCTGAGCTGTTTGGTGAATTGATCGTCCGGGACCGGTCGGCTGAAATGATAGCCCTGGTAGAGTTTGCAGCCCTTGCCAGATAAAAATGCCAGTTCCAGTTCCGTTTCCACACCTTCAGCAATCACTCTTAAATCGAGGTGATTGGCCATCGAGATAATGGTGTCGACGATGGCGGCATCGTTGGCATCACTATCAATGTCACGGACGAATGACTGGTCAATCTTGAGGATGTCGAGCGGCATCTGCTTCAAGTAAGCTAACGATGAGTAGCCGGTCCCGAAGTCGTCTATCGACAGCTCGATGCCGAGCTGTTTCAATGCCTGCATTTTCTCTATTGTGTCAACAACATTGTCGATCACCATGCCTTCGGTCAGTTCCAGTCCGAGTGTGTTCGGACTGGCCCCGGTTTCTTGGAGAATGCGACAGACCTGGTCGACAAAGTCGGGTTGCCGGAACTGGCGTGGACTGACATTGACAGCCAGATGCTGCAGCGGCAGGCCATTGTCTGCCCAGGCTTTCAAATATTCGCAAGAGGTTCTTAAGACCCATTCGCCGATCGGGAGAATCAAGCCGGTTGCTTCAGCAACGGGGATGAAGGTCGCCGGGGAGATAAAGCCTTTTTGGGGGTGATTCCAGCGGAGCAGCGTCTCGGCACCGACGATGTTGCCCTGATTGTCAACCTGGGGTTGGAAAACCAGCGAAAGCTCGTTCTTTTCCATGGCGTAACGCAGCTCTTTTTCGATCGCCAAGCGTGCGTCGGCCGCCGATTGCATGCTTGGCAGGAAAAAACGGATGGTATCCCGGCCGTCATCTTTGGCCCGGTACATGGCAGTGTCGGCGAAGCGCAGAATGTCGTTGCCGGTTTCGTTGCCATCTTCGCTGGTCGGAAACATCGCAACACCGATACTGGGAGTGACGTGTAGGACATGCTCGGTAATTTGGTATTTTTCCGCTAAGCGGTTCTGGATGACTTCCGCTTTTTGCTGCGCCACCGCCGCTGCATTGACCGGATCTTCGCCCAGATCGGAGAGCAACATGACAAACTCGTCGCCACCCAGTCGGGAGACGGTGTCCTCGGTACGCAAATCGATCGTCAACCGTTTTGAGACCTCTTTGAGCAGCGCATCTCCAACCGGGTGTCCGAGGGAATCATTGATGTTCTTGAAACGATCGAGATCGAGAAACAGCATCGCGCCGTAGTGTCCGTGTCTTTTAGCGCGAGAAATATTCTGTTCCAGGCGGTCTAGCAGCAAGCGTCGATTCGGCAGTTCGGTGAGCGCATCAAAATAGGCCAGGTACTCAATGCGCGCCTCAGCTTGCTTGCGTTCGGTGATGTCGCGCAATGTGCCGTAAATTTTGTCTGGTTTCTGATCCTCGGTTTCCTGGTAGCGGGCGTTGAGTGAACAGGGTATAAGGGTGCCGTCCTGGTCTTGCAGATAGATTTCGAAGTCGGTAACGCTCCCTTCACTGCGCAATATCGCCATTAAGCGGTCGCGGTTTTGCGCGCTGGGAAACAGGGCGGTGATATTTTCGCCGAGAACCTCTTCCCGGGTGTAGAGTGAAAAATGCGAAATCGACGGACTTATTTCGTAAATCAGTCCGTCGAGCAGAATTTCAAAATAGACATCCTGCAGGTTCTCGAAAATCAGTCGGTATTTTTCCTCATTGTCTTTCAGTTTCTGGTGCGATTGGTTCAACTCGCGCATGGTTTTCTGCAGCGCTTCGGTCCGTCGCCCGACTTCCTCTTCCAGGTGTTCCTGGTAGGCGCGGTTTTCTACAATCAGTCGAGAACGTTCCAGGGCTTGGCTGATTGCGTGGAGCAGAACCGACATGTCCTGAATCGGTTTTAACAGATAGTTCCAGGCTCCGCGGCGGATCGCTTCGATGGCGTCACCGATAACTCCGGTCCCGGAAACAACGATGATCGGCAGGTCAGGTGAGTTGTCTTTGATGTACTGGAGGACTTCAAGCCCGTCGACATCCGGCATGCGCAGGTCGCAGAGAACCAGGTCAGGTTTCTCCTGCTTGATTTTTTCGATGCCGATCCGGCCGTTGGCCGCTTCAATGACATTGTATTCGAAATCTTCGAGAAACAGCCGGAAGCTGTCACGGATGTTTTCTTCGTCATCAATGGTCAGAATGAGAGGGTTATTACGTTGTTCCATTCTGGAGCCTGCCCTGCAGAGTTATATGCACTGATAGAAGTTTGCTGGCCGAGATATTGATTGCATAATCTGCATGAAAGGAAAGTCTAACACATGAGTGTCGACTCTGCCTTTGCAGTTGAAAAATATATCGGCGAACCCAAAACGGCTGAAGGTTGAATTATGCGGCAGGCTTTATGATTAGTCAATGTTAATATGCGGGTGAGCCTGGGATTGATGATGATTTATGGTTCACGAGAGGTCTCCGGTTAACTCCTGCAGGGTAAATAGCTTGGGATTGATCTCTTTGACCGAAGAAATTATCTCTTGCAGCAATGCTGAATCGACTTCTTCCTCGGTGTCTTTGTTCTGAAAAAACGGATAGCCTTTGGGGAGTTCGCAGTACCGTCCGTTTCTTAACAGCGCAACATCGACAATGTCGTTGACCCGGCCGCTGGTTTCCCAGGGGTCACGGTAATTGTATTGTCTGGCGGTAATCTGCAACCCAAGGCCGTTGGCAAAGACCGCTTTGACCTCAAAAGAAAATTCGCGTGGCGAGCCGTAATGCTCATTTCGACCGGAGCGACTCATGGTTCTGGCTCCTGTCTTTTCTAACAATTTTCGCAGGGATTCTTCGGTCATCGGTTGGCTGCTGTCAGACATCAGAGCTCCTTTATGTGCTCAAGTTTTAACTCCAGGCCCCAATCGGCCGGCTTTTTTCCATCGGGAGACAGTACCCAGAGAGTCGGGATGTCAGACTGCACAGGTGCCGGTCCGTAACCATCGGTCAGGTAGATAATGGCTGCCGGGCGGGGCTGCATCTGTCGGGCGTAAGCAAAAACCGGTCTTAAATCTGTGAACCCGCCGCCACGATAGACTTCTGTGACTTGCGGGGTGCCGTAAAACTGCTCGATCTTTTGGATGCGACTGCCTGCGTAAAGGACCGAGATTCTGCTCTGGCGGCCGCGGGCGATCTGCAGCAGTTGCCGGGCAAAGGCTTCACGCAGTGGTTGGGTGTCGGTCGAATCACTGACATCGATACCGACCACCAGGTTCAGCAACTGCTGCTTACGCATTCCTGGCGTGGTATGACCGAAGCGGCGATGACCCCGTTTCCAGGTTCCGGTCCGGCCGATCCGCCCGGCCGTGCCGACAAACTGGCGTAAAATCTGTTGCCAGGGAATGGTCGGTGGCGCCAGGAAGCCATTTATCAAGGTTTGCAACTCCCCGGGGATTTCATCGTGGCATTTATTCGCTGCGTTGCGCACCATCTGCCGAACGACCTGTTCCGATAACGATTTCGGCGTCCGGTCGGCTTCCTGCCAGTGCTGATGATCATCGACGGTCACCGCTCGCTGCTGGTTTGCCCCTCGATCGCCACGTTCAGCGGACTGTTGCTCGGCCGATGTACTCTGCTGCGAAGCGCCGGCCCCATCCTTTTGCTGATTTCCCATTTGAGGCATCTGCTGCAACCGCCAGTAATACTCTTCCGCCGCCAATCCTTCAGGAAGACGGAACCGGTGGGGCATGACCGCTTCGGGGGGCAGATTGTCGATGGATGGATTGATCGCCAGGTCGCAGGCCAGATCCCAGTGGCGCTGATTCTTGTCCCGTCGCCGGCAGGGGTGCAGGTGCAGGATATGCTTGAGTAGATGTTCCAGCAGGGCTTCCTGCTCATCAGTGGAAAACAGGGCAAAGCGCCGCGGGTCGACAATCAGGGTCGGAGTGGCATCGATGATGCTGGTTGCCACGGCATGGGTGCCGGACTGTTGCCGCCGCCGGAACTGCAGCAGAAACTGGCCATAAAAGGGGCGCCGCTTCAGTAACCTGACGATGGAGTCCTGAAGCGGTCGATCAGGCGACATCCTGGCTGATCCGTTGCATGGTTTCCAGAATGATGGCGTCGTACTTGTCCTGGCAGAGGATTGCCGCTACCGGAGGGTTGCGCAGCAGTGATTTGACCAGGCCGAAACGCATATCCCGGGGCAGGATATCGATGTAGGCAACCAATGCGTCCTGCTGGAGATCTGTCAGCTCAGCATCGCTTTGCAGGCGGGCCACCAGGTCGCTCATGCTGGCGGCCTGGACATCGTCCCGTTGCCGGGTGGCCTGATCGGCAACCTCACTCCAGCGATCAAGGATGTCATCCGCCGCCAGGGGGCGAAGGCGCTGCTCGGCACACCACTGGAGAAAACAGACCGCCGCTTCACGGCCAATGACCCCGCTGTAGACCTCCATCTCCAGTTCCTGAGGAAAACGGCACTGGTGACGCAGGGTGCTGACCATCTCCCAGGCCCTTTCGGATGGTTCAACCTGCATGTCAAAACTCTGATTGTTGGTTGAGAGCAGCTGCTGGTTGCCGGCAATGAATTGACGCACGTCGCTGTCGTAAGCTTGCTGATGGGCAAAGCGGGCCCAGCACTCAGCATCGGTTTCGACTTGCAAAACGACCATCCGGTCGAGCAGGGCCCGGTCGAGGGGGGTCACCTGGTAGCTGCCGTCAGGAGGGTTGATGGCGACGACAACCCGGTGCTGCTCTGCCAGCTTATGGGTATGCAAGGAACGTTGCTGGCCCTCGGCCGGAGGTTCGACGAATTGAAATATCGCCTGCAGGGTGTCTTCCTGTTGGGCACGGTTCAACTCATCACAATGGACGATGGTCGGCGCGGCGTCAGCGGCCGGCCACCAGCTGGGTCGCGACCAGTGCATCAGCCCAGCTTCCCGGTAGGGAATGCCGACCAGGTCGCCGACTTCCATCTGCCCCAGCCGCACCGACTTCCATCTGGCCCAGCCTTAAGGGTACATAGTCCCTCTCGAGCTCCCGGCAAACCTGGATAATTCCGGCGGTTTTGCCGACTCCGCGATGGCCGACGATGCAAGGGGTGAGATCGGTGTTGGTCAGGATCTCTTTCAGGACAATTTTCATCTGCTCGATATTCATACTCTGCTCACTGGTAAAAGGCGACCTAAGTTGTCAGCTATAGATAGCATAGAGCCGGAAAGTGGGGCAAGGGGCCAGTCTCGATTTACTTCAGGGCTTCAATAGAATCATTTTGGCAGTTCTTTGCTATGCTATTAGTGAGTTGGTCAGTTCTTGCTGTCGGGGAGAATGCATGGCAACCAGACCGCTATCGCGAATCCGCAGGAATATCTGTCTGCTGTTAGTCGCTCTGCTTTTGATGTCATGGGGATATTTTATTGTCTCCGTGACACAGGATTACCAATCAATAGAACGGCAAAGTCGTCTGAACCTTAACGCCGTGGCCATGGGGCTGGAAGCGCATACCCGGCAGATGGTGCAAGTGGTTGATATTCTGCAACTCGAAATTACCCGACACCATGCCAATTACTACGCTGAAGAAATGCAGGAAATTTTCGGCGATTGGTTGCGGCGCTCACCCGAGCTCGCCGGTCTTGTTGTCATTGATGTCGATTCCGGAGAGCTTGTCTTTTCGCTCAACAATTTGACTTTTTCCGGTCCATTTGAAAGTGCTTCTTTCACTCCGCCCGTAGGCAGCAGTTCCGATCTGCAGATAGCCGACAAGCTGTATTCTGGCAGTGACGGACGTCGTCTGATCGCGTTGTTGCGTGAATTCAGAGAAGGAGCGCGGCGACTGCTGGTCGTCTCTCTTTTGTATGCCGATTATCTCCTCGATTTCCATCAGGATGTGACCCTGGGGGAAAACGGATCAGTCGCAATATTTCACCATCAGGGCCTGCTTTTGGCGAGAAAGCCGCAGGGCAGGGAATTGGCCGGTCTCTCGTATGCCGATGGCCCGTTGTTTCGGGAGCTGCTCCCGGAATCTCCGGTGGGGGTTTCGCGGGCTCCTGAGGACACCGATGGGGTCAGCCGGATCGTCGCCCATCGCAAGTTGGCCGATTTGCCCCTGGTGTTGACGGTCGGGTCCTCGGTTGACTGGGTCTTTGCTGAATGGCAGAGCCGGTTGCAGAATTTACTGATCATCCAACTTGCAGTCACTGTGACCATCCTGTTATCGCTGGCGATGTTGTTTAGAACCCTTACGCGCGTCGAAAAGGCCGAAATTGGCCTGGAAGAGCGTGAAGAGCATTTCCGTTCGGTGGCAAATTCGACGGTAGATGCGGTCATTTCCGTTGATGATGCAGAGCGGATCCGGTTCTGGAGTGTTGGCGCCGAGCAGACCTTTAGCTGCACTTCCGCGGAGGCGCTGGGGATGCCGGCCTCCTGTTTCCTGCAGTTTGCCGATGAGAATACTCCCCTGACGCTGAAGCAACTGGCCAGGATCAATTCACCTTGGGCGAAACAACGAACTCTCGATGTCCAGGGGCAGCGGAAAAATGGTGAAATTTTCCCGACCGAATTGAGCGTCTCCCGTGGCACTGCCTCTGGAAGAGACCTCTATACCCTGATTGTCAGGGATGTGACCGAGCGCAAACAGATGGAAGAGCGGATTCGACGGATGGCCAGTCACGATAACCTGACCGGCTTGCCAAACCGTGGACTGTTGATGGACCGCTTGCAGGTGGCGATGGCGCAGGTCCGGCGGCAGGGGGGGACCTTTGCGCTGTTGTTTGTCGACCTCGATCAGTTCAAGCCGGTCAATGACAACTATGGCCATGAGGCCGGAGATAAGCTGTTACAGCAGGTGGCCAAGCGGATGCTGGCGACTGTCCGGGCTTCAGATACGGTTGCCCGGGTTGGTGGTGACGAGTTTGCCGTGCTGTTGATCAATGTTGAGGATGAAGACTCGGTGACCAGGGCTTGTGAACACCTGCTGACTGCTTTACGCCGCGCATTCAAGCTTGATGGACATCAGGTCGAGATCGGCTGCAGTATCGGGGTGGTGTTGTTCAATGGCCAGGAACAAACCGCCAGCGGGCTGATCGGCCTGGCCGACAATGCCATGTATGCCGCTAAAAGAGCTGGGAGGAATCGCTTTATCGTCGTCGAGGGCTGAACCGGCGTCGCTTGTCCCAGCCGGAAGAGAAGGTTGCCATGCGTTATTTACGATTGCTATTCATTGCTCTTCTGATCGGGGTGTTTGGTGTCCCGGCGGCTTTTGCTATTGAGTTAAGTGAACTCATCCGTAAGGTCGAACAGCAGTATCGCGGTGAATCCTCTGAGGTTGAGTTGCAGATGACGATAAAGACCGGGCATTGGCAGCGAACCCTGAAAATGGAATCCTGGTCCCTCGGTCGCGAACAATTCCTGGTGCGAATCCTGGCGCCGGCCAAGGAAAAGGGCGTCGCGACTCTCAAAGTGGAGCGCGAGGTCTGGAATTATCTGCCGAAGGTGGATAGGGTGATCCGCATCCCGCCCTCAATGATGGGTGGCGCCTGGATGGGCAGCCACATCACCAATGACGACCTGGTCAAGGCGAATCATATCGATGAGGATTATGACTTTCAGCTGCTCGCGGAAGACGCGGGAAGCTGGACGATTGAAGCCATTCCCAAACCGGAAGCCGCGGTGATCTGGGGCAAGCTGGTTTATCAACTGCAGAAAGAACCGCTGGTGCCGCTCGAAGTCAAATATTTTGATGAAGAGGAAGTGCTGGTACGACGGATCGTTTTCGATGATGTGCAAGAGGTCAGTGGTCGGACTATCCCCCTGCGGATGACTGTGCTGCCGGTGGAAAAACCGGAGGAGTTGACCCTGATGCACTACAGCAAGGTCAATTTTGATGTCGGATTGGATGAGGCATACTTCTCCATCGGGCGGTTGAAGGGGCGGCGCTGATGCTCTGGCGACTGGCCCTGCGTAATATCTGGCGCAACCGCCGCCGTACCTTGCTGACCCTTTCGGCGATGGTGATCTCCTCGGCGCTGCTGATCCTCTGTCTCGGGGTGTTTTCCGGGATGTTCAAGGATATGCTCGCCTCGGCCACCGAGCAGTATTTCGGGCACCTGGTGATCAGCGTTAAGGGCTACCAGGATGACCGCGACATGTTTGCCACCTTCAGCGCAAAAGAGAATCTCGTCGCCTTGCAGCTGCCCCAGATCAGCGGTTACTCACCACGCCTGCGCAGCTTCGGTTTGCTCTCACACCGACAGAACAGCTCGCCGGTGGAACTGCTTGGGATATTACCGCAGCAGGAACAGGGGGTGACCAACCTGCAGGACCATCTGCAGGCTGGTCGTTATCTGCTTGAGAATGAGCGCAACGGCGCGGTTATCGGCACCGGACTGGCACGGCGGCTTTCAGTGCAGCCGGGAGACCAGCTGGTCATCGTGACCCAGGCTGCGGACGGCTCGATCGGCAATGACCTGCTCGAGGTGCGTGGCATCTTCTCGACCGGCGACCAGGGGCACGACAACGGCTTGGTCTTGGTGCCGTTGGCGTGGCTGCAACAACTGCTGGTGCTGCCCGGACGCTTGCATGAAATCTCGCTCCGTATCGAGCAACCCCTGCAGGCAGCAACCATCGCTGCCGGGTTACAGTCACAAATGCCGAAGTCGCTGGAGATACTCGACTGGGGGCAGATGCTCCCCGAAATGCGCGAGGTGGTCGCCAGCTACGATGTTTCGCGCCTGATCTTCGTCACCATCCTCTACATTGCCACCGGGCTCGGCATCCTCAATACCTTTTTCATGTCGGTGATGGAACGGACTCGCGAGTTTGGCGTGCTGATGGCGGTCGGTATGCGACCGGGACAGGTGCGCCTGCTGGTGCTGCTGGAAACCCTGGCGATGGGCTTGATCGCCTTGCTGATCGGGGTTGTCCTGGGAGTGCTGCTCAGCCTCTATATGGCCAAGGTCGGCATCGATCTGTCCGGTTCTCTGACGCCGATCACCTACGCCGGGGGGACCATCCTGCCGCGCCTGCATGCAGTGCTCGAACCGGCGAATATCTTGATCCCCGCCCTGGTGCTTCTGCTGGTCTGCCTGCTCGCCGGGTTCCTGCCCGCTAACCGTGCCGCCCGCATGCAACCGGTGGTGGCGATCCGGGAAGAATAGCTTATGGACGTTCTGGCCCTGGCCTGGAAAAATCTCTGGCGCAGTCGCAGGAGGACGCTGATTACCCTGGCGGCCTTAAGCTTCAGCCTGATGCTGGTGCAAGGGTCACACAACCTCTCCGCCGGGGTCTATTCGGCAATGATCGACAGCGGCGTGCGTGCCGGAACTGGTCACCTGGTGGTATACCGGCAGGAATATGTTGCTGGACGTGATGAACGCTACTCCTTTGATCCGCAGCAGTTGGCCGACCAGATCGCCGAACTCGAGGGGGTCGAAGCGGTGTTGCCGCGGCTTTACCTGCCGGGACTGGCCCAGTCGAGCCGGGAGAGTCGCGGTATCCTGCTGACCGGTGTGGAGCCACAGGCGGAAGCGCGGATCAATCCTTTTTTGAAGAATATTTCACTAGAGCGGCTGCCATCCTTAAGTGGTCGTGAAGCGATTCTCGGCAGTCGCTTGCTAAAAGAGTTGCAGCTGAAGCAGGGCAACAAGTTCGTCGTCACTCTGCAGGGGCGCAGTGGTGATCTGGTCAGTGAAATGTTTCGTGTCCACGGTGTGGTGACAACCGGGATCAAGAGTGTTGACAAATCGCTGCTGTTGGTCGGTCGCGAGCGGGCGGCAAAGCTGATGGGGGTTCCGGGGGAGATTCATGAGTTGGCAGTGGTGCTGCAAGATCAGCAGGTCGACCGACAGGTCTATCCGGCTCTGCAGAAACTGCTGCAACAGCGACCGTTGTTACGCGCGCTTTCCTGGGAAGAGGCGATGCCGAATCTGGCGAATGCCATTAAGCTCGATTACGCCAGCTCACAATTTATTTTTGTGATCCTGTTGCTTATCGTCACCATCGGCGTGATCAATACCCTGCTGATGTCGGTGATGGAACGCTTCCGGGAGTTCGGCGTGATCCTCGCCATTGGTGGTAGCGCAGTACGGCTGCGTATTCAGGTCTATGTCGAGGCATTGCTGCTCGGCCTGGTCGCCATGCTGCTCGGCAGCCTGTTCGGTGCCTTGCTGACCTGGTACCTACAGGCGGTCGGGATTGATCTGCGCGATTTCATGGAGGGGGATCTCGAGTTCGGTGGCGTGGTGTTCGATCCGATTATGCGGGCGGCCTGGGACTTACCCTACATGCTGCAGATGGCTGGCTTCATGCTGTTGCTGTCGCTGGTGGCAGCTATTTATCCGGCGGTCAAGGCCGGACGAATTGTTCCTGCGGAAGCGTTGCGGCATCATTGATATGGAGGTTATTGGAGATGAACGCTGATGTCCCTGATTGAATTGAAGTCTGTTAGTAAGATTTACCCCCTTGGCAATCAGCAGGTGGTGGCGGTTGAAGATCTGTCGCTAAAAATCGCGGCGGGCGAATTTACCGTCCTGGCCGGGCCTTCGGGAAGCGGCAAAACGACGCTGCTTAATCTGATCGGGTGTCTCGACCGGCCGAGCAGCGGAGAGGTCTGGCTGAACGGTCAGGACGTGGGGCAGGGCGCGGCCAAGCAACTGGCGAAGCTGCGGTTGAACGAAATCGGCTTTATTTTTCAATCCTATAATTTGATTCCGGTCCTGACCGCGGCCGAGAATGCCGAATTTACCCTGATGTTGTTGGGGGTCGACAAAACAAAACGCCGGCAGCGGATTGTCGACCTGTTTACCCAGCTGGGTTTGCAGGGCCTGGAGAATCGTAAGCCTTCTGACTTGTCCGGTGGCCAGCAGCAGCGGGTCGCCATCGCCCGGGCGATGGCCGCAGAACCGGCGGTGATCCTGGCTGATGAACCGACCGCCAGCCTTGATTCCCAGGCCAGCGAAGATCTCCTGGCGTTGATGAAAAGGCTGAATCAGGAGCAGGGCGTAACTTTTATCTTCAGTTCCCACGATCCGCTGGTGATTTCTCATGCCCGGCGGGTGGTGAGTTTACGTGACGGTCGGTTGGAGTCGGACCGGTGAAGTGGCTGCTGTTCTTTGCTTTGCTGATGTGCTTGCCGGCAGCGGTTGCCGGTGAACTGCTGAGCGAGACAAACATCGGCGGGCATCTGAAATCTTCACTGCTTTATCTCGACCGCATTCCCGGCTTAAGCGATGACGGCAGGCTGGCTTCGGAACGTTTCCGCCTCGATCTGAACAGCCGATTGGCTGAACATTACGAACTGGAGATTTCTCTCGAACAGCAGCTGATCTGGAGTGATCCGTCGAGTTTAGTTGCTTTGCCGCAGGATTCTTTCAATCGGATCATCGATGATGAGCAGAGCTGGAACCGGAACGGACGTTTCGAGATGCAGTTGCATTTCGACCGTTTTGTGCTGGGTGGTGAGCATGCTGGACTGCGTTGGACGTTGGGCCGCCAGGCTATCGGCTTTGGTCGTATCAGCCTTTTTTCACCCCTCGACGTGATTGCCCCTTTCCCACCGGATGCCATCGATGTCGATGTCCGTCCCGGGGTCGATGCCATCAGGTTGCAGCACTATTTCGGGTTTGCGGGCCAGGTCGGCGGGATCCTGGTTTTTGGTGACCGACCCCGGCATAACAGCTACCTGCTGACCCTTGGAGAGAATTATTACAATCTTGACCTGCTTTTTCTGGCCGGTTCATTGCGGGGTCGGCCGATGGCCGGTGTCGGCTTGGCCGGTGAACTCGGGCCGCTCGGTTTGAAGGCGGAAGTCAGTTGCTATCGCGGTACCGAAGTCGGCAAGCCGGCAGGGGATTTACGGGATGCTTTTGCCATCGCGGCACTGGAGGGTTGGTATCGCTTCGACAACGGCCTGGTTTTGCTCGGTCAATATCTTTATAACGGTCCGGGGAGTAACAACCCGAAAAAATACCGATTGGTCGCCAGTTCGGCGCCACTGCAAGAGGGTTTGAGCTTTCTGCTCGCTCGTCATTATCTGTTACTGGGGCCTTCTTACGAGCTGCATCCCCTGGTGACGGCTAACGGTCTGTTGATTCAGAACCTGCAAGATAGTTCCAGCCTTATGCGACCGCAACTGGCCATCTCTTTGGCGAATAATCTGCAGCTCGATCTGTTTTGGGCGTTTGCGTTTGGGAAAAAACCGCAACCCGATTCAGTGACTGACTTTCCAGTTGTGCGCAGTGAGTTCGGATCGGCAGGCGATAGTGGTGGGCTATTGCTTCGCTGGTATTTCTGACAAAAGTTATTCCGGTTAGTAGCAGATGGTGCTGAGCACTGTTTCAGTTTCGGCCTGGAGAATCTCCAGACCTTCCTCTGTCAGGTAGAATTTGTTCCAAATAACCGGATCGATATCCCGCGGGATTTTTTCACCGTTGCAGCCAAAGCCGAGTCGATAGCTGAGTTGGTTGGCCAGGTAGACGGCATTAACGATTTGCGGTTCTATGGAACTCGCTTTCGGCTGATGGTGCAGGAGAATCGCTTCGCCGATAAAATGTGGCAGGGTCCACCATTCAGCGAGAAAACTGCCTAACTCGGCATGGCTGGTGCCGATGGTTGTTTTTTCAGCCTCGGCGAGGGAGCAATTATGCTTTTCTGCATGCTGGACCGCGGCCGAAAATGATTTGCCGATATGGTTCGCCTCAATCAGTTTGCCCATGTCATGAAGCAGACCGGCGACAAAAGCTTTGTCTTGCAGGTCGCTGTCTGATGCGTGCAGGGCTTTGATGAGCAGGCGGGCGATGATCGCCGTGGCAATCGAGTGAGCTTTGTAGTTTTTCAAGTCGAAACCATCAATATGCAGCTCTGTATTTGCCACGCTTTGGCTGACAGCCTCTGAGAGGACCAGATTAACGACAATATCTGTTCCGAGAACGACAATCGCCTTTTTTATCGTATCGACCCGAAACCGTTGGCCGAACAGCGCAGAATTGGCCCAATGCAACAGGGCTGTCGACATCGCCACATCTTGTCCGATGATGATGGCCATCTTCTCAATATCGACTTCGTCAGCAGAAATACAGCTTTGCACCTGCGCATAGCTTTCCGGCAGCGGTGGCAAAAGCGGCATCGAGTTAAGCAGGGTCTGAAATTTACCACTGAACTTTTTCTGCTGATTGCTCTGGCGCAAAGCACTACGGATAACTTCCTTGAGCTCCTGGTCTATCCAGGGTTTCGGGATGATCTGTTGGGCGTTGCCTTCCGCCAGGGCGGTGACAACTTTTCCCTGTTTGGCATAAGCAGTAAGAAAGATTCTGACCGTCTTGGGGTAGCGTTTTTTGACTTGGGTGAGGAGTTCAATCCCATCGATTCCGGGCATCATGACATCAGAAACCAGCAGGTCAACTTCGACTGTCGTCAGTAAGTCAAGCGCTTCTTGAGCGCTGCTGGCATAGTAGCAATGCCACTTTTCGTCGGCCATCAGGTGTTGTAACGACTTGAGGATGCTCTGTTCATCGTCTACAAAGAGGATTTTGACCGTGTGGGGATTCATCTTTTCAGCCTGGATCCTTCTGTCGAGAGATTGGCTCTGCTCAGCCATGTGAAATAATCACTTTATTGTATCGAAGATTCCAGGCTTGCCAATGCTGACCAGGTTATTTTTGGATAGGAATGTGTCGATTTAATATGGCTCGTCTCCCCCAGAATTTATCGGGCAGAGATAGGAACTTCATATGACCAGTTTGGGGCCATCGGTTCGAAGTTTTAACAATTCACAGTTTTCATAGCAGATCTGACGGAACTCTCTTGAAATTCGCTCGTCAACGGCGGCGCTCTTCCAGAACAGGATTGCTGCTTCCAGGGCACTCGGCAGGTCTGCAGCCACTTCGTTGCGAACTGGTGGTGGAGTAAACAGGCGCAGCGGGATTTCCCCGGCAACCGGTTCATAAAGAGTCGGTCGTGCCCCGTAGGCAGGGGCCAGCAGGTAACCATCTGCTTGGTGGGGGATCAGAGAAATATTGCCAAAATGCTGATTGGTGTTGCCGATCAGGTCGCTGAAAAGTGACAGCCAGCGTAGTTTGCGTGCATCTTTTGTGCTGATCAGGCCTGCCTGTTTGAGACGGATTGCCGCATCGGTCCAATTGTCACAGGGCGCTTGAATGCGGGCGTGCAAAGCACGCAACGAAAGCAACGGCAAGCGGCCGAGCGCACCCCGGCGGTCGAACCTTTTGAGCCCGAGAAAAACCTGGTTGCCGGCCATCACCAGCCGCGAACGGGCCGCGGTGAACCCGGCAATGCGGATCGCTTCGAGGGCGAGATGTTCACAGACCAACAGGTCGGCGTAGCGGCGTGCTTCGTTACTGTCGACGGCCGGAGAGAACTTAATCACCATATGGCATGGTGTCCCCTGGTCATCTACACAGACGGAAAATTTCGGCTGTTCGCCGCCCAGCAGGGCGCTGTCCATTTCCCCGGCCAGGGTTTTCTGGGCTAGCTGCGGGTATTTCCAGTTGCGGGTCGTGAGATCAAGGACCGGTGACATATCGCGCGCGGAATTAAAGTAACGGGCCAGTGATTCCTCGCCGATCAGCAGGTTGCCGAGCCTGTCTTCTCCGCACTGCGTGGTGGCGAAGAGCATATCCTCTTCACTCCAGTCAGATAACTTGCGGGGCAGGTTGAGGAGTTTGTTTTGCCGGTAAGCGAATGAACGGGCCCCGAATCCGCTGAGTTCCAGGTCGAGCAGAAACCAGGGCAGGCTATTGAACAGTTCACCATTTTCTTCGGCATCTTCCCACCAGTATTGACCGCCTTGCAGCGCTGTCAAGGAGCCATGCAGCCTGGCATCACCGCGTGGATCGATCGAATAAATCGGGAAGCGGCCGGCTTTGTCATGAATTTTCCGCGGTAGCCCGTAGCAGGTTGCCCGGCCCTTGCCCATGACCACGATTTCATTCAGCAGGCTGTTGATCAGGCGGGAGAGCGTCGGCTGACTGACATTCAACCCTTGCATCAGTTCTCGTGAGCCGAGGGCTCTGCTGGTCAGCAGGCGTCGAAGTTCCTGCTGCTGTTTTTCGCGCATGATCTCTCCGGATGAATAGATAGTTGAATGTAAAAATAACTGATAAATACTTGAAATCAAGGTGTCTAATATTAATTTTGAATTGATTAGATTAAGTTTTTTAAAATTCTGCCTCGGGTGTTATCTAACTAGTGGTAATCATTCCTTGGTGGGTTAGAATAGGGGCAAGTGTTTTGAATGGCAGGTTTCCCGGGGTTATTTGGTGATGAATGGCTAAACCGCAGACCTTGATATCGAACAGGCCCGTTTTGCTGGCTGAGAATCTGGTACACGTCAGACAGGGGAACCGGATACTGAATGATGTCAGCTTTCAGTTGAATAAAGGCCGGTTGACGGCATTGATCGGTCCTTCTGGTGGAGGGAAAAGTTCGCTGTTACGCTTGTTGAATCGCCTGGATGACCCGGAGTCTGGCAAGGTTCTGCTCAATGGGGAGGATATCACTCATCTGTCTCCGCCACAGTTGCGTTGCCAGGTGGGGATGTTAATGCAGAAAACGGTGATGTTTGAGGGGACTGTGCTCGATAATCTTTACAGTCCTTTCCGCTTGCGCCGGGAACCGCTGCCAGAAATCGAATCTGAAGAGATTGCTGCTTTGCTGAGTCTGTGTGGCATTACGAAGCCGCACTTGTCTCAGTCGGCGGCCTCGTTATCTGTTGGCCAGCAGCAGCGGGTCGGGTTGCTGAGGGCCTTACTGTCCCAGCCGCAAATTATTCTGCTCGATGAGCCGACCAGCGCCCTTGACCGACCGACGGTTGATCGCTTGGGTGGCTTGCTGCAGCAGCTTTGCCACGAACAAGCAATAACCATCTTGATGAGCAGTCATGACCTGCGACTGGTTGAGCGGGTTGCCGATCAGGTCATCTTCCTGGTTGCTGGGGAAATTGTTGAGCGCGGCTCTGCAGAAATACTGCGTCGGCCACAGACCGAAAAATTGCAATCGTTTCTGCAGTCACCCGAAACGCGCGCGGAGGCGGCGTCTTGATCGATCTTTCGTTGCTCGATATCGCCCTGGTTTATGGGCTGATCCTGTTGGCGGCGGCATTGGTAAGACTGCGTGGCGGTGAAGTCCGTGGTCTGTTGACAGCTGCAGTGCGCATGGGTGTACAGCTGATGCTGGTCGGTTATTTGCTGCATTTGGTTTTCGCTC